>NZ_JBHWFG010000001.1:287023-404372 GCF_042733745.1 Streptomyces sp. NPDC059696
GCGTACGAGAAGGCACTGAAGGCGGCGGGGTCGCCGGCGAAGTTCCTTGACGTGCTGACCGCAGCGTTGGACAAGCCCCTGGAACATGGCGGCGGGACACTGAACATCCTGCGCAACGGGGTCCAGTACATCGGTGGCGGCCGGTTGAAGATGGCGCAGTTCCGCCCCGAGACCTCGCTCAACGCGACCACCGTGTCGCATTACGAGGCGATGCGGGTCCGGGTGGTGCGGCAGGTGCACTTCTCGACGGCCGACCAGCGCACCATCGATCTGGTGTTCTTCGTCAACGGGCTCCCGGTGGCGACGGTGGAGCTGAAAACCGACTTCACCCAGTCGCTGGACGAGGCGATCAACCAGTACAAGCACGACCGCAACCCGCTGACGAACGGGCGCCCGGAGCCGCTGCTGTCGTTCGGTCACCGGGCGCTGGTGCACTTCGCGGTCTCCAACGGTCTAGCGGCCATGACCACGAAGCTAGAGGGAGACAAGACCCACTTCCTTCCATTCAACATCGGCTTCGACAGTGGTGCCGGCAACCCGCCCGGCGCGGACGACGGGTCGGCGACGACGTACCTATGGGAACGCGTCTGGGAGAAGCACGCCTGGCTGAACATCATCGGGCGGCTGATGATCGTGCAGACCAAGGAGGAGTGGGACGTCACCACCGGCACCTCGGTGCGGCGCACGAGCATGCTCTTCCCACGCTTCCACCAATGGGAGGCCGTCACGAGCATCGTCGCCGCAGTGAAGGAGGAGGGTGTCGGGCACCGGTACTTGATCGAGCACTCGGCCGGGTCAGGAAAGACGAACACCATCGCCTGGACCGCCCACGGGCTGGCCCGACTGCATGATGCCGACGACAAGAAGGTCTTCGACTCGGTCATCGTGGTCGTGGACCGCACCGTGCTCGACTCCCAGCTGCAGGATGCGATTCGCCAGATCGACGGGAACAAGAAGATTGTCGCGACGATCAGCCCCGAGGACGTCCGCAAGGCGGGCGCGAAGTCGAAGTCGGGGCTGCTGGCGCAGGCGTTGAAGAACGGCGAGCTCATCATCGCGGTGACGGTGCAGACCTTCCCGCACGCGCTGGAAGAGATCCGGACCGACGCCGGCCTGAAGGGCAAGCGGTTCGCCGTGATCGCTGATGAGGCGCACTCGTCCCAGTCGGGGCAGATCTCCTCGAAGTTGAAGCAGGTACTGACGGCCGAGGAGCTCAAGGAGATCGAGGAGGGCGGCGAGGTCGATGTGGAGTCGGTGCTGGCCTCGGAGATGGCCGAGCGTGCCGAGTCGGAGAACATCTCCTACTTCGCCTTCACCGCGACGCCGAAGAACAAGACCCTCGAACTGTTCGGCCGCAAGGGGCCCGACGGGAAGCCGCGCGAGTTCCACCTGTACTCGATGAAGCAGGCGATCGAGGAGGGCTACATCCTCGACGTGCTCAAGGGCTATCAGTCCTACGACACCGCGCTGAAGATCGCCGGCAGGGCCGAGAGCGGTGATGGGGGAGAGGTCGAGGAGGCCGCAGCCCGCAAGGGGCTGATGAGGTGGGTTCAGCTCCACCCGACGAACGTCAGCCAGAAGGTGCAGATCGTCGTCGAGCACTTCCACGCCAACGTCGCCTACCTCCTCGAAGGCAAGGCGAAGGCGATGGTGGTGACCGACTCGCGCAAGTCCGCGGTGAAGTACAAGCTGGCGATAGATGCGTACATCGCCAAGCGCCGCGCCGAGGACGCCTCGTACAACTACCGCACCCTGGTCGCTTTTTCGGGCGGGGTGACCATGCCCGAGGACGAGACCTGGCACAGCGACTGGGGTCCGCAACCGTCGAAGGACGACGAGTTCACCGAGGCCAATTTGAACCCCGGTGCCGGTGCTGATCTGGCGGCCGCCTTCAAGGGCGACACGTACAAGATCATGCTGGTCGCTAACAAGTTCCAGACCGGCTTCGACCAGCCCTTGCTCTCGGCGATGTACGTCGACAAGAAGCTGTCGGGGGTCACCGCAGTGCAGACGCTCTCGCGTCTCAACCGTACCCACCGGACCGCTGGTGGGGAGCAGAAGCGTAAGACGTTCGTCATCGACTTCGCCAACAAGCCTGAGGACATCAAGACGGCCTTCGAGCCGTACTTCAAGAACGCGACTCTGGAGACCGAGACCGACCCGTATGTCGTCGTCCATCTGGCCAACAAGCTTGCTCAGACCGGGATCTACACCGAGGACGACGTCCGTAAGGTCGCCGAATTGTGGGTGACACGGAAGGGCAACAACGCTCTCTCGGCGGCGATCAGCCCGGCGCAGCACGACTTCCGGCGCCGCTACGCGCGGGCGATCGAGGAGGAAGACCAGGTAAAGCTTCAGGAGCTCGACCTGTTCCGAAAGGATGTCTCCACCTACGTACGGCTCTACGACTTCATGTCACAGATCGTCGACTACGGCGATCCCTACATGGAGATGCTCTCGATCTTCCTGCGTCTGCTGGAGAAGGTGATTGCCGAGTCCGCTTGGGCGGCCGACGTAGACCTCTCCGACGTGGTGTTGGTCGGGGTCAAGCACAACAAGGCGATCCCGGTCGACATCTCACTCGTGGGCGACGGGCAGCTGAAGGGCATCAGCGCCGCCGGTACGGGAGCGAAGAAGGATCCGAAGTACGTCGCACTTCAGGTCGTCATAGACAAGATGAACGACCTCTTCGGCGCCGAAACGTTCGCTGCTTCCCAGATCAGGGAGTTCGTACAGGGCCTCTTGCAACTGCTGCTCGCCGACCCGAACCTGGTCCAGCAAACCAAGGTGAACTCCAAGAAGCAGTTCCTGGAGTCGCAGGACTTCCAAGCCGCCGTCACGGAGGCAGTCGCAGAAAACCAAGACGCCCACAACACGATGGCCGACTACTTCTTCACCGACGGGCCAGCGATCAACTCGATCATCGTCGCCCTCGCGGATGCCTTCTACGAAGCAGCGGTCGCCTCCCATGCAGTCGTCCCCTATGCAGTCGCCGGCAGCGTGGTTGATATTGACGTGGCACCTCCGGCGCTTTCGGCACCGCCACGCTGCCGCGCGCATCTGACGCTCTTGGACGACAACCCCACTGTGGGGACTCCAGTACACGTGACACTCAGGCTGATTGCTGAGCCCCAGCATCCATGGGCCCGCCCGGGGGAGCGGCCCCCGCTGGACATCGTGGCAGTGCCGTTGAGCAGTGCGGAGGTTGCACCCGCCACGATGATGTACCACCCCGGAGACGCCGAATCCGAGCAGTTCCGCTTCACGGCCCTGGAGCCCGGCACACACCGGATCCGGTTCACCCTGGTACATCACGACACAGGCACCGTCTTGCAGCAGGTGGAGTCCGACCTGTCCTTCACGGAGACGAAGCCCAGTAGGTCGGGGAATAGACAGCTGCGGCCACGCACGGGGAGGGCCTGACCGATGCCCCGTGAATTGACCACCCGCATTGTTCAGGACCCCAGCGACGGCTTCCGCTTCCTGCCGCACCTGACGACGCAGGCCCCCGATCTCCTCGTCAGCTTCGACGTCCTCGGCGGAGGCCGGATCAGGGCGCGGATGTCAGGATCGGCCGTTCCGGCACTCCACGGCACCGAACATAAGGTTGACTTGCATGCCACGCCCGATGAGGTCCATGGGGCAGCGGCCCGGCTCCGTGCCCGATGGAGAACACAGTTCGTTGACTTCCAGCCGGTCGACGACCTGGGTCGCTCTGTACAGGGTCGACGGCGCCCGTACGCAACGTCCGCGGACCTCAGTGCCGAACCTGAGGAGGAGCTGCGTCGGATAGTGGCCGATCTGGCTCGAAGCGGGGAATCACTGCTGTTCAGCACTCTGCTGCGCGGTGACGACGAACCGACCAAGATATTCCGCAACTCCCTGCGTTCGGCCCTGTCCCAGGAGGGGCTGCGGGTACGGTTCGACTCCGAACTACATCTGCCCTGGCCATTGCTGTGCACAACCACCGAGGATTCCACCGTGCCTGCAACCTTGCAGGTTCTTTTCACTCGCTTCCTCGGCCATCGGCATCAGATCGAGCACACCAGTGATGCCTACGCGTGGATCGGGCCGCCCGGAGCAGCCCACGAACGGCCCTCGGTCAGCCTGAACCACGACGTCCACGTGGGCAGCGCCACCCGTGCGGATGAAGTCGCGAAGGCACTGGCGGCGGGCACGGATTACACCGTACGAACGACCTATGAGGAACTCGTCCGCGATCTGGAGAAGCCCGAGCTGGACGAGCAGTTGATGTACTTCTGGTGCCACGGAGAGTTCGTCGGCAACCCTCCCGAACTCCCGACCCTGGTCATCAAGCTCACCGACGGCGCCCCCATCGACGGCCACACCGTACGGGAGCTACGGGCCAACTACCGGCACGGTTGTTTCCGACCGCTTGTCCTACTCAACGCCTGCCACACCGGAGTCTCCGCGGCGAGTGCGGACCGAGCGTTCCTTGGGAGCATGCTCATCGAGCACGGCGCGCAGGGCGTGCTCGGGCCGCAAATCGCGATGCCGCAGGCGTTTGCCGCCGAATACGCGCTCGAGTTCGTCACCCGCTACCTTCGCGGGGCGGCGACCGCTGGCCAGATCACTCATGAGTTGGCCCGGCACTTCGCCGCCCGATACCGAAATCCCCTGGGCTTCGCCTACGGCCTGCACTGCGGCATGGATGCCCGTCTGGATAGGACACGTGGAGGCGAGGCATGAGCCGTGTCGTCACCGTGGAGGTTGTTGACCTGGATGCAACGGGCTGGCTGCTCGACGCCGACACGGGTGAGCCTGTGCCCGAGGCCTGGCTGCGCCATTACTTCGCGGAGCGCCTCGCCCCGCCTGTCTGGGCGACGGACATATTCGTCTATGTTCACGGTTGGCAGACCTCGCCCGACTCCGCCTACCGCACCGCCGAGCGACTCTTGGCTCTGATGCAGGGCGTCCGTGCGACAGCTCCGGCCCGGTATCCAGCCCTAGCGGCCAAGGGCTTCGACCCATGGTGCGTCGTCGTGCGCTGGCCATCTTCCAGCCTGATCACCCCCACCGGCTACCGCAGGATCCGGGACCGGGCGCACGCGATGGGCGCACGCGACGGAGGAGGCCACGCCGCCCACATCCTGGGCCGACTCCTCGGCTATCTGGACGCGGAGCGCGCCGACCCTGGAGCAGCGCCCGTGCTCGCCAACCGAGACGGTCAGTACCTCCACCTCGTCGGGCACTCCTTCGGCTGCCGCTTCCTGTGCGAGGCGGTCCAATGGTCGGCAGATGCCCGCCTTGATGACACACTCGGCTGGAGCGTGACAGACCACTCGCCATCCCACCCGTTCACCGCCGACAGCATGCTGCTATTCCAGATGGCCGCAAGCCGGGATGCATTCCTCTCGCTCTTTTCGAACATCCTGCCCAGCAAGGCGCATGACGGCGCTCCGCTGAGGGGCCCCGTCGTCGCCACTTACTCCCGTCACGACCGGGCGACGGGATTCTGGCACCTGCGGGCCGAACAGCAACCCGGCATTGGACACTCCGGAATTGGTCCGGCCCCAGCGCCCATGTTCACCACACCCCTGTTGCCACTGGACGAGCGGTATCCGCACTCTGCGCTCGACCACCGTTTCGTCAACATCGACGCCTCCGACGTGTATGTTCGCGGGCGCCACCTCAATCCGGCAGGTGCCCATTCCGATCACGTGCGCGCTGAGTCGGCACACCTGCTACTCACCCTCGCGGACTACTCGCGCTGAGGAGACGGTCCAAGGTCCTCATCGCCAAAGGAGCTGCACCTTCGCGCGACTCGTGTACTCCGCCACCGCTCATCCGGTATGTCTCGCGCAGCCGACCGTGGCACTGCTCACTGAACCTTGACCCTCCCGGGCCCTTCAAAAAGACCCTACGGGGTTCGTTGGGCCCAGCCGCGTCACCAACGTCACCGGACAGCACACCTAGTGCGCGATCGCGAACCTGAAGCGCGTGCGGTCCTTGCTCACTCGGCGCTCCACTCAAGCGGCGACGGCCGAGTAACAACTGCGCCGACCGGTTCGGGGAGGCGTGCGCACACCTCCCCGAAGGGGTTCTCAGCGTTCTACGCGTGCGACCTTCCGGCCCACCTTCAGGTACAACTCCGCGCCCTCGCCGACGTCGGCCTTCGCCACCACGGTGGTCAGGGTCTCCTGCACCGAGGGCTGGGTGAGTATCGTGGTCTGCTGCTCACCGTCGGCCTTGGCTATCAACCGAAGGCCGTTCTGCTGGGCGACCCGACGAACTGCGGAGACACTGGGCGTGAACTCCAGGGTTGACTTATCAGTTGGCCCAGGGTGAACTCACCGTGCTCCGGGAGGGAGACGACCGGGAGGTTCTGGGTGTCGCCGAAGGACCGCTTTAAGCGGGCGGCGAACTCCGCGCGGGCCTCTTCGGCGGCCTGCAGGCCGTGCAGGGCGGCCACGCCCCCGCGCCTGGCCGACGCGTCGTGCTGCTGACAGGCTTCCGTAAGACGAAGATGTGCGAGGAGGCCGAAGCGGACCGCGCCCGCGCCGCAGAGCGCTTGTGTGAGGCCGAGCACGAAGCCGCAGCCGAACCCGACCTCCACAGCCGCAACCTCAAGGAGAACCGATGAACCACAGCGAATGGAGGCCCCGTCGTCACCGTCAGATGCTGGGTGAACACCTCGACGCTGACCCCGAGTACGACCGGGTCTACGAAGAGGCAGGCCTCGCCATGACGCTGGGCAAAGCCATCTACGACCGACGCATGCAGTTGGGCCTGATCGAGACTGACCTGGCCGAGCGAATGCACGTCAGCGTCGATGACATTGAGGGCATCGAGACGGCCACCGAGCCGCCGCCCATCGCGGTCGTCATGCGCCTGGCCCGCGCGCCCTGGACGTTGCACCTTGTCGGCGGACACGAGCCCACCGTCATGATCACCGCCTCGGCAGCCTGAGCCGGGGAGGAGTTATGCAGGACCCATCTTCCGCACTCGCGCGCGAGCTCGGACAACTCGTCCAGGCCCGTCGTATCCAACTCGACCTATCCCAGGCAGAGCTGGCCGAGCGGTGTGGGATGAAGCAACCCCAGATCTGCCGCTTCGAGGGTGGCGGGACCGTGCCGACGCTTCCTCTCCTGCGACGCCTGACCCACGCCCTCGGCGCGGACCTCACCATCAGCCCCACCCCGCACGACAAAGCCGCTTGACGGAATTTCGGCGTTCCTGGAATTCGCCGGAGGGCGCAGAGCGCTGACGGCAGTAGCGACGGCAACGGCCACGAATTACAGCGAACGAGCACGAACACCGAATTGATGTCAACTCGCATCCTGACAAGCGAAGTCGCAGCATCAGCCCCCCTTGACCGCCAATTCGTCGCGCAGCGCCTGCAAGGCCGTCAGTCCGGCGAGCGGGAGCCCAGCCGTCTCGGTGAAGTCCAGCGACTGCGGCATCTTCGCCACGCAGCGGCGAGCGCCAAGATCCGCCGGGCGGCCCGCCGCCGGGGTGTCGGCTACCGCTACCCGTTCATGCACCTCAGCGGAGCCGACCTCGAGGTACTGGCCGGCCTCGTCGACAAGGGCACCCTCAAGACCGTCGCTGACCGCGTCTTCCCCCTTCGAGCAGACCGCCAACGCCTTTGCCTACCTGGAAGAGGGTCACGCCAAGGGCAAGGCCGTCGTCCAGATGTCGTGACCCAGTCACAATCAGCAGGTGGATTCAAGCTGAGTGAACGCCGAGGTCAGACATCCTTGATCTGTACTCCGGCGCCACACAGTTTCGACCAGTCGTCGCGGTCCGAGGTCAGTACGAGGACGGGTGCCGGGGAGCGGAGCGCCATCGCGGCGACGAGGGCGTCGATGGCGTACTTGTGGCCATGCAGGCCACCGGCGTCGCTCAGCAGTTGCACCGCGGTGAGGCTGTCCGCCTGGGTGACGTCCTGGACCTGAAGCCGGGAGAGCACCCAGTGCAGCCGAGCGGCGTCCGTTTTCCCGTAGACGGCCTCCACCACCGTCAGGGCCGACACGAGGACGGGCACCCCCACGCGTCGAGCGGCCTCGATCCGGGCGATCATCTGGCGGTCGTTGCGCAGGAGCAACGACAGTGCCTGGGAGTCGAGTGCCAGGGACCTAGCCGCGGGTTCCTTCATGCGGCGCTGTCGTTCGATGCGTAGGGCGCCGGTGCGTCACCGAACAGTTCGCGCTGCGCGGCTTGGACCTCGGCCTCGCTCAGCGGCTCGTGCTCGGCTTCGTAGACGGCCACGATCTCGGCGAGGCCGTCCATGGCGAGCTGATGCCGGACCGCCGCCGTCACGTACGCGGACACGCCGCGCTTACCTGTACGAGTGCGCAGAGCACCGAGGAGTTCCGAGGGCATCGACACGGAGATGTTCTCCGTGCCGCCGGGGCGGGGTGACTTCATGGCCACAAGTCTAGTACAGAGCCTATTACAGCGTCTGGAGTGCTGCTCAGTCTGTATCCGAGCCGGGCGTTGACGCGTAGTCTTGGCGCTTCTGGATCTTCTCGTACTTTGCAGTGAAACCCGTGCCGGGATGGTGCTGGGATGCGCCCGCATAACCGCAGGTCAGGGTGGTTGTGGTGGAGTTCCGCTTCAGCGTGTAGTCATTCACTTACGTCACGTAATGCGTTGAGTCAAACGTGAGGTTGGAAGGGGTCGGGCTCTATCGGGTCCGACCCCTTCGTCGCCACCGCGCTGGATGGGTGCTGGATATTCTGACGTGTGGTCAGCAGCGATCAGGTGTCGTGAACGGTGGACCGGTGTCCTACGTGAACGACCCAAACCACCAGTTCTCCGTTGTCGATGGTGTAGACGACGCGGTAGTCGCCGACGCGCAGGCGGCGCCGTTCGGGCTGGGATACGAGTGCGGTGGTGTTGAAGCCGAGGGGGTCGGTCTCCAACTCGGTCAGCTTGGCCAGGATGCGCAGCGCCATGTCGCGGGGGATCTTCCGAAGCTCGGCCTGTGCCTCGGGGCGGAAGACGGTTCGGTACTCACTCACCGCGTGCCAGCGTCTCCCTCATGACGTCCTCGATCGGGATGCCAGGCGCGCGGTTGGCCATGCGCTCGTCGATGATCCGGTTGATCTCGCGCTCTTCCCACTCCTGGTACTTGCGCAGTACCTCGATGGAGACGACGGCGGCGACTTCCTTGCCTCGACGCGTGATCACTGTGGGCACGTCGTCGCGGTCGGCGCGCTCCACGACCTCGGCCAGGTGGGCACGCACATCGCGGATGGACTCTATGGGCAGCGGCTGCGTCATGCGCCCAAGCGTACCGAGTGGCCCATGTGTACACAACGCTTTGCTTCGTGCTGGATCGGTGCTGGATGGGGGCTGTCGAAACCACATTTCCGCAGGTCGCAGTGCTGTGCTGAAGATTCCGGATCAACGTGTGACCGGTTGACTGAGCGTCCCCTGAACGCTCCGGCGGACCAGCAGGGTGAGAGGGGTCTGACGCTTCGGGTCAGGCCCCTTTGCCGTGACCTTGCTGGACGCCGACCGCTTGTGTCGGGCCGCCCCCGGTGGGGAGAGCGGGCGTGTCCTTGCCCAGCTCGGCGGCGAACTGCGCGCCGGTGAGCAGCGCGAGGTTGGACAGCCACAGCCAGATCAGGAAGACGACGACGCCGGCGAGGGAGCCGTAGAGCCGGCTGTACGCGCTCAGGGTGGAGGCGTACAGCGCGAAACCGGTGGAGACGGCCAGCCACAGCACGGCCGCCAGGACACCGCCGGGCAGACTCAGGGCACTCCGGCGGGCGTCGGGTGGACCGGTGTGGAAGACGACGACGACCAGCAGCGCCACCAGGCACAGCAGCAGCGGCCAGCGCAGCACACTCCAGCCCCAGGCCGCCGTGGAGTCGAGGGCCAGGGCCCGGCCCAGGTCCTCGGCCAGCGGCCCGGTCAGCAGCAGGGCGAGGGAACCGGTCACCAGCAGAAGCAGCAGGATCAGCGCGGTGAGCACGATGCGATGGGCCCGGCGCCAGGGTGACCGCTGGTCCTCGACCCGGTGCATGCGGTGCAGGGCACGGCGGAAAACGGCCAGGTAGCTGGAGGCGGACCACAACGCGCTCGCGGTACCGGCCACCAGCAGCGGCCACGCGCCGCGTTCCGCGCCCAGCATCCGGGAGAGCGCGGCGTGCAGGGCGCCCGCCGACTCGGCGGGCGCGTAGGCGGTGACATGGCTGACGAACTCCTGCGCGGTGCCCGGGCTGAACCGGCCGAACGCCAGCACCATCACCAGCAGCGCGGGCAGCACGGAGAGGATGGCGTAGTACGTCAGGGCCGCCGCGAAGTCCGAGATGTCGTCGTTCCACAGCGACACCGGTGTGCGCCGCAGCGCCGGCCACCAGGCGGCGGGCGGCCGGGCGCGGACGGCGGGGCGGGTGCCGCCGGGGCACGGGTCAGCGGACATGCGGCGTCCTTCGTCTTCCTTGCGGGCTTCGAGGGCTTCGAGGGTGGGTGTGATCGGCGGCCGGGCGCTGCCACCGCCCTCGAGCCGACGGCCCGCCGCCCGGTCGAGGACGCCGAGCGCTCCCGCCGACAGGAACGCGCCGAAGCCGCCGAAGTGGCCGGCGTACGCCGGAGCCGTCCCCGAGATCATCCCCGGGAAGGGCGCGGTCACACCCTTCCACCTCCCGCCTCCCGCCTGGATCCGCGGTGACGTGGAGGTCCGGTGTAAGTCCCGAGGCACGAGAGAGGCCGGGACCGCAGCGGTCCCGGCCCCGTGCTGTGCCGTCAGGAAGCAGGCGGCATCAGTACCGTGTCGACGATGTAGACGTTGGCGTTCGCGGTCTTGACGTTGCCGCAGACGACCTCGGAGTCGTCGTTGACGGTGTAGGACTCACCCGAGCCGGAGGTGGTGATCTTCGACTTCTCCAAGGTGGGGAAGGAGCCGTTCCGCAGGTCCTCGGGCGTGAGCTTCTGGCCGACGACGTGGTACGTGAGGATCTTCGTCAGCTGGGCCTTGTCGTTGAGGACCTTGTCCAAAGTGGCCTTCGGGATCTTGGCGAAGGCGTCATCGGTGGGCGCGAACACGGTGATGTCCTGGGCGTTGTTGAGGGTGTCCACCAGACCGGCCTTCTTCACCGCGCTGACCAGCGTGGACAGGGCCGGGTTGTGGGAGGCGGCCGTGGCGACCGGGTCCTGGGCCATGCCCTCGAAGGAACCGGCACCGCTCTTGGGCACCGCCGAACAGGCCGCGCCGAAGGGCTGGTCCGCGCTGCTCCCGGCCCCGCCCATGTCGCCGCTGTTCCCGGGCGCCGAGGCCGATGCCTTCGGGGACGAGTCGGACGTGGCGGAGGAGTCACCGCCGTCGCTGGAGCAGGCGCTCAGTGCCAGGGGCAGCAGAACCGCGGCGGTCAGCGTGACGGTGGTACGGCGGATACGGGTGTTCATGCTGTTTCTCCTATGGGTGTCGGCGCGGCAGGGTGCCGCGCTGGCTCGGGGGAAAGGTGGTCCCGGATCACTCGACGGTGACGACGACGGAGTGCCATCCGTCGGCGCCGTCGGGGACCGTGCGGGTGCGTTGCTGCGTCTGCACCCGGCCGGTGCGGTCGGTGGCGCGCACGCTGAGGGTGTGATTGCCCTTCGCCGCCTGCCAGGCGTAGGACCACTGGCGCCAGGTGTCGCGGCTGTCCTCGGCGGCGAGGCGGGCCTGCTGCCAGGGACCGTCGTCGACGCGGACCTCGACCTTGTCGATGCCCCGGTGCTGGGCCCAGGCGACGCCGGCGACCATGACGGTGCCCGCCCTCGGCCGGGCGAAGGGCTTGGGGGTGTCTATGCGCGACTGGGTCTTGACCGGCGCCCTCCGCGCCCAGCCGTGCCTGACCCAGTAGGGGTCGTAGGCGTCGAAGGTGGTGAGTTCGATGTCTTTGATCCACTTGCAGGCCGAGACGAAACCGTAGAGGCCGGGCACGACCAT
This sequence comes from Streptomyces sp. NPDC059696, assembly GCF_042733745.1. Classification (NCBI taxonomy): domain Bacteria; kingdom Bacillati; phylum Actinomycetota; class Actinomycetes; order Kitasatosporales; family Streptomycetaceae; genus Streptomyces; species Streptomyces sp. NPDC059696. Next base: position 298,929 of record NZ_JBHWFG010000001.1, read on the forward strand.
GCGGACCGGGAAGCCGTGGTCGAAGGGCAGCGGTTCGCCGTTCATTCCGAGGGCGAGGAGGGCGTCGCGGCCGTCCATGACGTCCTCGACCGGGCTTCCGATCGTCATGCCGTCCACGGACCGGGCCACCAGCTGATCAGCCGGTCCACCCTTCGAGGGAGGCCGCACCCCCGACTCGGCCAGCAACTCCGCCAGGCGTACGCCGGTCCAGCGGGCGTTGCCCACGTAGGGGCCGCCGACCTCGTTGGAGACGCAGGTGAGCGTGATGTCGCGTTCGACCAGCTCGCGTCGCAGCAGGTCGTCGAAGGAGAGGGTGAGCGGGCGGGCGACACCCTTGCCATGGATGCGCAGCCGCCAGGTGGTGGCGTCCACCTCGGGTACCACCAGCGCGGTGTCCACGCGGTAGAACGAGCTGTTGGGGGTGGTGAAGGGGACGGCGCCGGGAACCCGCAGCGCGGCACCCCGGGGAACGGCGGGCGCGGGAGATGCGGGCGCGGGCAGGACCAGCCGGTCACGGGAGGCCACCGCGCTGCGGCCGCTTGAACCGTTCAGGGACCGGCCCAGGGCGCCGGCTCCCGCGGAGGCCAGGGCGGCGGCGGACGCCGCGGCGACGAAACCACGCCGGTCCCAGTCGGCGACCGGTTCGTCGGCCGTTCCGGGCGTGGCCGGACGGCGCCGTTCCAGACGGCCCGCCAGTACGTACAGCAGGACCGCCCCGGTGCAGGCACCCACGAGGGACGGGAGCGTGTCGCTGAAGCCCCTCGTGTCGGGACGGGTGGCGGCCGCCGCCGCCCCGACCGCGCCGAACGCCAGCACACCGGCCGCCCCGGCGCGCCGGAACCGCAATACCGCAATTCCCAGCGCCACCGCGAAAAGCGCGAGTACCGCCAGAATTCCGAGCTGAAGAACAAGCTTGTCGTCGGTGCCGAAATTCCGTACCGCCCAGTCCTTTACGGCGGTCGGGGTGCGGTCGATCGTCGCGCCGCCCACAGCGATCAACGGGCCCGCCTGCGGACGGAGCGCCGCCGACACCAGTTCGGCCACGGCGATCGCGCTGCATCCGCTCACCAGACCGGCGAGGGCCCCCGCGAACGGGCGGAGCGGGCGGGCCGGCTCTCTTGGTGTCTCGTCGTCATCGGTCACGTGGGGAATCCGGTTCCGGACCGGGGACGGATTGGTCGTTACTTCGATCGGATGAATATGGCCGTCGACACCCATCCGTCCGCTCTTCGGCTACGGATCAGAAGAATGGCCGACTACGGAATCAGAGGAATCGCCGACACCAATGAGGGAATCGGCCACGGACCACAATGAAACAGCCGGCCCGAAAGGGGCCGGCTGACTTCAGGGTGCGACAGGTCTTGCGTCACGATGTGCGGTCCACGCCTCGCCGCGGCCCTCTCAGGCGGGCAGGCCCAGCAGGGCGACCGGTGGGGAGGTCGGCTTCTCCGAGCCACCGGACGGCTCCAGGGTGACCCCCATGCCGGAGGCCCCGTCGACAGCGCCTTGCAGGAGAACGGCCTGGTCGGTGCGACCCGGGTCCATCAGGCCGGCGGAGCGCATGGTGCCCTCGTCGTCGAACCACAGCTGGTAGACCTTGCCCGCCGCGGGACGGGCCATCCCGGAAGCGAGGAACACGGCCTTGTCCCGGTTCCGGGAGACCACGACCGTGCCGGTGGCGCCGCCGCCCAGTGCGGCGGTGCGCGTCCTGGCGTCCGGCGAGGTCAGGACGGACGCGATCGCCTCGGTGCCGCTCCGTGCCCTGCGCGCCTCACGCAGGGCGTCCTCGGCGCGCTGGTGCTGCCAGACGGTCGTACCCCCGAGCGCGGCAGCCGCGGCGAGGCACGTGGCCAGGGCCCACCGGGACACGAGCCGGGCCCGCAGCGAGGCGCGCCCCGCGGGGATCGCCGTCCAACCACCCGGCGGCACCTGCCGGACGGACGAGACGCGGTGCAGCACCTTCTCGCGCAGAGCCGCCGGAGGCCTCACGGTGGCGGCCAGTCCCAGCCGGGCCGCCGCGGCCGACAGCTCGGCGGTCTCCTGCGCACACGGTTCGCAGCCCGCCAGGTGACGCTCGAACGTCACGAGCTCGTCGCCGGACAACGCGTGCAGGGCGTAGGCCCCCGTCATACGGTGCGGATCGGCGCTGGTGGTCACGCGGTCACCCCCAGGCAGTCGCGCAGGCGGATGAGTCCGTCCCGCAGACGGGTCTTGGCCGTCCCCAGCGGGAGGGTGAGCGCGTCGGCCACCTGGCTGTAGGTCAGCCCGCGGTAGTAGGCCAGCGTGACAGCCTGGCGCTGGATGTCGGTCAGCGTGCGCAGGCACCGCCGTACCTGTTCCCGCTCCAGCCTGGCCTCGACCTGCTCGGTCACCTCGTCGAACTCGGGTGTCCGGTCCAGCAGCGCGGCCTTGTGGTCACGGGCGGCCGCGGCTTCCACGGAGCGGACCCGGTCCACCGCGCGGCGGTGTGCCAGCGTGAGGATCCAGTTGACCGCCGTCCCGCGGTCCGGCCGGTAACGGGGGGCGGTCCGCCACACCTCCACCAGCACCTCCTGGGCCACCTCCTCCGACTGTGCCTGATCGCGCAGTACGGCACGCGCGACCCCCAGGACGGAGCCGGCGACGGCGTCGTAGACGGAGGCGAACGCGTCCTCGTCCCCCAGAGCCACGCGGCTCACCAGCTCTTCGAGATCCGGCTTCCGCGCAGGGTTCTCGCCGATGAACACGGCTTCTTTCACAGGGGCCTCCGCTGGTGCGACCTATTTGGCCGTAATCCGATCCAGGCGTGGCGGCGGATTGGTCCCGAAGCCGAGGAAACGGTACGGCGCCCGGAAGGATCTTCGTTGGCAAGGTGACGGCCTGGCCGTTGTGCGGGGCGGGGCCTCCGCTTCGGCGGGCGGGTGCCTTCGGAGGACCCGGCGCTCACCGGCCGGTCCCGGAGTCGTCCGACGGATGGTCCCGCTGTGGGGGAGTGCCCCGCTCCCGGGAGATCTCCCGGGTGATGCGGAGCCAGACGTGTTCGGGGGGCGTGATGGGCAGATCCACCGTCTTCGCGGTGCGTGCGGCCGTCACCAGGCGGGTCAGCATGGTGAGTTCGTCGCGGCAGCGCTCGCAGTGCTGGACGTGACGCAGGGCCTCGGCGTCGTCGTCGCCCGGCCCGGCGTTGCCCAGGGCCAGCTCCAGCAGGTGCGCGGACTCTACGTGGGCCACTGCGTCCTCCCGACCGGCTCCGCCGTGACGACGAGGTTGGACTGGTAGCCGCCGCGCTCGGGGAGGAACGGGGGCGCGCAGGTGACCAGGGTCAGAACCGGGGCGCCGCTGCGGCGGAACGTGGAGGGGGGCAGCTCGTCCTTCGGTACGGTGACGCGCGAGACGACGCGATAGGAGACCGGCTCGCCCTCCGCGCGACGCACCTCGACCCTGTCTCCGCGCCGCACGCCGTAGAGCGCCCGGAACTCGCCGAGAGCGCCGGTGTCGGTGTCGACGTGCCCGACGAGCACGGACGAACCCGCGGTGCTGCCCGGGGCGGGGCCGTAGCGGTACCACCCGGCCACGGACGGGTCGTCGGGGACGGACACATCCCGCTGCTTCGTCACGCCCACCGGGCTGACCCGGGCGTCGAGACCGACGCGGGGGACGAGCACACGACGGGGCGGTGGGCCCTGCTCGGTGCCGGGTGGTGCTGTCTCCCGCGGGGAGGCCGCACCCCCACGCTGCGACGTCGTGGTGTTCCCGCCTTCGGGCGTCGCGGTGTTCCCGCGTTCGGGCATCGTGGGGTTCCCGTGTTCGGGCGTCGCGGTGTTCCCGTGTTCCCGCGCGGCGTCCCCGCTACGGGGCGGCGCTGCCGCGAAGTCGGGTGGTGGTGCGGCCGGGTCCGACGGCGTGGCCGGAAAACCGAGGACGGCTGCCAGAGCGGCAGCCGCCATGATCGGTCCCGTCAGCCGTCGTGAGCCGTCACCCACGCCGACGAGCGAGACGGCGGGCCGCCAGCACGCCGGTCAGCGCGACCACTCCGGCCCCGGCGGCCCAGGCCGGGCCCAGGTCGGAGGAGTTCGCCGCGACCGCGGCTCCGCTGCCACCGGCGGGCACGCCGTGCGGTGACGACTCCATGCCGCTGAAGGTCTGCGTCGCCAGGGCCAGGTTCTTGTCGTCGGCGCTGCCCCAGGCGTAGACGACGTTGCTCGTGCCTTCGGCGAGCTTCAGGTCGGCCGGGCCGATGGCCACGGTGTTCGTCCCGGCGAGCACCACATCGGTGTTCAGGGTGCCCGCGTCGACCTCGGCGGTGTCCTCCTTCGGGTTGGTCAGATCGGTGAAGACGGGCTGTCCGCCGGCCCGGACGTCGACGGCCGGGGCTGCCGCGACATGGCGAACCGTCAGACGGGACTTGCCCGCCTGCACCTGGGAGACGTCGTTGGTGAAGGCCGTCAACTCCGGTTTGCCGTCGGCGGACAGGTGGGCGGCGACCGTGGCGTTCGCGCCCTCGGGCACCTCGATCTTCTTCTCCAGGGCCGGAGTTCCGTCAGGGCCCTGGCCCGCTTCGAAGATCTTGATGTCATAGGTGCCGGCGTCGAGGGACTTCGGGTCCGTCACCGTGCCGGGCTTGAAGTCGCCGACCAGTTCGTCGCCGTTGGCGTACACGTCCACGGTCATGCCGGGGATGCCGTGGAAGACGGACACCATGGCCTGGTCCTGCTGTTCGGCCAGGGCGGGTGCGGAAACGCCGAGGGCCAGGGCGCAGGCTCCGGCCGAGGCGGCGATGACGAGGCGGGTGCGGTGGGTCATGGGAATCATCCCTTCGAACGGAGCCTCCGTACGGTGCGGAGTCTCGGTCCTGTTTCGGGTGCGGGGGCCGTCGCGGATGCGCGTGCGGCGGCGTCGCTACAGTTCCGTGCCGGGGACCGGGGGCTGCTCGATCACCGTGCGCAGCCGGTGCAGGCCGCGGCGGGCATGGCTCTTGACGGTCCCCAGGGGCATCCCGGTCCGCTGCGCGATCTGCGCCTGGGTCAGGTCCTCGTAGAAGGCCATGCACAGCACCTCCCGCTGATGACGCGGCAGCCGTGCCAGGGCGTCGACCATCAGCACCCGGTCCAGGACGCGGTCCGGTGCCGCCTCGTCGGGCCCGGCGGTGTCCGCGTCGCGGGCGGCCGAGTCGATGAGGGTCAGGCGCCGTGTGCGGGCCGCCAGCGCGTCGACGATCTTGCGGCGCGTGATGCCGACCAGCCAGGCGCCGAGCGGGCCCCGCTCGGGGCGGAACCCGGCCCTGCCGTGCCAGGCGCCGAGGAAGACCTGCTGCGTCACGTCCTCCGCCTCATAGGTGTCGCCGAGCATGCGGGTGGCCATGGTGTGGACGAGCGCGCCCCAGCGCCGGTAGATCGCGGCGAACGCCTCCTCGTCGGCGGCGACGAGGCCCCGGGCCAGCTCCTCCTCGTACCGCGTCTCCTCCGTGGGGGCGGCGGGGGCGGTGAGTCGCGTGTTCGTGATCATGGCCTGGTTCCTCCTGCAGTGCGTCGCGCGGGGACGGAAGGCCGTCTGCCGAACCGCACCGGTCGCGCTGCGTGAGCCGCGACCATGCGCTCCAGGCCAGTGTTCGGTGCACAAACGACGCGCCTCAACATGCGTCGTTTGTGCGTCGTACAGTCGGAGGTATGGGTGCACACGAACGGGACAGCGAACGCCGCGGACGCGAAGGCGCGCCGCTCGGCGGAGGAGCGCCGGGAGGGAAACCGCCGGGGGGTGGCGCGGCCCGGGCCGGGGGCGGGGCCGGGGGCGGTCTGACCACCGGCGAGGTGGCCAGGAGGCTGGGGGTGGCGCCCACCACGGTCCGTACGTGGGACCGCCGCTACGGTCTCGGACCCGACGGGCACACCGGCGGCCGGCACCGGCGGTGGACCCCGTCGGACGTGGCGCGGCTGGAGCGGATGTGCGCCCTGACGGCGACCGGGATACCGCCCGCCGAGGCGGCCCGCGCGGTACTCACCGAAACGACGCAACGGGCGGAGGCGGCAGGCGGGGCCACGCGGGCAGCACGGCGGACGGATACGGCGGACACGGCAGGCGGGGCGGGTGCGGCGGACACGGCAGGCGGGGCGAGCGCGGCGGACACGGCAGGCGGGGCGAGCGCGGCGGACACGGCAGGCGGGACGAGCGCGGCGGACACGGCAGGCAGGGCGGGCGCGGCGTACCCGGCCGGAGGGGCGATACCGGCGGCGCGGCCGAGGCGTCCGGGCGGTCGGGCCGACCCGGCGTCCCGTGAGGCCCTCATGGATGCGGCCCCGGACGCGGCCCCCGATGGGGCGGCCCAGGACCTGCCGACCGCCGGTCAGGCCTCGCGACCGCGACCGTCCGCCCCTGCCCGCCGCAGCCGGGCCGGCAGTGGGCTGCGTCTCGGTGACGTGCGTCAGGAATGCAAAGGCATCGCCCGTGCCGCTCTGCGCCTCGACGCCTCCGCGCTCGACGACCTGCTGGCGACCGCGATAGCCGAGCACGGCCTGGTCGCCGCCTGGACGGAGGTGATCATGCCGACGCTTCAGGCGGTCGGCCGCAAGTGGGAGAACTCCGGGGAGAAGTACATCGAGGTCGAGCACTTCCTGTCCTGGCACGTCTCCGGCGCGCTGCGGCGAGGTGCCCCGCCCGCGGCCGCCGACCGCCCGGGCGCGACCGTCGTGCTCGCCTGTGTGCCGGGGGAGAATCACACGCTGCCCCTGGAGGTGCTGTCGGCGGCACTGGCCGAACGCGGCCTGCCGGTGCGCATGTTCGGCGGCGCCCTGCCCGTGGAGTCCCTCGTCACGGCCGTCCGCAGAACGGGGCCCGCGGCGGTGGGGCTGTGGGCGCAGTCCCGTACGACGGCCAGCCGGCCGCTGGCCCAGCACGTCGCCGCGATGGAATGGGGGGTGCGGGGCGCCCGCCGCAAGCCGGTCGTGCTGACGATAGGGCCCGGCTGGAGCGGCCGGACCGTCCCCGGACTGCCCCGCCCGACGGGACTGGCCGAGGCCGTCGCGGTGCTGGAGTCGGTCGTCTCGCGCTAGCCCCGGCCGGCTGCATCCGAACCGCCCCTCCGGCGAGAAGCGGTGAACGGACGGACCGAACCAGGTGCGGTTGAACGGACGGACCGCACCGGGTGCGGTGAGCGAACAGACCGAACCAGGTGCGGTGAGCGGACGGACCGCACCAGGTGCGAGCCACACGGAACGAACATGCACAGTCAGCACGGCGGCCGGAGCGGGGTGCGGAGATGAGCGGCGCGTGGTGGGCCCGGTGAGCCCGGGGCCCGTCGACACGTCGGACGTGGTGATCCTCGGGGGCGGCGCCGCCGGTCTCAGCCTCGCGTACCGGCTGCTCGAAACCGACGGCGCGACCGTCACCGTGGTCGAGCCGCCCGACGGCCCCGCCCGCCCGGCGGAACGCACCTGGTGCTACTGGGACCAAGGCGGGGACCAAGGCGGGGACCAAGGCTGGGACCAAGGCGGGGACCAAGGCGACGGCCACAGCGAGGGCGGGGCCGGCTTCGGTGAAGCGGTCACCGCCTCCTGGCCCCTGCTGCGCGTGCACGGCCGGGACGGCAGCCCCCTCACCGTCGATCCGGCGCCCTTCCGCTACCGCATGGTCCGTTCCACCGCGTTCGAGCGGCTGGTGCACGCGCGACTGGAGCGCTCCCTCGGCGGGCGGCTGTTGCGCGCGACCGCGGACACGGTGCGGGACGTACCCGGAGGCGCCGAGGTCCGCTGCACCGCACCCGACGGACGGGCCCCGATCCTGCGCGCCCGCCACGTGTTCGACTCACGGCCCCTGCGTGCCCTGCCCCCGGCCCGTACGCAACTGCTGCAGCACTTCCGCGGCTGGTTCGTGCGCACCGCCGGCGACCGGTTCGACCCCGAGGTCGCCGACCTCATGGACTTCCGGGTGCCCCAGCCGCGCCACGGCCTCGCCTTCGGTTACGTCCTGCCCCTGGCACCGGACCGGGCGCTCGTCGAGTACACCGAGTTCTCCCGGAGCCCGCTGACGACGGCGGCGTACGAGACCGCCCTCGGCCACTACGCCCGCGAGGTGCTGCGCCTGGGCGAGTTCGCGGTGGAGTCGGCCGAGCAGGGCGTCATCCCCATGACCGACGCCCGCTTCCCCCGGCGCACCGGCACGGCCGTCTTCCGCATCGGCACGGCCGGCGGCGCCACCCGCCCCGCCACCGGCTACACCTTCGCGGCCGTGCAGCGGCACAGCCGGGCCGTCGCCGCGGCCCTGCGGGAGGGGCGCGTCACCGTGCCCGCACCGCACGGCCGGCGGGCGCTCGCCATGGACGCCGTGCTGCTGCGGGCCCTGGACACCGGGCGGATCGACGGCCCGGCCTTCTTCACCGGCCTCTTCCGCCACACCCCCGCGCCCCGCCTGCTGCGCTTCCTCGACGGCGCCACCACGCTCCGGGAGGAGTGGGGCATCGGACTGCGCACCCCGGTGGGCCCGATGCTGCGCACCGCGCTCGAAGTGCCCTTCCTGCCCCGCCGTACCCACCCCGCCCCAGGAACCGGAGAGAGCCCCCGATGACCTTGCTGCGCGACCGCGACCTGGCACGCGCCTTCGACCACGCGTCCCGCACCTACGACCGCCTCACCGGCCTCAACCCGGGCTACCGCGCCGACCTGCTGCGCTCGGCCCGCCGGCTGCGGCTCCCGCGGGACGGGGCGGGTCTGCACCTGCTCGACCTGGGCTGCGGCACCGGCGCCTCCACCCGGGCCCTGCTGCGGGCCGCGCCCCGGGCGCGGATCACCGCGGTGGACGCCTCCCCGGGCATGCTGCGGCGGGCGCTGGCCAAGCCGTGGCCCGACACCGTGCGCTTCCTGCACCTGAGCGCCGAGGAACTCGCGGCGGCCGACGAGGGGCCCTTCGACGCGGTCTTCGCCGCCTACCTGTTCCGCAACGTCTCCGACCCGGACGGCGTCCTCGGCAGTGTGCGCGCACTGCTGCGGCCGGGCGGGCGGCTCGCCGTCCACGAGTACAGCCTCGGCGGCTCGCCCGCGCACCGGGCGCTGTGGACGGCCGTGTGCCAGGGCGTGATCATCCCCGCGGGCACCCTCACCGGCGACCGCGCCCTGTACCGGCACCTGTGGCACAGCGTCCTCGACTTCGACACCGCCGCCGCCTTCACCGGACGGCTGACCCGGGCCGGATTCACCGGGGCGCGCGCCCTCCCCCTGGCCGGGTGGCAGACCGGCATCACGCACACGTTCGTCGCGGCGGCGGGGGAGGCCGGCCGGTGAGCAGCCCGACGAGCCCCCGCCCCGCCGCCCGCCGCGGCCGGGACCGCAAGGCCGAGGTCCTCATGCCCGCGCCGGGCCGGGACCGGGTCACGCCCGGGGACGCGTCGTCCGTCGCCGTGGTCGGCGGCGGCATCGCCGGACTGGCCGCGGCCACCGGGCTGGCCGAACGCGGCGCCCGGGTCACCCTCTACGAACGCGAGGACGCCCTCGGCGGCCGTCTCGCCGGGCACACCACCCGGCTGGCCGACGGCACCGAGGCGACCATGAGCCGCGGCTTCCACGCCTTCTTCCGCCAGTACTACAACCTGCGCGGCCTGCTGCGGCGCACCGACCCCGCCCTCGCCCGCCTCACCCCGCTGCCCGACTACCCGCTGCGGCACAGCGGCGGACTCACCGACAGCTTCGCCCGCGTCCCGCGCACCCCGCCCCTGAGCGCCCTCGGCTTCGTCGCGCTCAGCCCCACCTTCGGCTGGCGCGACCTCACCGCCCTGGACGCGCGGGCCGCGCTGCCGCTGACGGACGTGCGCGTGCCCGAGGTGTACACGCGCTTCGACGGGATGAGCGCGACCGCGTTCCTGGAACGCGTCCGCTTCCCCGAGGCCGCGCACCACCTGGCCTTCGAGGTGTTCTCGCGCAGCTTCTTCGCCGACCCGCGCGAACTGTCCGCCGCCGAACTGATGCTGATGTTCCACATCTACTTCCTCGGCTCCTCGGAAGGGCTGCTCTTCGACGTGCCCGACGAGCCCTTCCCGCAGGCCCTGTGGGAGCCGCTCGCCGACTACCTCCGACGCCTGGGCGTGACCCTGCGTACCGGCACCCCCGTCCACGGCGTGGAGCCCACGGGCCCGGGCGGAGCAGAGGTGCGCACCGGCACCGGCGGCGACCGGTACGACGCCGTGGTGCTCGCGCTCGACACCGCGGGGCTGCGGCAGGTCGTCGCTGCCTCACCCGGCCTCGGCACCGCTCCCTGGCGCGACGGCATCGCCGCCCTGCGCACCGCCCCGCCGTTCCTCGTCTCACGGCTCTGGCTCGACCGGCCGGTCCGCGCCGACCGCCCCGGCTTCCTCGGCACCAGCGGCTACGACGGCCTGGACAACATCAGCGTCCTGGAACGCTACGAGGGCGAGGCCGCCCGCTGGGCCGCGAAGCACGACGGTTCCGTGGTGGAGCTGCACGCCTACGCCGTCACCCCCGGCGCGGACCGGGAGAGCGTGCAGGCCGCTCTGCTCGGGCAGTTGCGGCGGGTGTACCCGGAGACCGGGCGGGCGCGCGTCGTGGACGCCCGGCACGAGTGGCGGTCGGACTGCCCGCTCTTCCCGGTCGGCACCCACCACCGGCGTCCCACCGTACGCACCCCGCACCCGTGGCTGACGCTGGCCGGCGACGGGCTGCGCTGCGACCTGCCCGTGGCCCTGATGGAACGCGCCGCCACCACGGGCTTCCTGGCGTCCAACGCCCTGCTCGCCGAGTGGGGCGTGCGCGGCCAGGTGCTGTGGACCGTGCCGCGGTCGGGCCGCTCACGGCTGCTGCGTGCCCTCGGGGCCCTCGCGGAGCGGCCGGCGCGCCGGTGATCGGCGAGCGGCTCCCACAGGGCCTGCGGGAAGGGCTCGTCGGGCACGGGCCTGTGGGAAGGGCTCGTCGGGCACGGGCCCGTGGGAAGGGCTCGTCGGGCACGTCGAAGCAGGGGCCGCCGGACGGGCCCGGGCCGCTCAGCGCAGGCCCGTCCGGCGGGGTCGTGTCAGCCGGGGAAGCGTCCGGTGCTGCGCAACTCCCAGCGCCGCTCGGCGTAGGCCAGGTCGTCGCGCCACAGCCGCCCGGCCGTCTGCCGCATCAGGGGGCGCAGCACGGGGGCCGCGGCCCGGGCCAGGGCGAAGCCCCGCCGTTCCGAGGCGGCGACGACCGCCTCCACCACGGCGGTCCGCGGCTGCCGCGCGTCCGCGGCGGTCAGCGGCGTGGCATGGGTCTCCACCACGGACGTGGCCCCCTCGCCGTCGGTGATGCGCATCAGGACGGTGCGCGGCTCCGGCGCAGTGAACTCGGCCCGCACGGGCACCACCAGACGGCCCGCCACCCGGAAGGAGACGTCGACCACGAAGGCGTCGTCCTCGTCGCCCTCCTGGTCGCCCCGCGGTTCCCGCACCACCGTCAGATCGACGAAGGAGTACGGGTGGAACCAGGACCCGTGCCACGGGTCGAGCCGGTTGGCGACCACGTCCTGCGGTTCGCACCGCCCGACCGCCGTGAACACCGCGTCCACCCCGCTGCCCGGCGCGGGCCGGACCGGCACCACGGGCCGCTCCGACGGCTCCTCACCGCCGACCGCGTCCAGCCGGACCCACACCAGCACCCCGTCGTCGTGGACGGGGTACGGCTGCCAGCCGGCGAACGCGGAGCCGTCCAGGGCCAGTCCGTGCCAGTGGCACACGAGCGTCCCGCACACCACCCGGCTGTCGCGCAGCGGGGCACCGAGGTGCGGGCAGACGCCGGGACCGGCCCGGAGCTCACCCGCCGGCGAGCGCCACAGCACCACTTCGACGCCGCCGACGGTCCTGCCGCAGGGGCGGCCGGGGCGCACGTCGCGGGAGGCGCCGACCACGAACCAGTTGCCCGACGGACGGGCACAGGCCCGCTTGAGGGTGTCGGCGATCAGCGCCGGACGGGCGTCGCGCCAGGTCGGCGTCTGCTCCGCCCAACCGGGGCCGCGGCGCCGCCGCAGCGGTGACGTCCAGCGCGGCCGGTCCGCCCGGTCAGCCATGGTCCGATCCCTTCCGTTCCCGTCCGTCCGGGCCCCGTCGCCCGGGCCCCAGCCGCTCGCGCCCCCGTTGTCGTTCCTGCCGTTCTTGTTCCTGCCGTTCTTGTTCCTGTGGTGCGTGCCGGCGGGCGCGGGCCACCTTGAGGACACCGGCCGCGGCGGTGGCGGCCCGTCGTCTGCGGGGTACCACGGCACGGCGGTGCAGCACGGTGTAGTCGTGCCGCGCGATCGCGTCGAGGATGCCGCCGTACAGCGTGAACGCGGTCCTGATGCAGGGCCGTACCCGTGGATCGAGCATCGCGATGCCCGGTTCGGCGTCCCGGTACACGTCCCTGGTCAGGGCCTCGGCCGCGACCAGCGCCGCCCGGATGCGCGGGTCGCGGCGCCCGCTGCGGCGGCTCCACTCCAGCAGCTCCCGGTCCACCCCGTGGGCGGCGAGCAGGTCCGCGGGCAGGTAGACGCGCCCCCGGTCCAGGTCCTCGCCCACGTCCCGCAGGAAGTTGGTCAGCTGGAACGCCACCCCGAGGGCCGCCGCGTGCGGTGCCGCCTCCTCGCGCGGGACGACCGTGCCGAGCACGGGCAGCATCTGCAGGCCGATCACCGCGGCCGAGCCGTGCATGTAGGCCCGCAGGGCGGCGTAGGTCGGGTAGTCCGTGACGGTCAGGTCGGCGCGCATCGAGGCGAGGAAGTCGGCGAACAGCTCCACGTCGATGGCGTAGCGCTCGGCGGTGTCGGCCACGGCCCGGACCACCGGTTCGTCCCCGCCGCCGGTGCGCAGCGCGTGGGCGAGGTCCTCCTCCAGCCGCTTCAGCAGCAGGTCCCGCTCGTCCGGCGTCAGCCGCCGGTCCAGGTCGTCGACGATGTCGTCGGCCCAGCGGGCGAAGCCGTACAGCGCGTGCACGGCCGTACGGCGTTCCAGCGGCAGCAGGCGCGTGGCCAGGAAGTAGGTGCGGCCGTGGCGGGCGTTGAGCTGCCGGCACCGGCTGTAGTCGGCGCGCAGGCCGGGGTCGGTGATCCCGGCGGCGTCCAGTTCACGACGGGTCATGGGCACCTGCTCCGGTCGGGGTGGGCGGGCGGCGGTACGGGGGCCGGCCCGCCCGGGGCACGGCGGCAGGGCCTCCGGTGACGCGGGCGGCGGCGAGCTTCCCGCTGATGAGCACGGTCGGCACGCCGACGCCGGGTGTGGTCCCGCAGCCGGCGAGCACCACGTTGTCCAGGCCCCGCACGAGGTTGCGCGGCCGGAAGGGCCCGGTCTGGGCGAAGGTGTGGGAGACGGAGAAGGGACTGCCCGCCGCGTGCCCCTGGGCCGTCCAGTCCAGTGGGGTCACCAGCAGCTCCTCCTCGACGCTGTCCGCGAAGCCGTCCAGGCCGCGGCGATCCAGCTCGGCGACCAGCCGGTCGCGGTAGCGGGGCCCCAGGTCCCGCCAGGCGGCGGCGGAGGGACCCACGGCCGTGTTCGGGCAGGGCGCCAGGACGTAGTGGAGGTGGCGGCCGGGCGGCGCCAGGGACGCGTCGTGCGCGGTGGGGCGGGTGATCAGCAGGGACGGGTCGCTCATCAGCCTGCCCGTCCGGGTCAGTTCCTCGAAGGTGCGCTCCCACGCGGCGCCGAAGGACAGCGTGTGGTGGGCGAGGTGGGGCCAGGTGCGGTCGGTGCCCGCGTGCAGGATCACCGCGGACGGCGAGTGCCGCAGCGGCACCGGACGCCGGGGCGCCCGGCCCAGCAGCCGGTGCGCGGCGGGCAGTTCACAGGTCAGCACCACCGCGTCGCACGGGATGCGCTCGCCCGAGGCGAGATGGACGGCCCGCACCCGGCCCGCCGAGCGTTCCAGCGTGCTCACCTCGGCCGACCAGCGCACCTCGGCACCGGCGGCGCCCGCCACGTCGGCCATCGCCCGGGGCAGCGCGTGCATGCCGCCCTTGGGGAACCAGACCCCGGCCACGGTGTCCATGTAGGCGATCACCGCGTACGCGGCGAGGGCCCGGGCCGGGGCCACACCGGCGTACAGGGCCTGGAAGGAGAAGACCCGGCGCAGCCGGGCGTCGGACAGGAAACGGCCGATCCGGGCGTCCAGCCGGCCGAAGCCGCCGAGCGCCGCGAGACGGGCCAGGTCCGGGTGCGCCAGCTGGAACGGCGAGTCGAAGTTGGTGTCGATGAACCGGCGCATCTGCGCCCGGTACAGCCGCTCCAGCCAGCCGCGCAGCCTGCGGTAGCCCGCCGCCTCCGCCGGTCCGGCGAAGCGCCGCACCTCCGCCTCCATGGCGTCCCCGTCGGTGTGCACGTCGAGTGCGGAGCCGTCGGCGAACGCGGCCCGGTAGGCGGGGTGCAGGGGCAGCAGCTCGACGTGCCGGGAGAGGCTCTCGCCGACGGCCGCGAACGCCTCGTCGGCCAGGTGCGGCATGGTCAGCACGGTCGGCCCGGTGTCCACCAGGTAGCCGCCGAGCCCGACCCGGCCGGCCCGCCCGCCCGGCCCGGCGTCCCGTTCGACGAGCGTGACCCGGCGGCCGGCGCCCAGCAGGTGCAGGGCACACGCCAGTCCGGACAGGCCGGCTCCCACCACGACGACATGGTCCGTGGGACCCGTCACGGTCCTCATACGAGCTCCTGCGCCTGCTGCGGGGCGACACCGGCGGCCCGCCGGACGAGGTCGGCGAACTCCCGCCGTACGGCGGGGGCGGCGCCGGATGCCTCGAAGTGCCGCAGCCCGGCGGCGGCCAGGTCCGCGATCCTCGACTCCACCTCGGCCCGGGCGCCCGTCCGCTCCAGCGCCGCCCGCATCCGCTCCACGGTGTGCCCCGGCCGGGCGTCCGCGTCCGGGGCGAGGACCGCGGCGGCGTCCTCGTCGCCACCGGTCTCCGCGAGCCGGACGGCGACGGCGAGGAGCGGGGTGAGCTTGCGGGAGCGCAGGTCCTCGTCGGCCGGCTTGCCGGTCAGCGCCGGGTCCCCGAACGCGCCGAGGAGGTCGTCGCGCAGCTGGAAGGCGAGCCCCGCGCAGCGGCCCGCGGCCCGCAGCGCCCCGAGGGTCCGCGCGTCGGCGCCGGCCAGCGACGCGCCCAGTGTCAGGGGCCGCACGACCGTGTACCGGGCGCTCTTCAGGACGGCGATGGTCAGGGCCTCCTCCGCGCCCGACGCGCCGCTCGCCTGCGCCCGCAGATCGCGGTACTGCCCGGCGACCATCTCGGTGCGCATGGCCCGCCACTCGTCGTGCAGCCGCGCGCCGTACGGGGAGGCGAGCGCCGTCTCCGTCAGCAGGTCGTCCGCCCACGCCAGCGCCAGATCGCCGGCGAGCACGGCCGCCGACGTCCCGAACGCCTCGGGGGAGCCGCCCGCCCCTTCGGCCCGGTGCCCCCGGGCGAAGTCCACGTGCATCGCGGGTCCGCCCCGGCGCAGCGGCGATCCGTCCATCACGTCGTCGTGGACGAGCGCGCAGGCCTGGAGGAGTTCCAGGGCGGCTCCGGTGCGCAGGACCGCGCCCGTGTCGCCCGCCCCGCCCGCGGCCCGCCAGCCGCACCACACGAACGCGGTCCGCAGCCGCTTGCCGCCCCGCCGGACGAACGCGGCGACGCGCTCGGCCATGTCGTGGGTGAACACCGCATCCGTGTCGTGTGCCTGCCGAAGCCGCGCGTCGAGCACCCGCTCGAGGACCGCCTCCATGGCACGTGTGGCTCCGGGAGCCGTGAGCGGGGCGTCGTTCGTCTCCGTCGGTCCGGCCATCGTCGACCGCGGTACAGGCATGCGCAACCCCTTCTCGGTTCCGGTCATCCGCACATCCGTGCTTCGGCTGGGAGCGGTGTTTCGGATGCGCCGGGTTCTGGCGCTCTCAGTCGCGGCCGCGGGCCTGCCGGAACCGGGCCAGGCCCTCGCCGAGGTCGACGAGCGGTTCCGGATAGCGCAGCCCGGCCCGCCGGCCGTCGGGCAGCCGCCACGGCTCGTGCACCGCGGAGCCGCCGATGTCCGCCAGCTCGGGCACCCAGCGGCGGACGTAACTGCCGTCCGGGTCGTAGCGCTTGCCCTGCAGGACGGGGTTGAGGACGCGGTGCGGGCGGGTGTCGGTGCCGGTGCCGGCGACCCACTGCCAGTTGAGCTGGTTGTTGACGAGGTCGCCGTCCACCAGGAACCGCAGGAAGTGCCGGGCGCCGATCCGCCAGTCCACGTACAGCGTCTTGGTCAGGAAGCTCGCCACCACCAGCCGGGCCCGGTTGTGCATCCAGCCCTCGTGGCGCAGCTGGCGCATGCCCGCGTCGACCACCGGATAGCCGGTACGGCCCTCCCGCCACGCGGCGATGTCCTCGGCGGCGTCCTCCTCGCCGCGCCACCGGTCGTCCCGGGAGCGGTAGTCCCGGACGGACACCTCGGGCCGGGCCGCGAGAACCTGGTGGTGGAAGTCGCGCCAGCACAGCTGGCGGACGAACGCCTCCGCCCCGGCCCCGCCCTTCTCGCGGGCCCGCCGGACGACCTCCACCGGCGACAGCGCCCCGAAGTGCAGGTAGGGCGACAGGCGTGAGGTCGCGTCACCGGCCAGGTCGTCGTGCCGGTCCTCGTAGCGGGACAGGTCCGCGTCCGCCCAGCGCGCGAACCGCTCCCGCCCGGCGGACTCCCCGCCGGGCGGGAGCTCCGGAGACAGGTCCGTCCCCGCCGGGCGCGCGGGCGGGTCCTCGCCGCGGGCCGCTTCGGGGACCCGCACGGCACGCGGCGCGGGCAGCGGGTCGCGCAGCCGCTCCTTGGACCAGCGGCGCATGTACGGGGTGAACACCGCGAAGTGGTCCGAGCCGGCGGGTGTCACGGCCCCGGGTGTGAGAGCGGTGATCACGCCGTCGTGCACCCGCAGCCGGACACCGTCGGCGTCGAGTTCCTTGCGCAGCCGCTCCTCCCGGCGGTGGGCGAAGCCCGTGATCCCGGCCGCCATGTGCACCTCCGTGGCGCCGCACGCGGCGGCCACCGCGCGGACCTCGCGGGCGACCGGCCCGCTGCGCACGACCAGCCGCCCGCCGAGGCCGCGCAGCGACGCGTCGAGGTCGGCGAGGCAGTCGGCGAGGAAGGCGGCGCGGTTCGGCACGTCGAAACCGGTGGCGTGCACGGCCGGGTCGCGCACGAACAGGGGCACCACCTCGTCCGCCGCGTTCAGGGCGGCGTGCAGGGGCGGATGGTCGTGCAGACGCAGGTCCGAGGTGAACAGGACGACCGCGACGGTCATGGTGTCACTCCTGGTGCGGTGATGCGGATGCCGTTCGTTGCAGGACACTTCGGCGCCGGCGGGCCCGCCGGAGGCGCGAGCCGCCGCGCCGTCCGCCGGTGCCCTCGGAGGCGGCCCGGGCGATGTTGCGGGCCATGCCGCCGAACACGGCGGCATGGAAAGGGGCGACGCTCCACCAGTAGGCGTGGCCCAGCAGGCCGCGCGGGTGGAACAGGGCGCGCTGCCGGTACCGGGTGCGGCCCGCCTCGTCGGTCTCGGCGTACATCTCCAGCCAGGCGAGGCCGGGCAGCCGCATCTCGGCGCGCAGCCGCAGCAGATGACCGGGCTCCAGCTCCTCCACCCGCCAGAAGTCCAGCGAGTCACCGACCCTCAGGCGCTCGGTGTCCCGCCGCCCGCGGCGCAGCCCGACCCCGCCCGCGAACCGGTCCAGCCAGCCCCGGACCGCCCAGGCCAGCGGGGAGGAGTACCAGCCGTTGTCGCCGCCGATGCCCTCGATCACCTTCCACAGCGCGGCCCGGGGGGCGTCGACCGGCCGCTGCCGTTCGTCCTGGTAGAGGCTGCCGCCCGCCCAGTCCGGGTCGGTGGGCAGCGGGTCGCTGGGCGCTCCGGGCACCGATGCCGAGGACCAGCGCGTGGCGACCTGCGCGTCGCGCACCTTGCGCAGCGCCAGGGCCAGCGCCTCGTCGAAGGGCTGCGGCCTGCCGGGGAGGTCCGGCACGTACCGGGCGATGTCGTGTTCGCGGCAGACGACCTCGTGCCGCAGCGACTCGGTCAGAGGCCGGGCGAGGCCGGCGGGCACCGGGGTGACCAGGCCGACCCAGTGGCTGGACAGCCGCGGGGTGAGGACCGGGACCGGCACGATGAACCGCCGCGGCAGCCCCGCCACCTCGGCGTAGCGCAGCATCATGTCGCGGTAGGTGAGGACGTCCGGGCCGCCGATGTCGAAGGCCCGGTCGACGTCGTCCGGCATGGTGGCCGACCCGACCAGGTAGCGCAGCACGTCCCGCACGCCGATGGGCTGGGTGCGGGTGTGCACCCAGCTCGGGGTGACCATCACGGGCAGACGTTCGGTGAGGTAGCGCAGCATCTCGAACGACGCCGAGCCCGAGCCGATGACGACGGCGGCCCGCAGCACCGTCGCGGGCACGGGGCAGTCGAGGAAGATCTCCCCGACCTCGGCACGGGAGCGCAGGTGCGGGGAGAGCGACTCCTCGGGCACGTCACGCGGCGTCAGTCCGCCCAGGTAGACGATCCGCCGGACGCCCGCGGCCCGGGCCTGATCGGCGAAGACCCGGGCGGCGGCGCGGTCGGTCTCCTCGAAGCGGGAGCCGGTGCCGAGGGCGTGCACCAGGTAGTAGGCGACGTCGACTCCGCGCATCGCGGCGGCCACCGACTCGGGGTCCGTGACGTCGCCCCGGACCGTCTCGGCGTGCGCCGCCCACGGGTGGTCGCGGAGCTTGCCGGGGGAGCGGGCCAGGCACCGGACGCGGTGGCCCTCCTGCAGCAGTTCCGGCACCAGGCGCCCGCCGATGTACCCGGACGCCCCGGTGACCAGACACTGCAGCCGCCGCCCGTCCGTCGCCATACCCGTGCCTCCCGGCGTGCCGTACCGCTGCCCTGCCGCCGGATCGCGACCGGCCCTGACGGGAACACTTCCGCCCCGGCCCCCGCGGCGGATGCACCCTTGGGGGGCTGATGGGTCCGGCGGGCGGTTCAGCCGTTCCGTCGGGCCAGGACGCCGGGCCACCACGCCCGCGGCCCGATGTCGATCACCAGGGCGGGCACCAGCAGGGAGCGCACCACGAGCGTGTCGAGCAGCACCCCGAAGGCGACGATGAACGCGATCTGCACCAGGAACGCCAGGGGGATCACCATCAGCGCCGCGAACGTCGCGGCCAGCACCACACCCGCCGAGGTGATCACGCCGCCGGTGGTGGTCAGCCCGCGCAGCACGCCCTGCCGGTTGCCGTGCGCCAGCGCCTCCTCCCGGACCCGGGACATCAGGAAGATGTTGTAGTCGACGCCGAGTGCCACCAGGAACACGAAGCCGTACAGCGGTACCGAGGCGTCCGTGCCGCTGAAGCCGAGAAGGTGCTGGAAGACCAGGGCCGACACCCCCAGCGTCGCCAGGAAGTTGAGCCCCACGGTCGCCACCAGCAGCACCGGCACGAGCAGCGAGCGCAGCAGCAGCATCAGGATCAGCAGGATGACGGCCAGCACGATCGGCACGATGACCGTCCGGTCCCGGGCGGCGGTCCGCTGGGTGTCGTACTGCTGCGCCGTGTACCCGCCGACCAGCGCGTCGGCCCCGGGCACCGCGTGCACCCGTGCGCGCAGCCGCTCGACGGTCCGTTTGGCCGCGTCGCTGTCCGCCGCCGCCTTGAGGGTGACGTCGACGCGCACCCGTCCGTCGACGACGAGCGGCTCACCCGCCCCGGGCCGCCCGGAGGCGGAGGCGGAGACGGCACCGGCAAAGGCCACGCCCTCGGTGTCGCGTGCGGCGGCCGTCACCTCGGCGGTGCGGTCCGCGTCGGCGATCACGACGGCCGGGTTGCCGGAGCCGCCGGGGAAGTGCGCGCCGAGCGTGGCCTGCGCGGTCACCGACGGGGCGTCGTTCACGAAGATCTCGTCCAGCGGCACGCCCTTGGAGGACAGGGAAGGAGCGAAGGCGGCGCAGACGGCCAGGACGAGTGCCGTGACCACCCAGGTCCGCCGGGGCCGGCCGTCCACCGTCCGGGCGACCCGCCGCCACACGCCGCTGCCCTCGGCGGCCTGCGCGGGGGGCTGGGGCCGGGACGGCCAGTAGGCGGTGCGGCCCAGCAGGGCCAGCGCGGCCGGCAGGAAGGTGAGCGTGACGAGCACGGCACAGCCGATGCCGACGGCGCCGACCGGACCGAGGGCACGGTTGTTGGTGAGGTCGCTCGCGAGCAGGGTCAGCAGCCCGAGCGCCACGGTGGCGGCGCTGGCGGTGATCGCCCCGAACGACCGGCGCACGGCGGCCACCGCGGCGGCGGAACGGTCCTCGCGCAGGGCGAGTTCCTCCCGGAAGCGCGCGGCCAGCAACAGGGCGTAGTCGGTGGCGGCGCCGATCACCAGGATCGACAGGATGCCCTGCACCTGGCCGTCGACCCGGACCACGTCCCGGTCGGCCAGCGCGTACACCACGGCACAGGCGAGGCCCAGCGCGAAGACCGACCCCAGGATGATCAGGAACGGCAGCAGGACGCTCCGGTACACCAGCAGCAGGATCAGCAGCACGGCGCCGAGGGCCACGCCCAGCAGCAGTCCGTCGATGCCCGCGAACGCGTCGGACAGATCGGCCTGGCCGGCCGCCGGCCCGGCGATCCGCACCGTGGTGCCGGGCACGCCCCCGGCCGCCTCGCGCACCGTGTCGAGGGCGGCGGGCAGTTCGTCGCCGAGGTCGGGCTCCAGCGGGACGACGGCCTGTATCGCCTCACGGTCGTCGGAGAGCAGGGCGGGGGAGGGGCGGCCCACGACGCCGGGCTTTCCGGCGAGGGCGGCGACGGCACGGGTGGCCTCGGCCTGCCGGCCCTCGGTGAACCGGGCCCCGTCCGCCGTCCACACCACGATGGCCGGCACGGTCTCGGCCCGGTCGAAGGCCGTACGGGCTTCCAGCACCCGGGTGGACTCGGCACTCCGCGGCAGGAAGGCGGCCTGGTCGTTGGTGGCCACCTCGCCGAGCTTTCCGGCGTAGGGACCCAGCGTCCCGCCCACCCCCAGCCAGACGAGCAGCAAAGCGAGCGGTACGAGCCGCCGGGCCCGACGCGGTGCGGTACTCATGCGCATCCCAAGCCGTAGAAGGAGTGACCGAAAGAGGAGTGACCGAGAAGAAGTAACTCAGCCATAAAGTATCTCAATCATTGAGAGATACTAGGCTGGGGGGATGAGCGGATCCGGTGCACCCACGGCATCTCTTCCGGCGGAGGACCCCACCGGGTTGCAGTCCTTCGCCGTTCTCCTGCGCCGGATGAACAGCGAGTTCAACCGCATCGCCCAGGAGTTCGCCCAGGAACAGGGCCTGCACCTCACCGACATGCAGGCCCTGATCGCGATCCTCGACGCCGACTCCGACCCGGACGCGGCGGGCGAGCCCATGACGCCGGGCCGCCTGCGGGGGCAGCTCAACCTCACGTCCGGCGCCGTGACCGCGTGCCTGGACAGGCTGGAGCGGGCCGGACACATCCGCCGGGTCCGCGACGCCGGCGACCGCCGCGTGGTGCACCTGCACTACGCCGAGGCGGCCCGCGGCCTGGCCCGCGACTACTTCCGCCCCCTGGCCCGGAGCACCGACGCCGCCCGAGGCCGTTTCAGCCGCGAGGAGCTGGAGGTGGTCGTCCGCTTCCTGGCCGAGATGAACGCCGAACTTGCCCTGCTGCGCAAGGGCTCCGGCTGAGTGACGGGCCGGGCCGATGCCCCGTGCCGTGGTGTACGGCGACCCGTACGCCGCCGAGGGATGGCAGGCCGAAGCCCTCAACCGGACGGTGCGGACCGGACACGCCTTCACGCACGTCATGGCCTGGGTGCTGGGCGCGGCCGGGCACGGGGTCTGCGGTCGCCGGCCTTCCTCGCCGTCGGCGGCGTGTGATGTGAGGGACGCCTGGCGCGCTGTGACACTTCTGTGCACACGCGCGCTTGTCTGCATGAGGGTGCCGCAGCGAACGGGGCGCGTCGGCCGGCACGCACGTGACATGAACCCCGGTGCGAACGAGGACGGTCTTGGGTCAGGAACGGCAATCGCGCTACCCGCAGGCCCACGACGACGATCTGGGCGAGGCCGTGGCGCGTGCCCAGCAGGGCGACGAGGCGGCCTTCGCGGTCGCCTACCGGCTCGTGCAACCGGGCCTGCTCGGCTACCTGCGCGGGCTCGTGGGCGACGACGCGGAGGACGTGGCCTCCGACGCCTGGCTGCAGATCGCCCGGGACATCGGACGGTTCACGGGGGACGGGGGCGGCTTCCGCGGCTGGACGGCCACCATCGCCCGGCACCGGGCACTGGACCATGTCCGCCGCCAGCGTTCCCGCCCCCGGCCGGGCGCGCTCGAACAGGACGTCCTCGACCTGCCCGGCCCGCACAGCACCCAGGAGCAGGCCCTGGAGACCATATCGACCGAGCGGGCCCTGGAACTGGTCCGGGGTCTGCCGCGCGACCAGGCCGAGGCCGTGCTCCTGCGCGTCGTCGTCGGCCTGGACGGCCCGGCGGCCGCGCGCGTCCTCGGCAAGCGCCCCGGCGCGGTGCGCACCTCGACGCACCGGGGTCTGAAGCGCCTCGCCCGTCAGCTGGGTCTCGGCCCGGAGGGCGGCGAGGGCGTGACGGAGGACGCGCCCCCGGCGCCGGAGGGCCGCCCGTCCCCACGACGTCGGCGGCCCGACAGACCTGCGTCACGGGCCGGCATCGCGGACCCGTCGAACAGCTCAGGCAGGAACGGACAACGGGCATGGGTGATCGGCTGAACCGCGACCGGGCGACGGGCCGTCGGCGCGCGGACCCCGGCGGTGCCGCGCCCGGGGCGTGGAGCCCGCGTGACGCCACCGCACTGCACACGGTCCTGGCAGCCGCCCTGCGCGCGGACGCCCCCGGGCCCGAGGCCGAGCGCCGGGCCGTGGCGGCGTTCCGGTCCGCACGCGACACGGGAGCCCACGCGGCGCGCACCCGGCGCCGGGACGACTGGCGGCCGCCCCGCAGTGGGCGTGCGGACCGTCAGGTGAAGACCGCGCTCGCCGCCGTGCTCACCAGCATCGCCCTGGGGGGAGTCGCCGTCGCGGCCATGGGTTCCGTCGGCCCGCCCGCGAACGGTACGGGCGGGACGACGCGCTCTGCGCCTCCCGCCCCGGCCCGCTCGGGCGGTCACGTGTCACCGGCCCCCTCGAACGGCCCGGAACGGGAAGGCGGTCGGCCCTCCGCCCCGGACGCCGAGGCCCGCTGCCGCGCCTACGAACGGGTCGACGGCCGCGGAGCGGCGC
This sequence comes from Streptomyces sp. NPDC059696, assembly GCF_042733745.1. Taxonomy (NCBI): domain Bacteria; kingdom Bacillati; phylum Actinomycetota; class Actinomycetes; order Kitasatosporales; family Streptomycetaceae; genus Streptomyces; species Streptomyces sp. NPDC059696. Next base: position 322,103 of record NZ_JBHWFG010000001.1, read on the forward strand.
TCGACGCGACCGCATGGCAGCGGCTTCTCGCGGCGGCGGGCGGCGCGGACGAAGTCGACGCGTACTGCGCCGGGTTGACCCGGTCCACGCCCGAGCCCGGCCCGCCCGGCGACCCGGGCAGGGCCGGTGAGGCCGCGGCGAACCCCGGCGCGGGGACGGGCTCGGCGGGCAGCGGGAGTGCCACGGGCAAGGGCGGCGTCAAGGGCGGCCGCCCGAGCGGAGGTCCGGGCGGCGGTCCGGGCGGCGGTCCGGGCCGGTGACCCCGTCAGGTGCCCTCGCGCGGAAGCCCGGTGCCGATCTCCGGGCCGGAGCACCGAGGCCGCACACCCCTGTGACGATTCCGGAGCCACTTTCGGTGTGTAAGTAGTGAAGGAATTGGACGCAGTGTTGCCGGTGATGTGGATGAGGCGTGATGAGTGACTCCTGTGCGGGGCACGCGCGCGGCACCGCACGCGGGCAGTACGCGAACCCGGAGGCTTCGAGTGCGACCGTTCACCCTCAACTACGCGCGGCCCACGTCACTTCCGACGGCGGTGCCGCCCTACCGCTTCGACGACTCGCTCCAGCTGAACGTGCTCCCCGACGGCCGCCCGGCGGTCAGCGACCCGGACCTCCTCCTGGCGGTCGGGACGACGGCGTCCACCGCCGGCTCCAAGACCCACTTCGACGACTGAACCCCGTGACCGCATGACCGTACTGATCCTCACGTCCAGGGACGACGTCACCGCCGACATGGTCGTCACCAGACTGCACGACGCGGCGGTGCCGGTCATGCGCCTCGACCCCGCGGACCTGCCCGTCAACACCCTGCTGTCCGCCCGCTTCGCGCACGGCGACTTCGAGGGCCTGCTGTCGGCCAACGGTCACGTGGTCAGCATGGGGGGCCTGCGCTCCGTGTGGGTGCGCAGGCCCGGCGAGCCCGCCGCGCACGCGGACGAACCCTCCGCGTGGCTGACCGCCGAGACGCGCCAGGCCCTCTTCGGCATGCTCTACTCGGCCTCCGCGCGCTGGATGAACCACCCGCGCGAGGCCGAGCGGGCCCGGCTGAAACCGTGGCAGCTGAGAACCGCCCACGTCAGCGGCTTCGCCGTGCCGCCGACGGTCGTCACCACCGTCCCGCGGCTGGCACGGCAGTTCGCCGAGGAGTACGGGGAGGTGGTGGTGAAGTCCGCCTCCGGGCCGCCGCCCGGCGAGCCCGCGATGGCCCTGCCCACCACCCTCATCGGGCCCGACGCGGACTTCTCGGGCGTCGCGGCCGGCCCCGCGCTGCTCCAGCGGTACGTCCCCAAGCACGCGGACGTCCGCCTGACCTGTGTCGGCAGCCGGCTGTTCGCGGCACGCAAGAAGGCCGAGCCGGACCAGGTGGACGGCCGCTACGGCGACACCCCGCACACCTGGGAGCCGGTGCCGGTGCCCGACCGCATCCGCAAGTCGGTGCACGACTACGTCGACCTGGCGGGACTGGCCTACGCCGCCTTCGACTTCGCCGAGGACGAGGACGGCTTCTGGTGGTTCCTGGAATGCAACCAGGGCGGCCAGTTCGGCTTCGTGGAACTGGAGACCGGGCAGCCGATCTCGGAAGCGGTGGCCCGGTGGCTGGCCCGGCCCGCCCGGGGCTGACCCCCGTCGGCGCCGGCGCGCCGACGGCCCCTGGTGCGGGCGTGAGCGCAGGCCTGCCGACGGGGCACGGGCGGGCGCGACGGCCGAGGTACGGCCCGCTTACGATGCGCCCAGCCGTACGTCGGTCGCGGACGGCCGCTCTTTCACCGCCTCACCCAGGAGCGCCGTAGCCGTGTCCGTACCACCGCCCCCCGGGAGCGAGCCGTTCCGGGACCCGTTCGGCCCACCTCCGGCGAACCGGCCCCCGGCAGCCCCGCCGCACGGTCCCTACGGCTCCGCCGGCCGCCCCCACGGCGCACCCGTCTCCGTCAACGCGCTCGCCGTGGTCGCCCTGGTCCTCGGAGTGCTCTGCTTCCTGCCCGCGGCGGCAATCGTGCCGGGGCTGATCGCGCTGCGGCAGATCCGGCGGACCGGGCAGAGCGGCCGGGGCATGGCGATCGCCGGGGCCGTGCTGTCGACCGTCTGGATCGTGCTGTGGACGGTGGTGCTGTCCAGCGGGGCCGCGTCCACGGCGTGGGAGGGGCTCAAGGACAGCGCCCGGGGCAACGAGAGCCTGTCGCTGGGCAAGGGCGACTGCTTCGACGCGCCCGGCGGACTGGAGGGCGACACCTACGACGTCGACCGGGTGCCCTGCGCGGGCCGGCACGACGGCGAGGTCTTCGCGGTCGTCACGCTGCCCGGCGGCGCCTTCCCGGGGGACGCGAGGATCACCGACCTCGCCGACGAGAAGTGCTACGCCCTCCAGGACCAGTACGCGATGGACACCTGGGCGATGCCGGCCGACGTCGAGGTGTACTACCTGATGCCGTCCCGGGAGAGCTGGCGCTACGGCGACCGCGCGATCACCTGTCTCTTCGGCAGCGCCGAGGAGACGGCCGGACTGACCGGCTCCCTGCGCGGCGACCCCACGACGCTGGACACCGACCAGGTCGTCTTCCTGTCGACGGCCAACGCCCTGGACGCGGCCCTCTACGAGGAGCCCGGCAAGAGCCCCGAGGACGACCTCGCCGCCCACCGCGCCTGGGCCACGCAGGTCCACGACGTGCTCGGCGAGCAGATCGAGGCCCTGCGCGGGCACTCCTGGCGGGCCGGTGCCCGTACCCCCGTCGCCGACCTGGTCGCGGACCTGGAGGACGCCCGGACGGAATGGCACAGGGCGAGCACCGCCGGGGACGCGGAGACGTACCACGCGCACTACGACAGGGCGTCCGGGGCGGTGGACGGACCGGCGACCGTCACGGCGCGCAAGGCCCTCGGCCTGGCGACGACCCCGCCCGCCCCCGGGCAGGGCGGGAAGGAAGACGCCGCCGCGCAGGTGTGACGGCGGCCATAGCGGGGAGAAAGTGCCTGCGTAAAGCCCTCAGGGCCCTCATGTCATCACATCGAGTGATTCTCTGGCCTTTGCTTGCACCACACAACCTACGGTTGCCACGCTGTTGCTGTCTGTACAACCTGATGGGAGCGGCCAGTGACATTCGGTGAGCAGCCGGCGTACCTGCGTGTCGCGGGTGATCTCCGCAAGAAGATCGTCGACGGTCGGCTGCCCCCGCACACCCGCCTCCCCTCCCAGGCCAGAATCCGCCAGGAGTACGGCGTCTCGGACACGGTCGCGCTGGAGGCCCGCAAGGTGCTCATGGCGGAAGGCCTGGTCGAGGGCCGCTCCGGCTCGGGCACCTATGTGCGCGAGCGCCCCGTGCCCCGGCGTATCTCCCGCTCCGGCTACCGCCCGACCGGCGGGGCCACCCCGTTCCGCCAGGAGCAGGCCGACGGCGAGGGGCACGGCACCTGGGAGTCCAGCAGCGAGCAGTCCGAGGCGAGTGTCGCGGTCGCCGGCAGGCTGGACATCGAGCCGGGCGAGCGGGTCATGCGCACGAAGTACCTCTACCGCGAGGGCGGCGAGGCGATGATGCTCTCCACGTCCTGGGAGCCCCTCGCCGTGACGGGTCGTACGCCCGTGATGCTGCCGGAGGAGGGGCCCGTCGGCGGCATGGGCGTCGTCGAGCGGATGCGCGCCATCGACGTGATCGTGGACAACGTCACCGAGGAGGTCGGCGCCCGTCCCGGCCTCGCCGAGGAACTGCTCGTCCTGGGCGGCGTCCCGGGACATGTGGTGCTGGTCGTCCAGCGCACGTTCTACGCCTCCGGCCGGCCGGTGGAGACGGCCGACGTGGTCATTCCGGCCGATCGGTACCGGGTCGCCTACCACCTTCCGGTCAAGTAGCGGCCGCTCCCATCCGCCCGCGGCGCACTCCCCGCGCGCCCCGTTCACACGATCACCGCCCGGAGCATCGCGGTCCGGGGTGGTGCGCGGCTCCACCCGGCCGTCGTTCGCGCAGGTCGCCGCTCATGTATGCGGTATCCCCGCGACAGGCTGCCTCGGTGTGCTCGGGCGGCGCGTTCACCGGCGTGCGCCCCCGCGTCCTGGCCGGTTGCGTACCTCTTCGTGAAAACCCGTATTCGCTCCGTGAAGGTTAGGCGTACGCTCGGGCATATGCGCATTGCGGTTTCCTTGGCGGGTGGGGTACGGCGCAGGCCGCGGGTGGGAAGAGGAGGGGCGCGATGAACGACAGCACGGTCGCTCTGCCCTGGCTCGTGATACGGGAGGACGACAACGGCAACCGCTACCGCGTGGGCCGGTACGCGACCCGGGCCGAGGCCCAGAAGATCGCGGACAGCCTCGACGGTCGCGGCCACAAGCAGCTGTACTGGGTCGAGAGGCTCGGCCGGAACGGCCCGGCCGTGGCCCACGACTGACCCCCGCGGGAGCGTCCGGGGCGGGACCCCGGAGACCGGCGAGGCTCCCGTAGGCTCCCCGCATGAGTGAGCGGATCGTCGTAGGGGCGGCCCTGGTCGAGGACGGGCGGCTGCTGGCCGCCCGGCGCAGCGCGCCCGCCGAGCTGGCCGGGCGCTGGGAGCTGCCCGGTGGCAAGGTCGAGCCCGGCGAGACGGCCGACGCGGCGCTCGCGCGGGAGCTGCGCGAGGAACTCGGCGTCGACGCCGAGGTGAGCGACCGCGTCCCGGGGGAGTGGCCCCTGAGGGCGCCGTACGTCCTGCATGTGTGGACCGCCCGGCTGCGGCCCGGCTCAGCCGCTCCCCGCCCCCTCCAGGACCACGACGAGCTGCGCTGGCTCCGCCCCGACGAGATCTGGGACGTGCCCTGGCTCGACCAGGACGTCCCGGCGGTGCGTCAGACCCTCGCCCACCTGGGAGCGGCCGGCGGTGCGGCCTCGCGCGGCCCGCGTTCCGGTGTGGCGGACGAGCCCGGCGCCTGAAGCCCGCCGGGGGCGCGCGGCCCTATCGGAGTGCAGTGCGTACGCCCTGTACGCCTTTCGTGCCACAGCGCGCTGCCTCGCGCGGTACTCCAACCCGAATATCGGGTATGTGCCCATTAACCCCATGAAACCGGACATGGGTGAGGCTCCTGCCTGGGAAGTGATCGGCGTGATCGACACCGAGGACGACTGCGCCGACTGGACCTTTCCCGCCGAACCGGGCGCCGTGCGCAGCGCCCGCCAGGCCGTGCGCGGCCGACTGCGCGACTGGGGCCTCGACAGCCTCGCGGACCTCGCGGCACTGCTGGTCAGCGAGCTGGTCACCAACGCCCTGCGACACGCCACGGGCCCCATCGGGGTGCGCCTGGTGCGCCACTCCGGCCTGGACGGCGCCCTCCTGGTGGAGGTGTCGGACCCGCTGCCGGACCCGCCCCGCGAACGCGCCGCCCGCCCGGAGGACGAGAGCGGCCGCGGACTGCATCTGGTGGCGTCCGCGTCCCGCCGCTGGGGTACCAGACCCGGCGCCACGGGCAAGACGGTGTGGTTCGAACTCGCGGTGCCGGAGTGAAAATCCGGTGTACGTACAACCCGCCGCTGTAGAGGGCGCGGTTCAGGCCAGTGGCGGTTGCCGGTGCGAGGGGTTCGACGCCGTGTCCCCTGGTTAGAAGACTGGAAGTGTTGTCACGGTCCGGACCGAAAACCATCGGGACCGTGCTGTGATCGTGAACACCGTGTTGTGCGGCACCGTAGTGCTGGATACTGCGGGCAGCCGCCCCCGGTGACCGGTGCCGGACGCGGTGAGCTGGAGGGGACGGTTCGCGTGAGCGAGATACCAGCGAAGTCCACGGAGTCCGAGGACCCGTCGGAGGGCGCGAGGCCGAGGCCTGCCGACGGCCTGGCCTCCGCGGTGGGAGGCGCGCTCGCCGCCGACGGGGTGCGATCCGGGGACGCCATGTGGCAGAGCAGTCCCCCCGGTTCCATCTACGACTACATCAAGGTCGCCTCCTTCTCCATCGGTCCCGACGGGCTGGTGGACCAGTGGAGCCTGCGCGCCGAGCACCTCTTCGGCATCCCCGCCGACCGCGCCGTGGGCATGGATCCCATCGAGGCGTTCATCGATCCGCGTCACCACGAGCGCGGTATGCGCAAGATGGCCGAGATCCTGGACGGCCGCGAGTGGACCGGCGTGGTGCCCTTCCGAATGCCGAAGGGCGTCGAGGGGGAGCGCGGGCACGAGGGGCTCGCCGAGGTGTACGTCATGCCGACGCGCACCGAGGACGGCGAGAAGGCCGCCGTCTGCATCGTCGTCGACGTGCGCACCCTGCGCAGCATCGAGACCGACCTCGCCGCCTCGCAGGCCATTTTCAGTCAATCGCCCTTCGGTTTCCTCCTGATCGACACGGACCTGCGGGTCCGCCGCGTCAACCAGCGGTTCGCGTCCATCTTCGGCGGTGACGTCGACGACCACCGCGGCAAGGGCGTGCACGACTACCTCCAGCGCGGTGAGGCCGACCGGGTCGCGGCGACCCTGCGGCGGGTGCTGGAGACCGGCAGTTCGATCACCGACATGCACGTCACCGGCTTCGTGCCGGGGTCCGACGAGCGTCGCCACTGGTCCGTCAACCTCTACCGCGTCCACAGCGGTTCGGGCCGGCCCATCGGCATCGCCTGGCTCGGGATCGACATCACCGCCCGCCGTGCCGCCGCACGCGAGGCCGCCGCCGCCCGGCGCAATCTGGCCCTGCTGAACGAGGCCGGTGCGCGCATCGGCAACTCCCTCGACCTGGAGACCACGGCCCGTCAGCTCCTCGACGTCGTCGTCCCCGGCTTCTGCGACCTGGCCACGGTCGACCTCTACCAGGGCCTGCTGGCCGGTGACGAGACACCGCCCGGGCTCGCCGACGGCAGCGCCGAGTTGCGCCGCGTGGCCTTCGCCAGTGCCGTCTCCGACGCGCCGTTCGCCGGCACCGGTGTGCCCGTCGCGGTCGGCGCGGTCCACCACTACCCGTTCAACTCGCCCTGCGCGGACGCCCTGCGCACCGCCCGGCCCCAGACCGTCCCCGGCGAGGACGGCGGGCTCGTGCAGTCCACGCTCGCCGTGCCGATGGTCGCCCACGACACCGTCGTCGGGCTGGTGCAGTTCGCCCGGACCAAGGGCAGCGAGCCGTTCGGCGACCGGGACCGCGACCTCGCCGTGGAACTGGCCGCCAGGGCCGCGGTCTGCATCGACAACGCCCGCCTCTACCGCCGTGAGCACGAACGGGCGTTGATACTGCAGCGGTCCCTGCTCCCGCCCGGCGACCCGGAGGCCTCCGGCCTGGACATCGCCTGCCGCTACCTGCCCGGCAACGTCAACACCGGCCGGCCCAGCGAGGTCGGCGGCGACTGGTTCGACGTCATAGAACTGCCCGGGCACCGCACCGCGTTGGTCGTCGGCGACGTGATGGGCCGCGGCCTGCGCGCCGCCGTCGCCATGGGCGAACTGCGCACGGCGGTCCGTACCCTGGCCCAGCTCGACCTGGAACCGGCCGAGGTGCTCTCCCAGCTGGACGAGATCGCCCGCGGCCTCGGCGCCCCCGGAGGAGTGCAGCAGGCGACCCGGGCGGCCCGCCGCCCCCGCGAGGCGGACCTGTCGGAGGTGTACCTCGCCACCTGCGTCTACGCCGTCTACGACTCGGTCACCCGGCGCTGCACCTTCGCCAACGCCGGCCATCTGCCGCCCGTCCTGGTCGAGCCGGGCGAGCAGGCGCTGATGCTCGACGTACCGCCGGGCATGCCGCTCGGCGTCGGCGGGGAGCCCTTCGAGGAGGTCGAGGTCGAACTGCCCGAGGGGGCCCTGCTCGCGCTCTACACGGACGGCCTGGTCGAAAGCCGCGACCACCCCCTGGACGAGGGCCTCCAGGCCTTCGTGAGCGCCCTCGCCGACCCGACCCAGCCGCTGGAGGACGTCTGCGACCACGTCCTCAACACCCTCGACACCCACCACGGCGAGGACGACATCGCGCTGCTGATGGCACGTGTCCAGGGGCTGCCCACCGAGTCCGTCGGCGACTGGACCCTGCCGCGTGAGCCGCGCAGCGTGGGCCGGGCCCGCGAGTACGCGCGTGCCCAGCTGCTCGCCTGGGACATGGAGCCCCTGGTCGACACCACGGAGCTCCTGGTGAGCGAACTGGTCACCAACGCCCTGCGCTACGGCGAGGGCGAGATCCGGCTGCGTCTGCTGCTCGACCGCACCCTGGTCTGCGAGGTCTGGGACTCCGGCCTCGTCCAGCCCCGCCGCCGCCGGGCCCGCGACACCGACGAGGGTGGCCGCGGCCTCCAGCTGGTCGGCCTCCTCAGCGCCGCGTGGGGCTCCCGCCGCACTCCCCGGGGCAAGACGGTCTGGTTCGAACTGCCCCTGCCGGGCGGCGACACGAGTCTCACGGATCCGGCGGAGGCGCTGCTGAGCCTGTTCTGACCCGCAACCGAACACAGGTACCGATCGTCCTCCCCGGCAACATCAACCGCACCACCCGGGGGGAGAAGGCATGGACCGCACGGAAGGCGCGGTCGGTGAGAACGCCTCACCGACGGTCGGTGAGCACTCCTCGCCGACGGCCCGTGAGAACGCCTCACCGCCGGCCGGTGAGCACTCCTTATCACCGGCCGGTGAGCACTCCTTATCACCGGCCGGTGAGAACGCCTCACCGTCGGCCGGTGAGCACTCCTCACCGCCGCAAGAGGAGTCCGTGCCCGCCCGGAAGGGCGGTGTGAGACGCCGGCGCCGGCTCAGACGCACGGCCGTCGGCCTTCTGCTGCTCCTCCTTCTCCCGTTCCTCGCCGCTCTGACGGCCCTGAGGATCACCTACATGGGCGATCCGGCCGACGGCACCCACAGCCGGGGCCGGGACGCCCTCTGGCTGGGCCACGCCTGGGTCGACGGGCGCAAGAAGGACGCCGACGTCACCGCCCTGGCCGGCCGCCTGCGCGACACCGGCGTCCGCGACCTGTACGTCCACTCGGGGCCGCTGGAACACGACGGCACGCTCCCCGCGTCGGTCCACCCCCGGGCGCGCTGGTTCGTCGACGCCGTGCGCGACAGAATCCCCGGCGTCCGCGTCCAGGCCTTCCTCGGGGACGTCGTCGCCACCGAGAGCGACGAGGGCATGCGGCTGGAGGACCCGGCGACACGCGCCGCCGTCCTGCGCTCCACCCGCCGGATCCTGGACCTCGGCTACGCGGGTGTCCACCTCGACCTGGAACCCCTGCACTCCGGCGACCGGAACTACCTGCGTCTCCTCGACGCCCTGCGCCGCGAGACCCGCTACCGGGGCGCCCTGCTCTCCGTCGCCGCCCACCAGATCGACCCGCTCCCCGGCCTCCACACCCTGCGGGGCGGCCTCACCGGCCATCCCAAGTGGTGGTCACAGCGGTTCTTCGGCCAGGTCGCCCGCCGCGTCGACCAGATCGCCGTGATGACGTACGACACCGCGCAGCCCCTGGAGAGCACCTACGGCGGCTACGTCGCCCAGCAGACCTCCCTCGCCCTGGAGGTCACCCCGCGCTCCACCGACCTGCTGATGGGCCTGCCCTTCTACTGGGAGAACGACGTCAGCCACTGGGGCCATGCCGAGACGGTGCCCGCGGCGGTCCGGGGCGTCCGCCTCGGGCTGTCCCGCACGGACGCGGACCGGGCCCGCTTCGGTGTCGCGCTGTACATCGACCACACCGCGACCGAGGAGAACTGGCGAGCGTACGAGGAGGGCTGGGTCAGCGGGTGTTCAGCCTGCTGAGGAGCGCCTGCGGATCTTCGAGCCGAGCCACACCAGCGGGTCGTACTTGCGGTCCACCGCCCGCTCCTTCAGGGGGATCAGCGCGTTGTCCGTGATCTTGATGCCCTCCGGGCAGACCTCCGTGCAGCACTTGGTGATGTTGCAGTACCCCAGGCCGTGTTCGTCCTGGGCGGTGGTCTTGCGGTCCAGGCCCGCCTCCGACGCCGCGTCCAGCGGGTGCATGTCCAGCTCCGCCACCCGCATCAGGAAACGCGGCCCGGCGAACGCCTGCTTGTTCTCCTCGTGGTCACGCACCACATGGCAGGTGTCCTGGCACAGGAAGCACTCGATGCACTTGCGGAACTCCTGCGAGCGGTCCACGTCCTCCTGCATCATCCGGTACTCGCCGGGAGCGACCCCGGCCGGCGGCACGAAGGCCGGGACCTCCCTGGCCTTGGTGTAGTTGAAACCGACGTCGGTGACCAGGTCGCGAATGACCGGGAACGCCCGCAGCGGCGTCACCGTGATGGTCTCCTCGCGGTCGAACACCGACATGCGCGTCATGCACATCAGCCGCGGGCGGCCGTTGATCTCCGCCGAGCAGGAACCGCACTTGCCGGCCTTGCAGTTCCAGCGCACGGCGAGGTCGGGCGCCTGGGTGGCCTGGAGGCGGTGGATGATGTCGAGCACCACCTCGCCGTCGTTGACCTCGACCTGGAAGTCCTCCAGGCCGCCGCCGCTCACGTCCCCGCGCCACACCTTGAAGTGGGCCGTATAGCCGCTCATTCGTAGAGCTCCTCTTCGGAGAGGTACTTGACCAGCTCCTCCTTGTCGAACAGGGCGAGCAGGTCGGCACGGACGGGTTCGGTGGTCTCGCGGGTGAGGGCGATCTGGCCGCGGACGGGGTCCGTCGCCGCCAGCCCGCCCGTGGGGTCGGTGAGCGCGCACAGCAGAGTGATCCGCCGCCACGCGCGGTCCATCCCGGGGTGGTCCTCACGCGTGTGACCGCCGCGCGACTCGGTGCGCTCCAGTGCGGCCCGCGCCACGCACTCGCTGACCAGCAGCATGTTCCTGAGATCCAGGGCGAGGTGCCAGCCCGGGTTGAACTGCCGGTGCCCCTCGACCCCGGCCCGGCGGGCCCGCAGCCGCAGTTCGGCCAGCTTCTCCAGGGCCTGCTCCATCTCCGGCGCGCGGCGGATGATGCCGACCAGGTCGTTCATCGTCTGCTGGAGTTCCTGGTGGAGGGTGTACGGGTTCTCCGGCGGGCCGCCCATCGGCTCCTCGGTCTCCGCCTCGGCCGAGAAGGGCCGCAGCGCCTCCGCCGCCGCCGCGTCGATCTGGACGTCGTCCACGGCGGGCCGCGCCCCGGCCAGGCCCGCCGCGTACTCGGCGGCGTGCCGGCCCGCCCGGCGCCCGAAGACCAGCAGGTCGGACAGGGAGTTGCCGCCGAGCCGGTTGGAGCCGTGCATGCCGCCGGCCACCTCACCGGCGGCGTACAGACCCGGCACCCCGCGTGCCGCCGCCGTGTCGGAATCGACCGCGACCCCGCCCATCACGTAGTGGCAGGTGGGCCCGACCTCCATGGCCTCGGCCGTGATGTCGACGTCCGCCAGCTCCTTGAACTGGTGGTACATCGACGGCAGCCGGCGCTTGATGACCTCGGCGGGCATCCGCGTCGACACGTCGAGGAACACGCCGCCGTGCGGGGAGCCGCGCCCCTCCTTCACCTCGGCGTTGATGGCCCGCGCGACCTCGTCACGGGGGAGCAGCTCGGGCGGGCGGCGGTTGTGGTCCGGGTCGTTGTACCAGCGGTCGCCCTCCTCCTCCGTCTCGGCGTACTTGTCCTTGAAGACGTCGGGGATGTAGTCGAACATGAACCGCTTGCCGTCGGAGTTGCGCAGCACACCGCCGTCGCCGCGCACCGACTCGGTGACGAGGATGCCCTTCACCGACGGCGGCCAGACCATGCCGGTCGGGTGGAACTGCACGAACTCCATGTTCAGCAGGGGAGCGCCCGCGAGGAGGGCCAGGGCGTGGCCGTCGCCGGTGTACTCCCACGAGTTCGACGTCACCTTGAAGGACTTGCCGATGCCGCCGGTGGCGATCACCACGGCGGGTGCCTCCAGCACGAAGAAGCGGCCCGACTCGCGCTCGTAGGCGAAGACGCCGGAGACCCTCCCGTCCTCCTTGAGGACACGGGTGACCGTGCACTCCTGGAAGACCTTCAGCCGGGCCTCGTAGTCGCCGGTCTCACGGAAGTCCTCCTGCTGCAGGGAGACGATCTTCTGCTGGAGGGTGCGGATCAGCTCCAGGCCCGTGCGGTCGCCGACGTGGGCGAGGCGCGGGTACTCGTGGCCGCCGAAGTTGCGCTGGGAGATCCGGCCGTCCTTGGTGCGGTCGAACAGCGCCCCCCAGGTCTCCAGCTCCCACACCCGCTGCGGTGCCTCCTGGGCGTGCAGTTCGGCCATCCGCCACTGGTTGAGGAACTTGCCGCCGCGCAGGGTGTCGCGGAAGTGCACCTGCCAGGAGTCGTTCTCGTTGGCGTTGGCCATCGCCGCCGCGATGCCGCCCTCGGCCATCACCGTGTGCGCCTTGCCGAACAGCGACTTGCAGATCACGGCCGTACGGGCACCGCGCTCACGGGCCTCGATGGCGGCGCGCAGGCCCGCGCCGCCCGCGCCCACCACGACGACGTCCCACTCCTGCCGGTCGACCACGGACATCAGTCGGTCCCCATCCCTCTAGAAGAAGCGCGGATCGTCGAAGGCGCCCGACGCGACCAGGTAGACGTAGAAGTCGGCGAGCGCCACGCTCACCAGCGACGCCCAGGCGAGCTGCATGTGCCGGGCGTTGAGCTTCCCCGCCCACTGCCACATCCGGTAGCGCACGGGATGCCGGGAGAAGTGCTTGAGCTTGCCGCCGACGATGTGCCGGCAGGAGTGGCAGGAGATCGTGTACGCCCAGATCAGCACGATGTTGACCAGGAACACGAGCGTGCCGAGCCCCATGTGGCCCCAGGCGTAGGTCTCGTCGCGGAAGGCGAGCACGGTGTCGTAGGTCAGGATCCCGGCGACCACGAGCGCGGCGTAGAAGAAGTACCGGTGGATGTTCTGCAGGATCAGCGGGAAGCGGGTCTCGCCGGTGTACTTCTTGTGCGGCTCGGCCACCGCGCAGGCCGGCGGGGACGCCCAGAAGCCCCGGTAGTAGGCCTTGCGGTAGTAGTAGCAGGTCAGGCGGAAGCCGAGCGGGAAGATCAGGATGATGATCGCGGGGGAGATGCCCCACCAGCTTCCGAAGAGCTCCCAGTTCGGGCCGGACCGCATCGGCTCGCAGTTCTCCGCCAGGCACGGGGAGTAGAAGGGCGAGACGTAGGGCGCCGCGTAGTAGTCGGTGTTGGCGAAGGCCCGCCAGGTCGAGTAGACGATGAAGGCGAGCAGGCCCGCGGCGGTGCCGGCCGGGGCCAGCCACCAGCGGTCGGTGCGCAGGTGCGGGGCGGCGATCGCGGCGCGCGTACCACCCCGCACACCGCCGCTCTCAGGTCTGGGTTCGGTGGCAGGGGGTTCCGTACCAGTGGCCACGTGACGACTCCGGTCGGGTTCGGGGGAGGTGCCGGTCGCGCTCGACTCCTCCCCGGGTCAGGGAGCGCGCCGGTCCCGGGCGCCGAGCCCCTCGTCGTCCGAGTCGCTCCACAGGGCGGAGTCGTACGGCGTGTCCGAGATGGTGACCAGCTCGGGGCGGGTCGGCGCGGCCGGTGACGCGGCCGCGTCGCGCAGCAGGGCGACGCTCTCGCGCAGGTGGTTGGCGTCGGCACGGACGCGGCGCATCTCCAGGCCACCGGTGCCGAGCTGCTTCTCCAGCCGCCCCAGCGAGCGGAACACCTCGTCGAGACTGCGCTGGACCGACATCAGTTCGTCGTGAACGGACATGACTTGCCCTCACTTCCGCGGGTCCTTCATGGCCCAAGGCGGCAACGCTCATGCGCCTGCGAGTGTTGCGCGTCACACCTTGTGCTGTGAAGGGATGTGCATCGATTGGCCGAGGTGTGCGGGTGCACTGTGCGGTGCGTTGCGCCGCACGGGTGACTTCCCGCCCGTGACCGCCGTGTCGCCCTGTGTTGCCGAACCCTTTCCTCTTCAGTGGCCGCATACATCAGATGAACGCCAAATACCGCCAAAAGTGATCATAACGCCCGCGGCTCCCCGGAGGTAGCACAGATGTCCCAGCACGGCGTCGGCCCGCGCGCGGTCACGCGCTCGGTCGCTTTCCTCACCGCGGGCGTGCTCGCGGTGCCCGCGCTCGCCGGATGCGGCTCCGACGACCCGTCCGGAAAGCCGCTCGCCGGGCAGGACATCCAGCCCGCCCCGCGCGACCGGATCACCGACGGCGGCACCCTGCGCTGGGCCGCCGACTCCGTACCCGACACGCTGAACACGTTCCAGTCCGACGCCGACGCCACCACCACCCGTGTCGCCCAGGCCGTCCTGCCGTCGATGTTCCGCATGGACGCCTCCGGCCGCCCCGAGCGCAACCCGGACTACCTGGAGTCCGCCAAGGTCGTCGACACCGAGCCCAAGCAGGTCGTCCTCTACAAGCTCAACCAGCAGGCCGTGTGGAGCGACGGCCGGGAGATCGGCGCCGCCGACTTCGCCGCCCAGTGGCGCGCCCTGTCCGGCAAGGACACCGCCTACTGGACCGCCCGCAACGCCGGCTACGACCGCATCCAGAAGATCGAGCGCGGCGACAACGCCCTGGAGGTCCGGGTCACCTTCAGCCGCCCCTACGCCGACTGGCGCTCGCTGTTCTCCCCGCTGTACCCGAAGGACGTCATGGGCACCCCGGACTCCTTCAACGACGGGGCCCGCAACAAGCTCCAGGTCAGCGCCGGGCCCTTCATGGTGAAGAAGGTGGACCGCAAGGACGACGAGGTCACCCTCGCCCGCAACCCGCGCTGGTGGGGCGAGCCCGCCAAGCTCTCCGAGATCGTGCTGCGCACCGTCCCGCGCGACAAGCGGGCCGCCGAGCTGGCCGCGGGCACCCTCGACCTGGCCGAGATCGACCCCACCGCGGCCCGCCGCATCACCGTCGCCGCCCGCCCGCAGAGCTCCGCCAGCCCCCTGATGGGCCCCGGCGCCGACCGGTCCGCCGCGGACTCCCTGGAGTCCTGGGCCCGCGCCAACGGCTCCGACGAGGAGGCCGCGGACGAGGAGACCGTCGCCCGCGAGAAGCTGCGCAGGGCGGCCGCCGCGTACGCCCGGCAGCAGCAGGCCCTCAGCGGCTTCGAGGTCCGCAAGTCCCTGGAGCCCGCCTACACCCAGCTCGCCCTGAACGGCGCCGAGGGCCCGCTCACCGACGAGCGCGTCCGCAGGGCCGTCGCCCGCGCCCTGGACCGCAAGGATCTCGCCCGGACCGTCCTCAAACCCCTGGGCCTGCCCGCCGTCCCGGTCGGCAGCCACCTCGCCCTGTCCGGCCAGGCCGCCTACGCCGACAACAGCGGCGCCCTCGGCGACCAGGACACCGAGGAGGCCCAGGCGCTGCTCGCGGACGCCGGGTGGGTACGCGGCGGCCCGATCAAGGAGAAGGAGAAGGAGAAGGAGAAGGAGAAGGCGGCCGGTCCCGAGGGCGGCAAGGCCGGTGACACCGACCAGGACGACAAGGCCCGCCGCGGGCCCGACCCGGCCGGGCACCTCGCCCAGGACGGCAAGCAGCACGTGCCCGCGCACCAGGGCGGCGCCCCCGGGGCGTACGCCCCCCAGGGCACCGCCGCCCCGGCGAACCAGGAGTCCGCTCCGCTCGCCAAGAACGGCAAGCCCCTCACGCTGCGCTTCGTGCTCCCCTCCGGGCCCGGCTCCCAGACGCTGCGCACGGTCGCCGAGCGCATCTCCCGCATGCTGGAGCGCGTCGGCATCACCACCGCGATCTCCAAGGTCTCCGACGAGTCCTACTTCAAGGACCACATCGCCTCCGGCCAGTACGACCTCGCCCTGTACTCCTGGCCCGCCACGGCCTTCCCCGCCACCGACGCCCGGCCCGTCTACGCCAAGCCCGTCCCGGCCGCCGACGGCTCGCTGAACGTCGAGCAGAACTACACCCGCGTCGGCACCGACCAGGTCGACCAGCTCTTCGACGAGGCCGTGGCCACCCTCGACGAGGGCGAGTCCCGCTCCCTGATCCGCAAGGCCGACTCCCGGATCTGGGCGGCGGCCGGCTCCATCCCCCTCTTCCAGCGCCCCCAGCTGCTGGCGGCCCGCAAGAACCTCGTCAACGCCGGCGCCTTCGGTTTCGGCACGCCGGTCTACGAGGACATGGGCTTCCTGAAGAAGGGCGCGAAGGCGGCGTCGGGGCCCTCGGCGAAGGGCTCGAAGGCCCCGTAGCTCTGGGAACGCTCAAACGCCTTGCCGTCCATCGCCCGGCGACCGCACCATGAGACCAGCAGTGATCATGGTGCGGACGCCGGGCGTCCGTGCGCGGGGGGACGGGGGCGGGCGGATGCACGGCACGGTGGGGCGGTTCTGCGGCGCCGGACTGGTCGTCGGGGTGCTGGTGGCGGGGGTGGCCGCCTGTTCGGGGGGCTCGGGTGGCGACGGGGACGGCAGGGCCGAGGCCTGCGCGGACGGTACGTACGCATGGTCGGGTGTCCGGCGGGAGGAGCGGCTGACCGCGCTGTCCGACCCGATTTGGTTCGAGAAGAGGACCGACAGCTACACCTCCCGCCTCGAGCCCGTCGGCGACAGGGTGCACCGGCCCTCGGTGACCGGTACGCCCGGGGGCGTCGGCGCGGCAGGAGTCATCAAGGCCCTGGGCAGGCACCTGAAGGTCGAGGAACCGCTCGCCGGGCCGTCCGAGAAGGAAGTCCCGGAGAGGGACCACTACTTCGAGGTGACGACCGGTGACCTGAAGGGCGCCTACTACGCCTGGGGCTACGTCGGACTGGTCACGGCCGACTTCACGTACACCTGCGGGGACGACAAGCCCGTGAAGGGGCGGGTGCGGACCTGGGAGGGCACCGGCAGCGGCTTCATGCCCTGTTCCGAGGAGCCCCCCGAGGGTGTGGCCGGCCGTGCGGCGGCCGGTGAACTGTGCCCGGCGGACTCCCGGGCCGCGAAGGCAACGGACTGAACCGAGCCGCCCCCGAGCGGCCCCGGCGGCCCGCCTCGGCCGCCGGGTGCCCTGGAAGCAGCCCGAGGACCCTCGCCACCTGCGTAAACGCCTCCCGGCACGTCCCAGCGGCAGCGTACCCGTACCATGGGGTGAGGCCGTGGCATGTTGAGCCCGGCAGGGCCCGCGCACCACCGACGTACGCGCAGGGCATTCACTACTCCGGGAGTACGCCTTTTATGGCCACGCGCCACGACATCCGCAACGTCGCCATCGTCGCCCACGTCGACCACGGCAAGACCACCATCGTCGACGGCATGCTGAAGCAGGCCGGCGCCTTCGCCGCGCACCAGCTCGACTCGGTCGACGACCGCATGATGGACTCGAACGACCTGGAGCGTGAGAAGGGCATCACGATCCTGGCCAAGAACACGGCGGTGAAGTACCACCCGAAGGACGGGGGGGACGTCATCACCATCAACATCATCGACACCCCCGGCCACGCCGACTTCGGCGGTGAGGTCGAGCGCGGTCTGTCGATGGTCGACGGCGTCGTCCTGCTCGTGGACGCCTCCGAGGGCCCGCTCCCGCAGACCCGCTTCGTGCTGCGCAAGGCGCTCCAGCAGCGCCTGCCCGTCATCCTGTGCATCAACAAGACGGACCGCCCGGACTCCCGGATCGACGAGGTCGTCAACGAGACCTACGACCTCTTCCTCGACCTGGACGCCGACGAGGAGCAGATCGAGTTCCCGATCGTCTACGCCTGCGGCCGCGACGGCATCGCCTCGCTGACCAAGCCGGACAACGGCACGGTCCCCTCCGACTCCACCAGCCTGGAGCCGTTCTTCTCCACGATCCTGGAGCACATCCCGGCCCCGACCTACGACGAGGACGCCCCGCTCCAGGCCCACGTCACCAACCTGGACGCCGACAACTTCCTCGGCCGTATCGCGCTGCTCCGCGTCGAGCAGGGCGAGCTGCGCAAGGGCCAGACGGTCGCGTGGATGAAGCGCGACGGCTCCGTCAGCAATGTCCGCATCTCCGAGCTGATGATGACCGAGGCGCTCACCCGCAAGCCCGCCGAGAAGGCCGGCCCCGGTGACATCTGCGCCGTCGCCGGCATCCCGGACATCATGATCGGCGAGACGCTGGCCGACCCGGAGAACCCGGTCGCGCTGCCGCTGATCACGGTCGACGAGCCCGCGATCTCCATGGTCATCGGCACCAACACCTCCCCGCTGGTCGGCCGTGGCGCCACCGGCAAGGGCGCCGACAACAAGGCGGCCGTCAAGGACCGCAAGGTCACCGCCCGCCAGGTCAAGGACCGCCTCGACCGCGAGCTGATCGGTAACGTCAGCCTCCGCGTGCTCGACACCGAGCGGCCGGACGCCTGGGAGGTGCAGGGCCGCGGTGAGCTGGCGCTGGCCATCCTGGTCGAGACGATGCGCCGTGAGGGCTTCGAGCTGACGATCGGCAAGCCGCAGGTCGTCACCAAGGAGGTCGACGGCAAGACCTACGAGCCCGTCGAGCGCATGACGATCGACGTGCCCGAGGAGCACATGGGCGCCGTCACGCAGCTCATGGGCGTCCGCAAGGGCCGCATGGACAACATGTCCAACCACGGCTCCGGCTGGGTCCGCATGGAGTTCGTCGTGCCCTCGCGCGGTCTCATCGGCTTCCGTACCGAGTTCCTGACCCAGACCCGCGGCACCGGCATCGGCCACTCCATCCACGAGGGCTTCGAGCCCTGGTTCGGCACCCTCCAGACCCGTAACAACGGCTCCCTGGTCGCCGACCGCGCCGGTGCGGTCACCGCGTTCGCGATGACCAACCTCCAGGAGCGCGGCGTGCTGTTCGTCGAGCCGGGCACCGAGGTGTACGAGGGCATGATCGTCGGCGAGAACTCCCGCGCCGACGACATGGACGTCAACATCACCAAGGAGAAGAAGCTCACGAACATGCGGTCCTCGACCGCCGATGTGACGGAGTCCATCGTCCCGCCGCGCAAGCTGTCGCTGGAGCAGTCCCTGGAGTTCTGCCGGGACGACGAGTGCGTCGAGGTCACCCCGGAGGCCGTGCGCATCCGCAAGGTGAACCTGGACGCCCGCGAGCGCGCCCGTGCCGCGAGCCGCGCCAAGCACGGCTGACGCCTGCCGCTGAGACGACACCGGGCACCCCGCGAGGCGGGGTGCCCGGTGTCGTCGTCTCAAGGCGAGCGTCTGAAGGACGGGGAACGCGCAGGCAAGGGTAGGGAAAACCCTCGACTTGCCCGCGACGGCCGTCAGGGGCGGATTTCTCCTACTACCCTGCTCCGGAAGCGCCACGCGCCCCCGGTTTCGGGATCGCGCAACGGCCTTGCCGCACAAGCCACTTGAGCGCGCGACAGTCGCCGAGGGAACCCTGCACGGATCCCACGGTACGTCGCAACCGGTTTATCTCACTCTCGCGTCCGGAATGCGGACAGTCGACACCGATAGATGTGTAACAAGTCCGTTTCGCAGGGATCTTTCACCAAACCCTTTGTCCGGATTTTGGAAGATGTAGGCGAGAGCTGTGATCGAACCGAGACCTCGAGAGTGTGGTTCGGTCCTGGCGTTTGGCAGATAGTTAGGCGCGTAGAGCTCGGATGACGGGTCAGTAGCCGGCAGCGGCGCGACTCACGAGCGCGGGGGCACTCGACGAATTCCGGCACCGGCGACGGGCGGGGGCCGTGATGTGTCGTGTGCTCCCTTCGCGGTGAACCAATGACTTCTTAGGAGGAACCCATGCGCGGTGCCAAGAGCGCCAAGTGGGTCGCGGGTGCGATAGTCGTCGCCCTGGCCGCCACCGCCTGCGGCGGCGGCGACGACAGCGGCAGCGACGACATGAACAAGGGCAAGGCCGACCCGAACGGCATCGTCACTGCGCAGCTGAGCGAACCGCAGAACCCGCTCCAGCCGGCCAACGCCAAGGAGAGCCAGGGCAGCCGCGTGCTGCGCACGATCTTCGCCGGCCTGGTCGACTACGAGCCCGGCACCGGCAAGCTCGAGTACGTCAACGCCGAGTCGGTCACGCCGAACGACGACTCGTCCGAGTGGACCGTCAAGCTCAAGCCGGGCTGGAAGTTCCACGACGGCACCCCGGTGACCGCGAAGTCCTACGTGGACTCCTGGAACTGGTCCGCCAACATCAAGAACAACCAGACCAACTCCAGCTGGTTCGCCGACATCGTCGGCTTCGAGGACGTGCACCCGGAGAAGGGTGACCCGAAGAGCGACAAGATGTCGGGTCTGAAGGTCGTCGACGAGAACACCTTCACGATCAAGCTGACGCAGCCGGTCTCGTACTTCGCGTACAAGCTGGGCTACGACGTGTGGGCGCCGCTGCCCGAGGCCTTCTTCAAGGACCCGAAGGGCTTCGGCCAGAAGCCGGTCGGCAACGGCCCGTACAAGTTCGTGTCCTGGGAGCACAACAAGCTCATCAAGGTCCGCAAGTTCGCGGACTACAAGGGCCCGAACGCCGCCAAGAACGGCGGTATCGACTTCAAGAACTACACGACGGCCGACGCCGCGTACTCGGACCTGCGCTCGAACAACGTGGACTGGATCGAGCAGGTCCCGACCACCGCGCTGACGAACTACAAGTCGGACCTCGGCGACCGTGCCATCGACGAGCCGTACTCGGCCGTCCAGTCGATCGTCCCGGCGTTCTACACCAAGCAGTTCAAGGACATCGACCCCAAGGTCATCCAGGGTCTGTCCATGGCGATCGACCGTCAGACGATCACCAAGACCGTCCTCCAGGGCACGCGTACCCCGGCCGACTCCTACGTCGCCCCGGGCGTCCTCGGCTACAAGAAGGGCGCGCTCGGCGACATCGTCAAGTTCGACCCGGCCCAGGCCAAGAAGCTCATCCAGGAGGGTGGCGGCGTCCCGGGCAACAAGATCCAGATCCAGTACAACGCCGACCAGGACCACAAGCCCTGGGTCGACGCGGTCTGCAACTCGATCCGCAAGTCCACCGGTGTGGAGTGCACGGGCGACCCGAAGCCGACCTTCCAGGCCGACCTCGACGCCCGTGACAAGGAGCAGGTCAAGTCCATGTACCGCGGTGGCTGGGTGCTGGACTACCCGGTCAACTCGAACTTCATGCGCGACCTGTACGGCTCCACGGCGGCCGGCAACACCAGCGGTTACTCCAACAAGGAGTTCGACAAGCTGAGCTCCGAGGCGGACAAGGCCGGCTCGATCGACGAGACCGTGACCAAG
Source organism: Streptomyces sp. NPDC059696 (assembly GCF_042733745.1). Taxonomy (NCBI): domain Bacteria; kingdom Bacillati; phylum Actinomycetota; class Actinomycetes; order Kitasatosporales; family Streptomycetaceae; genus Streptomyces; species Streptomyces sp. NPDC059696. The sequence continues at coordinate 343,088 of NZ_JBHWFG010000001.1, forward strand.
TACCAGGAGGCGGAGCAGCTCCTCGCCAAGGACATGCCGGCGATCCCGCTCTGGTTCTACAAGGTCAACAGCGGTCAGAGCAACAAGATCCTGGGCAAGATCAAGTACGGCCAGGACGGTGACCCGATCTTCGACCAGATCCAGGTCAAGCAGAAGTAAGTAGACGACCGCAGACCGGTGCCGCCCCTCCCGGAGAAAGGGGAGCGGCGGCACCGGTCCGTAGGCACAGGCCTCCACCTCACCCTCAACCTGCGGTGCAGATGAGTGCGCAGGCCTCGCCGACCCCTCACGGCATGGAGGCGCAAGATGGGGCGCTACGCCGCCAGGCGACTGCTCCAGATGATCCCGATCTTCATCGGGACAACTCTGTTGATCTTCCTGATGGTCCACATCCTTCCGGGCGACCCGGTCCGGGCCATCTACGGGGACAAGGCTCCCGATCCCGCACAGATCGCGCAGATCAAGCGCGAGTACGGATTCGACAAGCCCGTCCTCGAGCAGTACTTCCACTACATGCTGAATCTCCTCAAGGGAGACTTCGGCAGCAACCTCGCCGGACGCCCGGTCGCCGAACTGATGGCCGAGGCCTTCCCGGTGACCCTGCGGCTGACGCTGCTGGCCATCACCATCGAGATCATCATCGGTGTGGGCCTGGGCGCGTGGGCCGGTCTGCGGGCCGGTAAGGCCGCCGACACCGGCGTGCTGGTGTTCACCCTGACGGTGATCTCCATCCCGGTGTTCGTGCTGGGCTTCATCGCGCGGTTCATCTTCGCCGACGAACTCGGCTGGCTGCCGCCCAACGTCCAGGACTCCACGGACTACGCGCAGTTGTTCCTGCCCGCGTTCGTCCTGGCCATGCTCTCCATGGCGTACGTGGCGCGGCTGACCCGGACGACCTTCGCCGAGAACCTGCGGGCCGACTACATGCGCACCGCGCTGGCCAAGGGCCTGCCCCGGCGCCGCATCATCGGTGTGCACCTGCTGCGCAACTCGCTGATCCCCGTGGTCACCTTCGTCGGCACCGACGTCGGCGGCTTCATCGGCGGCGCGGTCATCACCGAGGGCATCTTCAACATCCAGGGTGTCGGCAACCTCCTCTACAGGGCGATCCAGACGAGCGAGGGCTCGACGGTCACGGGTGTGGTGACGGTCCTCGTCCTCGTCATCCTCCTGATCAACCTGCTCATCGACCTGCTGTACGCGGTCCTGGACCCGAGGATCCGGTATGCCTGACGTGACCAAGGCCCAGACCACCGACGCCGCGACCGTGGACGCCGTCGCCCCGCCGGCCGTCGACGCCCCCGGCAAGCAGAGCGCGCAGACGAGCGAGAAGCCCCGCTCCCTGTGGGGCGACGCCTGGTACGACCTGCGGCACCGGCCCATGTTCTGGATCTCCTCGGTGCTGCTGGTCCTGCTGCTGGTGATCGCCGCCTTCCCCGGCTGGTTCACCAGCGTCGACCCGCGCGACGGCGACCTCGTCCACCACTACCTGGGCAAGCCGGAGCTGGGTCACTTCTTCCAGCCCGACTGGTTCGGCTACGACCAGCAGGGCCGCTCGATCTACTCGCGCGTCATCCACGGCACCCGGGCCTCGATCCTCGTCGGCGTCTGCGTCACCGCGGCCGTCACGCTGATCGGCGGTCTGCTCGGCATGCTGGCGGGCTACTTCGGCGGCTGGATCGACTCCGTGATCTCGCGCATCGTCGACATCTTCTTCGGCCTGCCGTTCCTGCTCGGCACCATGGTCGTCCTGAACGCCTTCACCGAGCGCAAGGTGTACGTCGTCATCCTGGCCCTGGCCTTCCTCGGCTGGACCTCGATCGCGCGGGTCATGCGCAGCTCCGTCATCACGGCGAAGCAGGCGGACTACGTGACGGCGGCCCGGGCGCTGGGCGCCGGCACCCCGCGAATCCTGTTCCGCCACGTGATGCCGAACGCCGTCGCGCCCACCATCGTGGTGGCCACGATCGCCCTCGGCGGCTACATCTCCGCGGAGGCGACGCTGTCGTTCCTGGGCCTCGGCCTGAGCGACCCGACGATCTCGTGGGGCATCGACATCTCCGAGGGCAGCAAGGTGATCCGGGACAACCCGCACACGCTGCTGTTCCCGGCGGGCATGCTCAGCCTCACCGTCTTCGCGTTCATCATGCTCGGCGACGCGGTGCGCGACGCCCTCGACCCGAAGCTGCGCTGAGGAGGGCGTACGTGACCACCATCGACAAGACCCGGAACGTCCCCGAGCCGCGCGGCGCGGCCGACGGTGATGTTCCCCTGCTCGAAGTGCGTGACCTGCACGTCGAGTTCCACACCCGTGACGGTGTGGCCAAGGCCGTCAACGGCGTCAACTACACCGTGAACTCCGGCGAGACCCTCGCCGTGCTCGGTGAGTCCGGCTCCGGCAAGTCCGTGACCGCGCAGGCGATCATGGGCATTCTCGACATGCCGCCCGGGCGCATCCCCCAGGGCCAGATCCTGTACCGGGGCGAGGACATGCTCACCATGTCCGCCGACGCCCGGCGCAAGATCCGCGGCCGGAAGATCGCCATGATCTTCCAGGACGCGCTGTCCGCGCTGAACCCGGTGCTGTCCGTCGGCTACCAGCTCGGCGAGATGTTCCGCGTCCACCAGGGCCTGAGCAAGAAGGACGCCAAGGCCAAGGCCATCGAGCTGATGGACCGTGTGAAGATCCCGGCCGCCAAGGAGCGCGTCGGCGACTATCCGCACCAGTTCTCCGGCGGTATGCGCCAGCGCATCATGATCGCCATGGCGCTCGCCCTGGAGCCGGACCTGATCATCGCCGACGAGCCGACCACGGCCCTCGACGTGACGGTCCAGGCCCAGGTCATGGACCTGCTCGCGGAGTTGCAGCGCGAGTACAACATGGGCCTGATCCTGATCACCCACGACCTCGGCGTGGTCGCCGACGTGGCGGACAAGATCGCGGTGATGTACGCGGGCCGGATCGTGGAGACCGCGCCCGTGCACGAGCTGTACAAGCGGCCCGCGCACCCCTACACCAAGGGTCTGCTCGAGTCGATCCCGCGCCTGGACCAGAAGGGCCAGGACCTCTACGCGATCAAGGGACTGCCGCCCAACCTGCTGCGGATCCCGACCGGTTGCGCCTTCAACCCGCGGTGCCCCCAGGCGCAGGACATCTGCCGTACGGACGTCCCGCCGCTGCACCGGGTCACCGAGCGGGACGGCGGCGAGCTGCCCGGCCGCGGCAGCGCGTGCCACTTCTGGAAGGAGACGATCCATGGCTGAGCTGGACAAGACGGACGAGTCCATGGACGCCACCCCCAACGTCACCGAGGTCGAGACGGTGGAGGCCGCCACCGACGCGGAGGCCGTGGCCGCCATCGAGGCGCCGGTCGAGCGCGGTGAGCCGATCCTGCAGGTGCGCAACCTGGTCAAGCACTTCCCGCTGACCCAGGGCATCCTGTTCAAGCGTCAGATCGGTGCGGTCAAGGCCGTGGACGGGGTCTCCTTCGACCTCTACCAGGGTGAGACGCTCGGCATCGTGGGCGAGTCCGGCTGTGGCAAGTCCACGGTCGCCAAGCTGCTGATGATGCTGGAGAAGGCGACCGCGGGCGAGATCTTCTACAAGGGCCAGGACATCACCAAGCTGTCCGGGCGTGCGCTGAAGGCGGTCCGCCGGAACATCCAGATGGTGTTCCAGGACCCGTACACCTCGCTCAACCCCCGTATGACGGTGGGCGACATCATCGGGGAGACCTTCGAGATCCACCCCGAGGTGGCGCCGAAGGGCGACCGCCGGCGCAAGGTCCAGGACCTCCTGGACGTGGTCGGCCTCAACCCGGAGTACATCAACCGCTACCCGCACCAGTTCTCGGGCGGTCAGCGCCAGCGCATCGGCATCGCCCGCGGCCTGGCACTGAACCCCGAGATCATCATCTGCGACGAGCCGGTCTCCGCCCTGGACGTGTCCGTCCAGGCGCAGGTCATCAACCTGATGGAGAAGCTGCAGAACGAGTTCAACCTCTCGTATCTCTTCATCGCGCACGACCTGTCGATCGTCCGGCACATCTCGGACCGTGTGGGCGTGATGTACCTCGGCAAGATGGCCGAGATCGGCTCGGACACGGAGATCTACGACCACCCGACGCACCCCTACACCCAGGCGCTGCTGTCGGCCGTCCCGGTCCCCGACCCGGAGTCCCGTGAGGGACGCGAGCGGATCATCCTCACCGGTGACGTCCCGTCCCCGGCCAACCCGCCCTCGGGCTGCCGCTTCCGCACCCGCTGCTGGAAGGCGCAGGACAAGTGCGCCCAGGAGGTTCCCCTCCTGGCCATCCCCGAGCGCTTCCAGGGCGTGGACACGCCGGCGGCCCACGAGTCCGCCTGCCACTTCGCGGAGGAGAAGGACGTGGTCCACGCGGCCTGACCCGACCGCTCGATTTCCCGGCATCCCCCTGGGGTGCCGGGAAATTCTGCTGTCGGGACCGGTCCGCACCCCCAACTGCGTTAACACGCAAGCAACTTCGCGGACCCGGTTCCGATATACGGACACGTCAGGGTGGTGGGCGTACGGCCGTGCGGGTGCCGTAGACGGGCCGGGGCGCGCCATGTCGCCCCGGCCCGTTGCCGTGCTCAGACGGCCGTGATGCCCAGGGAGCGCTTCAGGAAGTCGACCTGGAGGAGGAGCAGGTTCTCGGCGACCTGTTCCTGAGGGGTGATGTGGGTGACGCCGGACAGCGGCAGCACCTCGTGGGGCCGGCCGGCCGCCAGCAGGGCCGAGGACAGGCGCAGGGCGTGGGCGACCACGACGTTGTCGTCGGCGAGGCCGTGCACGATCATCAGCGGGCGGTGCGGCTCGGCGGGGGAGGACAGCCCGTCCGGAGTGACCAGGGAGCTCTTCGCGTACGCCTCCGGGTGCTCCGCCGGGGTGCCCAGGTAGCGCTCCGTGTAGTGGGTGTCGTACAGGCTCCAGTCCGTCACCGGCGCGCCCGCGATGCCCGCGTGGAAGACGTCGGGGCGGCGCAGCACCGCCAGACCGGCCAGCCAGCCGCCGTAGGACCAGCCGCGGATCGCCACCTTGGACAGGTCCAGGGGGTAGCGCTTGGCGAGGTCCTCCAGCGCCTCCACCTGGTCGTCCAGCGACAGTGTGAAGTCGTGGTGGATCGCCTTCTCCCAGGCCGGTGAGCGCCCCGGGGTTCCGCGGCCGTCGGCGACCACGACCGCGAAGCCCTGGTCCGCGAACCACTGGGACGTGAGGTGGGCGTTGTGCGCGGCGACCACCCGCTGGCCGTGCGGGCCTCCGTACGGGTCCATGAGGACCGGCAGCGGAGTGTCACCGTCGTAGTCCCGAGGCATAAGCACGGCGCACGGTACGCGGCGTGCGCCCCCCTCGGTGAGCGTCACGCGGGGGGACATACCAGGATCTTCGGCGTACGAGCGGACAGTCCTGGTCGGTTTTCCGTCGCGCAGGACCTGCACCAGCGAACCTGGCCGGTTCAGTGCGGCCGAGACCAGAACCGTCACCTCCCCGGCCCGCACCGCCGCGTGCACGCCCGGCTCCCGGGACACCCGCTCCACGCCCAGCTCGTTCACCCGGTACACGTGCACCTGGCCCGTCTCGGCCTCACCGGCCGCCTCCGCGCCCGCCGACGCCGAGATCAGCACGTCGTGCTCGGAGACGTCCAGCAGGGCCCGGACGTGCAGCTGCGCCCCCGTCAGCGGCCGGTCCCCGACCGCCAGCACCCGCGCCCCGCCCTCGTCGGCGATCCGCACCAGCTGACCCGAGGGACTCCAGCACGGCACCCCGGGGAAAAGATCCAGCCAAGTTCGATCTTCGTCGGCGTGCACCATCCGCGTCGCGCCCGAGTCGGGGTCCACGGCCAGGATCAGCTGGCTGCGCTGGTCGCGCGCCTGGACGAGCAGCAGCGGCGCCCCCGCCGCTGACCAGTGCACATGCGCCAGATACGGATAGCGCGCCCGGTCCCAGGCGACCTCCGTGCGCAGCCCGTCCAGGCCGATCACGAACAGCCGCACCTCCGCGTTGGCGGTACCCGCCGCCGGGTACGGCACCCGCTGAGGCTCCCGTTCCGGATGCGCGGGGTCGGCGATCCACCAGCGCCGCACCGGCGTGTCGTCCACGCGCGCCACCAGCAGCCGGTCCGACTCGGGAGCCCACCAGAAGCCCCGCGAACGCCCCATCTCCTCGGCCGCGATGAACTCGGCCAGTCCGTACGAGACGGTCTCCGACTCCGGCTCGGCGAGCGCCCGGTCGCCCTCGCCCTCGGCGCCCACCACCCGCAGGGCCCCCTGCGCGACATACGCGACCTGCCGCCCGTCGGGCGACGGACGCGGGTCGATCACCGGCCCCGGAACGCGCAGTTCACGCGCCGTGCCCGCGCGCAGCTCCGCCGCGAAAAGCCGCCCCGACAAGGCGAAAGAGGCCAATTCGACGGCCGTGTCGGTGGCGTATCCGACGATGCCGGCCCCGCCCTCCCTGCTGCGTTCGCGCCGGGCCCGTTCCTCGGGTGAGAGGTCCTCCGAAGCACCTCCCAGCAGGGCGCGAGGGTCGGCGGCGACCCGCTCCGCCCCCTCCTCCGGGTCGAGGACCCAGAGCGAATTCGCCCGGTCCGTACCGGAACCGGAGCGCAGGAACACGACACGGGAACCGTCGGGCGCCACGGTGAACGAGCGCGGCGCGCCGAGCGTGAAGCGCTGGGTACGGGCGTGCCGTCGGGGGAAGGAGTGAGGCTCGGTCGTCATGCCCTGACCATATTGGCCATGCGCCCCCTTGTGCGGCCGTGCGCCGATCGATGCGCGCAGAGGGATAGTTATGATCAATGACGCATAGTGGGTATGAACCTGCTGGCTGCTGTACGGATTTGATGCCCCCATAGTCCGACCCCCCGCGTCCACGTGGATCTTTGGAGGTGAACCGCCGTGGCACTCTCGATTTCGGCGGTGGTGCTGCTGGCGATCATCGTCTTCCTGCTCGTCAAGAAGTCGGGACTGAAGGCGGGGCATGCGATCGTCTGCATGCTGCTCGGCTTCTACCTCGCCTCCTCGACCGTCGCTCCCACGATCAACGAGCTGACGACGAACATCGCGGGCATGATCGGCAGCATCAAGTTCTGAGCGTCGGCCTTTCCGGCCGGGGTCCGAGGGAAGACCCTGGCCTCGGCCGGAAGCAGTGCCTCTTCTGCCCGATGCCCCTTCTGCCCTCATGCCTCGTCTGTCTTGATGTCCGGCTTTCCCGAGTCGGATTCCGTAGGCTTGCCGGGCCGGGCACGAACGAGGGTCGAGGGGGCGGCACGTGGACGATGAGAGCGTGGACAGGCGGCTTCGGGAGCAGGCGAAGGCCTCCCCCAACTTCGGTCGCCTGTACCAGCACCAGCCGCTCCTCGCCATCTACGGCTCGCAGGCCGAACTCACCGTCCTGACCAATCCGAACGCCGCCTACGTCAGCGCCGGTCAGTTCGGCGAGGTACTGGCCGAGGAGTTCGTCACGCGGACGGGCACGCGTGTCGAGGGAACGAACCAGGTCGACCGCATCAACGCCCTCACCCGAGCAGGTGTCCTCGTCGGTTGGAGCCGCGACGCGTTCCACAAGTTGCGCCGGGGCCGCAACGAAGCAGCACACAACCACCTCTTCGACACGACCATGGCCCTTGAGGCCCTGAAGCTGTGCTGGCAGCTGGGCGACCTCTTCGACCGGGCCATGGGCGGCACCCGCGCGGTGACCGCGTTCGTTCCACCCACCCTCCCCACCGAGACGCCGGAGACCGACCCGCGGGAGATCGCCGAGCTGCGCGAGGCGCTGGAGGGGCACCGACGTACCCTCGCCGAATCCCGCGTGAAGCTGTCTGAGGTCGGCGACCGCCTTGAGGCCGAACGCCGGGCCCGTGCCGAGGCCGAGCGGATCATCGCCAGCGCCGAGCAGGCCAAGACCGCCTACGCCGCCCAGGTCGAGGAGCTGCGGGTGCAGGTCGCCGAGCTACGGGTGGCGCACCAGCAGCGCTACAACCGCGAGCGGCTCAAGCCCCGCCCGGTGGCCTCCGCCGCCCGTGACGCCATCGTGGAGCGCGCCCAGCGCCCCGCGCCGCTCAACGAGGTGCAGGCGCGGAAGAAGATCGACGCGATGCTGGGCAAGGCGGGCTGGCTCCTCCAGGACAAGGCGGACGCCAACCCGCTGGCGGGCACGGGCGTCGCCATCCGCGAGTTCACCCTCGCCACCGGCCGTGCCGACTACGTCCTGTATGTCGACGGGAAGATCGTCGGCGTCATCGAGGCCAAGCGGGAGGGCGTGCCCCTCGCCGGCGCCCTCGCCCAGAACGAGCGGTACGCGGCGGGCGTGCTCCAGGAACACGCCATGGCCGTGTGGCGCCGGGACGAGCCCTTCGCCTTCCGCTACGCCACCACCGGCACCGAGACGTACTTCCTCAACCGCGTCGACCCGGACGCCCGCTCCCGCGAGGTCTTCGCCTTCCACCGTCCCGAGACCCTTGCCTCGTGGATGCGATACGCCGACGAGTACCCGCACGCGCCCACCTTCCGGGCGGCCCTGCGCACCGCCATGCCGCTGCTGGAGACCCACGGCCTGCGCATGGCCCAGGTCGAGGCCATCACGGGCTTGGAAGGCTCCCTGGCCACCGACCGGCCGCGCGCCCTGATCCAGATGGCGACGGGCGCCGGTAAGACGTTCACGGCGGTCACCGAGACCTATCGGCTGCTCCGTTACGCGGGCGCCCGCCGGATCCTCTTCCTCGTCGACCGCAACAACCTCGGCCGCCAGGCCCGCGCGGAGTTCGACAAGTACCGCACCCCCGACGAGAACCGGAAGCTCACCGACCTCTACAACGTCGATATGCTGGGCCGCGCCGGTCTTCAGCAGACCTCCTCGGTGGTCATCTCCACGATCCAGCGGATGTACGCCCTCCTCAAGGGCGAACCGCTGGAGGACGGACCGGAGACCGAGGATCGCGAGGACAAGGCCGCCTCACCCCTGGACGAGTCCTACGTGGCGGACGAGCCGATCACCGTCGAGTACAACCCCGACGTCCCCATCGAGTCCTTCGACGTGATCGTCGTCGACGAATGCCACCGTTCCATCTACGGCCTGTGGCGTGGCGTCCTGGAGTACTTCGACGCCCACCTCGTCGGTCTCACCGCCACGCCCACCCGGCAGACCAAGGGCTTCTTCGACAACAACGAGGTCTCGCGCTACACCTACGAACAGGCCGTCGCCGACGGCGTCAACGTCGACTTCGACATTGCCCGGATCGTGACCGACCTGCGGGAAGAGGGAGCCGTAGCGAGGATCGAGTCGGGGACGACGGTACGGATCCGTGACCGTCAGACGCGCAGCCAACGGTACGAGGAACTGGACGAGGACTTCACCTACACCGCCCCCCAGATCGGCCGCACGGTCGTCACGGAGGACGAGATCCGCGCCGTGCTGACGACGTACCGGGACAACTGGAAGCGGTGGTTCCCCGGCCGGGCCGACCTTCCCAAGACCCTGATCTTCGCGGGCCCGTACGACGACCACGCCGACGAGGTGCTCAAGCAGGTCAAGCATGTCTTCGGCCGGGGCGACGACTTCGCCAAGAAGATCACCTACCGGTCCCGCGACAACGGCGACGACCCCGAGGCCCTCATCAACGACCTGCGCAACTCGCCCCGGCTGCGGGTCGCCGTCACGGTCGACATGATCGCCACGGGCACGGACGTGAAGCCGCTGGAGTGCGTGATCTTCCTGCGGCCGGTGAAGAGCCCCGTGATGTTCGAGCAGATGAAGGGCCGGGGCGCCCGTTCCATCGACGCGGACGAGCTGAAGGCGGTGACCCCGGAGGCGGCACCCGACTTGAAGAAGGACCGTTTCGTCCTCATCGACGCGGTCGGCGTCACCGACTCCCCCCTCGTCGACGCCCGTCCGCTGATCCCGGCGGGCGCACAGCGCGGCATCCCCCTGGCCAAGCTCCTCGACAAGGCGGGCACGCGGTCACTGACCGCCGACGAGGCGGAAACCCTGGCCCGCCGCCTGGCCCGCATCGACCGCCAGCTCGGTGAGGACGAGAGGAAGCTGCTGGTCGAGACGTCCGGCGGCACGAGCCTCGCCGACCTGGCTCGCCGCATCACGGACGCGGTGGACGTCGACACCCAGGACCGGGCCCGGCACGAGGGCGGCCCCGAGCTGGCGCAGAAACTGGTCCAGGACGCGGTGGCCCCCCTCACCGCCCGCCCCGCACTGCGCAAGCTCATCCTGGAGATCCGCCACCAGCAGGACCTGACCTACGACGAGACGACCGAGGTCAAGGTCACCCAGGTGCGCGAGATCCCGATGGAGGAGCGCGCGCGGAAGGAGCTGGCCGAGTGGAACGAGCTGCTGGAGAGGGAACAGCGGGACGAGAACGCGGCGATACAGGTCGCGCTGGGCAGCGGGTCGCGGCTCACTCCGGGGGAGGCACGGGCCGCGCTGAAGGAACTCGCCGGCCGTATCAGGGCGACGAAGCGTTCATGGACGACGCCGGTCCTCTGGGAGTACTACGAACAGGTCGGCAAGGCGGCGGCCAGTCCGGGCAAGGAGGCGGGCCTCGGTGACCTGGTACGGCTCATCCGCTACGAGCTGGGCGCGGACGACGAGCTGCGGCCGTACCGTACGGTGGTCGAGGAGCGCTTCGAGGGCTGGCTGCTGCGGCAGCGGCAGGCGGGCGTGGAGTTCACCGAGGATCAGCTGTGGTGGCTGGAGCGGATAAAGAACGCCATTGCTGTCGATGTCGGTATCGAGCCCGGGGACTTCTCCGTCGCGCCTTTCTCGGAGCGTGGTGGTGGCCGGGGCTTCATGCGGGCGTTCGGGGACAAGGACCGGGCGTTGGAACTGTTGGATGAGCTGAATCAGGAACTGGCTTGAGCGTGGAACAAAGCGGGTTGCCGGACTCCTGGTGCTGGGTGTCCCTGGAAGACGTCTTGAGTGAGCCGCTTGTCAATGGTCGCTCCGTGAAGACCATGGCAGGTGGGTTTCCCGTCTTGCGGCTCACTGCGATCGCAGATGGGAAAATTGAGCTTGCCGAAGCGAAGGAGGGCGCCTGGAATGCGGACCAAGCTGCGCCTTTCCTGGTTCGAGAAGGTGACTTCCTGCTGAGTCGTGGAAATGGATCCAAGCGCTTGGTGGGGCGTGGTGGGATGGTGGGGGCGGTGGAGAATCCGGTTGCTTTCCCGGACACGATGATTCGTGTGCGAGTGAATGATGAACTGATTTCCACCTCATATCTTCGATTGCTGTGGGATTCTCTCGTTGTGCGCGAGCAGATTGAGGCGCAGGCGCGCACAACTGCGGGAATTTATAAGGTGAATCAAGCTATCCTCGAGGGGATCTCTCTGCCGCTGCCGCCGCTCGCGGAGCAGTACCGAATTGCCGAGGCGCTCGAAGAGCAGCTGTCACGGCTTGACGCGGCGCGGGCGAACGTTCGCAAGGTCATGCAACGTACTGATGCCCTTCTCGGAAGAGTTACCGATTTCACTGCCGAACTCTCCGTCGGCGCTGACGACCCTGTTGCGCCGTCTCCCGGAGCAGCCGATTCGATTGACGGGAAGTTGCCGCGCATTCCAGTGGGCTGGCGATGGATGCGTCTAGGCGAGCTGGCTGACGTTGTCGGCGGCGTGACGAAGGACAAGAAGAAGCAGTCCGATCCGGAACTTCCCGAAGTTCCATATCTTCGTGTAGCCAATGTTCAGCGTGGCCATCTCGACCTCGAACAGGTCGCGAACATTCGAGTTCCGCCGAAGAAGGCTGAGCAGTTGAGGCTGCAAGACGGCGACGTCCTGATGAACGAGGGCGGTGACCGCGACAAGCTGGGCAGGGGATGGGTGTGGCGCGAGCAGATCCCCAATGCCATCCACCAGAACCACGTATTCAGAGCCCGCATCCATCATGGTGTGCTCATTCCGGAACTCCTTTCCTGGTATGCCAATGGCTCAGCTAAGTGGTTCGAAGAAAACGGGAAACAGAGCACGAACCTTGCCTCCATCAGCCTTAGCAAGATCAAGAATCTGCCCGTTCCTGTACCGCCGCAATCTGAGCAGCGACGCCTTGCGGAACGGATCGAAGAGCGGCTGATCCAACTACGGCACGCCCGCGCGGCCACAGAACGCGCCCTGCTTCAAGCAGCAAAGCTACGGAACGCCCTTCTGCGTAAAGCGTTCCGAGGGGATCTTGTTCCTCAGAACGAAGCCGATGAGCCCGCAGCGACGACTCTCGCACGTATCGCTGTTGAACGGGCAGCGCAGCCCAAGCGTCCTCGTAGGACAACGACCAAGGCCCCGCCCCAGCGAGTCGCAGAGTCGGTCGGCCCGGCCCCCGAACCGACCCCCATCCCCGCCCTCGCCGTACAGCAGGAGTTCGACCTGTGACCGCCCCCGCAGACGCCCAGCAGCCCGCCGAAGAGCCGGTCAAGACGGCCAAGGCGGTCGCTCAGACCAACACGCTCGTCTCCAAGCTGTGGAACTACTGCAACGTCCTCCGGGACAACGGCATGTCCACCATCGAGTACGTTGAGCAGCTCTCCTATCTGCTCTTCCTCAAGATGGTCGAGGAGATCGAGAGCGACCCGTGGGACGGTCAGGACATGAGTGCCATCGTCCCCGCCGAGTACAACTGGCAGACCTTGGTCACCAAGCGCGGTCCCGAGCTGGAGAAGCACTACCGCGCTGTCCTGGAGAATCTGGGCAGGCGTCCCGACACCACCATCGGGACGATCTTCGACGAGGCCCAGAACCGGATCACGAAGCCCGCCCTCCTCGAAAAGCTCGTCGTCGAGCTGATCGGTCGTGAGGACTGGACGATGACCGGGGTCGACCTCAAAGGCGACGCCTACGAGGGCTTGCTTGCCAAAGGCGCCTCGGACACGAAGACTGGCGCCGGCCAGTACTTCACTCCTCGGCCTCTCATCGACGCCATGGTCGACGTCATGCAGCCCGGCCCGGACGACACGATCACCGACCCGGCCTGCGGCACCGGTGGGTTCCTCATCGCCGCCCACGCGTATATCCGCGACCACCACATGAAGACCATGTCGCTGGACGAGCGCAAGGCCTACGACGAGGGTCGCAAGATCTGGGGCAACGAACTCGTCACCGGCACCGCCCGTCTCGCCGCGATGAACATGCTCCTCCACGGCATCGGCAAGAGCGACGGCCCCAGCCTGATCACTGTCGGGGACGCCCTCGCCGACAAGCCCAGCGGCAAGCACGCCACCCTGGTCCTCGCGAACCCGCCCTTCGGCCGCAAGTCCACGATCACCGTGATCGGCCAGGACGGTGAGACCGAGAAGCAGGAAACCGAGTACGACCGCGACGACTTCACCGCCACGACCACCAACAAGCAGCTCAACTTCCTGCAACACATCATGTCGCTTACGGCCGTCGGCGGACGCGCGGCCGTCGTCCTTCCCGACAACGTCCTCTTCGAAGGCGGAGCGGGCGAGAAGATCCGCCGCAAGCTGCTGGACGAGTTCGACCTGCACACCATCCTGCGGCTGCCAACTGGCATCTTCTATGCGGGCGGCGTCAAGGCCAACGTCCTCTTCTTCGAGAAGAAGCCCCCGCGCGCCGACGGCAAGCCGCACACCACCGAGACCTGGGTCTACGACTTCCGTACCGGCCAGCACTTCACGCTCAAGCAGCGCCCGCTCACCCGCGCCCACCTGGACGACTTCGTCACGGCCTACCGGCCGGGTGAGCCCCGCTCCTCACGCGTCGAGTCCGAGGACGAGAACGGGCCCTTCAAGAAGTTCACCTACGAGGAACTGATCGCCCGCGACAAGGTCAACCTCGACATCACGTGGATGAAGGACCCCGCACTCGACGACGCCGACAGCGGCCTGCCACCGGAGGTGATCGCCGAGGAGATCGTCCGCGACCTCCAGTCCGCCCTGAACGAGTTCACGGCCATCGCCCGTTCCTTGGGCGGCGACGTGGACGTGCCGGAGGTCGAGGTCGAGTAGCAGCCGTCAGCCCTTGGATGCGTACGCCACGAAGTCGGCCCAGGCCACCGGTGAGAGCTGGAGGCGGGGGCCGACGGCGTTTTTGGAGTCCCGGATGTGAATGGTGCTGGGGGTGTGGGCGACCTCGACACAGTCGCTCGGATTGCTGCTGTCGCTGTAGCTGCTCTTGAACCACACCAGCGCGGATGCGTCTTCGACAGAGGCCTTGCGGATCATGTCTCTCCCACCAGTTGCTCGACGAAGGCCAGTGACTCCCGTGCAGTCAGAGCCTCGGCCCGGATGATGCCATAGCGCAGTTCGAGGATCCTGACCTGCCTCGGATCATGGACGGGGCGGCCATTGAACTCGTCGTCCATGCGCCCGACCGCCGTACCGTCCTCGAACTTCAACACCTGGACGCGACCTCCCGTTCCAGGATGGTTCCAACGGTCCGTCGGCATCACCTGAATTTCCACGTTTGGCAACTGGCCGACCTCAATCAGGTGTTCGAGCTGACTGCGCCACACCATCTTGCCTCCGACCGGGCGCCTGAGTGTCGTCTCTTCCAGGACGAAGCTGAGCTCAGGAGCTGGCGCACGATCGTAGATCGCCTTTCGAGCCATACGTGCCGCCAGTGCCTGCTCCAACTGGTCTTCCGGGTTCACCGGCCGTCGTGTCCGCAGCAACGCCCACGCGTACTCCTTGGTCTGAAGCAAACCGTGCAGATTGTGATTGCCGTACGAGAGCAGCTCTGCGGCCTTCGCCTCCAACTCCGCCAGGTCCCGCACCTTCTTCGGGTACCGAACCTTTTTCACATCCTCCTTCATCGCCGAGAGCAGCCCACCAGCCCCCAGCACCTCGTCCGCCATATCCAGATACTCGGGCCGTGGGATCCGCTTCCCGGCTTCGATCTTGTACACCATGTCCTCGCCGTACCCCACCGCCTCCCCGAACTCGGCGGCCCGCATCCCCGCGGCCTCCCGCCGCAGCTTCAGCTGCCGCCCCACCGTGGCGGTGACCGCCAGTCCCCAGTCGTCATCCGGGTCCACCTCCCAGCCCGGTTCGTCAGCCTCGGTCTTGAGCCGTGCTACCTCGCCGTTCACCGACATTCCGTGCCCTCCCGTCGTGCGGCCCTGCCGAACCGCCCCTCGTCGCCGTACGGCCCGTCTCGACAAGCCGGGACACCACCGGACAAGACCGGACAGTCACCGTACGCAACCGCTTCGTCACTGTTCACGGTAAGAGCACTCCGCGACGCTGAGTGACGTGAATCAAGAAACCGCCACCCCTGAGGTGCAACTCCGCCCTCCGATCCGCAACTTCAGCGTTCAGTTGTCACCTACGCCCCGCGGAGCCCGCCTCGCCCGGCTGCTCGCCACCGAACAGCTTCGTTCCTGGGGCCTGCCCCTGGACCCGGCGGCGCACCTCGTGGCCGAACTCGCGGCCAACGCCGCCACACACAGCCGGGTCCCCGGCCGGGACTTCCGGGTCACCCTCTACGTCGTCGGCGCCACCTTGCGCATCGAGGTCACCGACACCCGGGGCGACCACCTCCCGCAACTGCACCACCCGCTCCCGCATGCGGAATCCGGCCGGGGTCTCGTCCTCGTCGACACCCTCGCCGACCGCTGGGGCACCGCCCTCGGGCCGTACCCGCGAAAGACGGTGTGGGCTGAGTGCCGAGTCGGCCCACCGGCCGAACGCTGCCGGGCCGAAGAGCCGTAACCCTGCATGGCCGAAACGCATACGCACCGTTGAACGCGCCTGAGAAGCCCCAGAAGATGGTCATGAGCGCCCCGCCTGGCCGATCCACGGGGCCTCCAGGGCACATGACACGGTGCCGGCGCTTCGAGGCCGGTGGGAACGGAGGCTGATCGGTGCTGGCGGGCAGCGGCGCGATCGTGAGCGGTGCCCGATGAGGAACCGTATGCAGGTCGTCCTTCAGATCATGCTGGCCCTGGTCGCCTGCTTACTCGGGATCGCCACCAACTACGCGACCAGTACCGACGACGTCCCCTGGGCGCTGGAGGCCATTCAACGTTTCTCCGTTCCGGCCATCGGCGTGCTGATCGTGGCGCTGGTGGCCGGGCAGGTCGTCGTCTACCGGCTGGAGAACCCCGCGCCGCCTCAGGCCGAATGGCCGCGTGAGAGGGTCCCGTACCCCGGCCTCGACGCCTTCGACGAGGACGAGGCGCCCGTCTACTTCGGCAGGGAGGCACAGGCTGCCGAACTGACGCGCAGGCTGCACGCCACGGCGAGCCATCCCGCCGATCGGTTCCTGGTGCTGGTCGGGGCGTCCGGTAGCGGTAAGTCCTCGCTTGTCAGGGCGGGAGTGATGCCTCGGCTCCGGGAAAGCCGCTGGACCGTCGTACCGGCCTTCGCTCCCGGACCCAGCCCGCTCGGTGCCCTCGCGACTGCGCTGGCGGCGGTCGCAGGCGGGCAGGAACCGGCGAGTGCCGTACTGCGCAGACTGCGCCAGGGACCTGGCGCGCTCCGCGCCGAGCTGTCGCGGCTGCGGGGAGGCCGGTTCCGGCGGATACTCCTCGTGGTCGACCAATTCGAAGAGGTCGTCACCCTGGCGGGGGAGTGGGAACGCGTCCAGTTCCTCGAAGAGCTGCGTGCCTGTGTGGAACATGATCCGGCGGTCCGCGTGCTGGCCACTCTCCGGGTGGACCTGCTCGGCAGGATCCTCGCCACCCGACACGCGGAACTCCTCCAGCACCCCGTGGCCATCGGCACTTTGGGCAGAGCGCAGCTCGCCGAGGTCGTGGAGCGGCCCGGGGCCCTCGTCGGGCTCGGCTTCGAGGCCGGAGTCGTCGACTCCATCGTGAGCGAGACCGGCACGGACGACGCGCTGCCGCTGCTCGCCTATCTCCTCCAGGAGCTGTACTTCGCCTCCGGCCCCGGCGGGACGGTGACCGAGGAGCTGTACCGGCGGCTCGGCGGAGTACCCGGCGCCCTGGCGCGCCAGGCGGACAACACCGTGACCGGGCTCGGCGCGGGCGTGGGCATCGACGCCGTTCTCCGAGTCCTGCTCCGCTTCGTCACCGTCGAGGGGCAGGAGGTGGCCCGCCGCCGTGTACCGCTGTCCGAACTCGACGGACAGGAACGCCATATCGTCGATGCCTTCGTCGAGGCACGGTTGCTGCGCACCGACGCCACCGGTGGCGCCACGACCAACAGCGAGCCCTACGCGCAGGTGACGCACGAGGCGCTGTTCCGCCAGTGGGCCCCCTTGCGGCAGGAGGTCGAGGCACGTGCCGAACGGCTTCGCGAGCGCGCCGAACTGGAACGGTGGGCCGCCGACTGGGAGCGGGCCGGGCGCAGCGACGACTACCTGCTCACCGGGGAGCGCCTCAGCGCGGCCCGCCGCTGGCTGGAGGGCTTGGAGGAGACCGGGCAGGCGTCCCCACCGGCACGTGCGCTCGTGGAGTCCTCTCAGCGCCGCGACCTGACCTTCCTCAGCAGGGTTTCCGACAGCATCGGCCGTCAGGTCCTCCTGAGTGCGGAGGGCGAACCGGAGCGGTCGCTGCTGCTGTCGCTCGCCGCGCTCGGGGAGTGCACACCCACCCCCTCTGCCAGACGTGGCCTGATGGCGGCACTGGCGGCGAGTCACGCCCGGGCCCGGCTCGGCGGGCACACTGACACAGTCCGGCACATCGCCTGGTCCCCCGACGGCCGCATGCTGGCCACGGCGTCCAGGGACGGCACGGCCCGCGTCTACGAGGCGCCGTCCGGACGCACGCTGCTGGTGCTGCCGTGCGACGGCGTCATGGTCGAGTCCGTCGCTTGGTCGCCGGACTCGGCCAGGGTGGCAACCGCCGGCCGTGACCGAGTGGTACGAATCTGGGATGCCGCCTCTGGGGAGCCGGTCCGGTTGCTCACCGGAGCGGGGGACCTCAGCAGGCAGGTCGCCTGGTCACCGGGCGGCCGGCACGTCGCGGCGAGCTCCAAGGATCGGGTCGTCCGAGTCTGGGAGGCCGACAGCGGTCGGGTCGTGCACGAACTGCGCGGGCACAGCGACGACGTGTGGGGTGTGGCCTGGGCGCCGGACGGCGATCGGCTCGCCTCGGCCTCCCACGATCAGACCGCAATCGTGTGGGACTTTACAACCGGGACCGCGGCCCTCACGCTCAACGGGCACTCGGACTTCGTGGAGGGGATCGCCTGGTCACCCGACGGGCGGCTCATCGCCACCGGCTCCGGGGACCACACCGCCCGTATCTGGAACGCCAGGACCGGCGAACTGCGCCTGTTGCTGCGAGGACACACCGACTACGTGTGGAATCCGGCCTGGTCGCCGGACGGGCGGATGCTGGCCAGTGCATCCTCGGATCACACCGTGCGCATCGTCGACACCGAGGATGCCAAGGTCCTGGCCGTGCTGCGGGGCCACACGGACACCGTGTGGGGCGTCACCTGGTCGCCCTGCGGGACCATGCTCGCCACCAGTTCCACCGACGGCACCGGCATGGTGTGGGACCTGCGCCCGCGCGGCGCCGAGGTCGTACTGGCCGACGGACACCGAGGTCCCGTGAATCATGCCGCGTGGTCCAGTGACGGCGACCGTTTCGCCACGGCCTCGGACGACGGCACCGTACGGGTCTGGGACGCGGTCACCGGAGCTCCGGCTGGACCGGTGATCGAGTGGGAGGACCGGGTCTGGTCTGTTGCCTGGGCTCCCCAGGGGGAACGGCTCGCGTTCTGTACGAACGACGGACTGTTTCGGGTCGTCGACGGGCGCGGCAGCACACTGTTCCAGCGGAACGGCGAGGTCGTCGAGGGGTGCGCTTGGTCTCCGAACGGCGGCCGGATCGCCACCGGGGGGCACGACGGTGCCGTGCGCGTCCTGTCCACGCCGGACGGGACCGAGTTGCTGAAACTGACGGAACACCAGGACTGGGTGGGGCGCGTGGCCTGGTCGCCGAGCGGTCGGCTGCTCGCCAGTTGCTCCGACGACCGCACGTGCCGACTGTGGGACATCGTGGAAGGGCGGCAGTTCACCGTGCTGCGCGGCCACGAGAACTATGTGGAGGACGCGGCCTGGTCCCCGGACGAGACGAGGATCGCCACCGCTTCCGGCGACTGGACCGCCGCTGTGTGGGACGTCGTCACCGGGCGACGGATCGACGTGCTGAAGGGACACGAAGGGCGGCTTCGCGCCGTGGCCTGGTCCCCTGATGGACGGCACATCGCCACGGGCGGCGACGATCGCACCGTACGCGTCTGGTCTGCCGCGACGCTTGAAGAGGTCGCCGTCGTCGGTGTGCACCAGGACAAGGTGCTCTCCGTGGCCTGGTCCCCGGACGGCACACGGCTGCTCACGGGATCGGCCGACGGGACGGCGCGGGTATGGAAAGCCGAGCCCGACTACGACCGGCTGGAGGCCGCGGCCCGGGGGAGGGTTTTCCGTACCCTCACCCACGAGGAACGGCGGCAGCATCTGCTGCCGCTCGATCCTGCGTGACGTAGTGATCAGTAGGCCGACTCGACCGTGCGCTCATCGGTGCGGACGAGGTAGTCGTCCGGGTTCAGGCCCATCGCTTCGCGCTTGGGCGACGACCAGTACAACGCGTTGCGTTCCGCGAACGTCTCCGGGCCCTCGTAGGCGATCAGCCAGAGGAACTGATTGCGCTCACGATCCACCCAGGCCCCTCCGATCATGAATCCCAACTCCATCCGCAGGGGGACGATTTCTTCCCGCCACCGCTGCACCCACTCGTCGAGCAGACCGTCCCGGACCGTGTACGTACGCAGTTGTGTGGTCTTCGGCATGGCAGACATCCTCTCCGACCGGCGAGGTCGGAGTACCCCCGGAACCCGAGAACTCCGGGGCCCTTCCACCAGTGTCGGGCCATGCGTGACTTCGTTCAGTCCACAGACGACGCGCTGCCGGGCAAGTGGAGATCACCAAGGAAGGGATTGTTCACGACCGGCTGTGCACCCACGCGTCACCATCGAGGAAGGGACCATTCCGGCAAGCGGCCTGCCGCGCTACCGAGACAACGATGCGGAAGTGGTCGAGACCTGAGGGACTCGATCCGGAAACGGGAGAATCGGTTTCGGTCACCTTCGTCCGGACGACGCATTCCTGCTTGACCGGCCCCCTGGCAACTCCGCGATCGTGCTCGTAAAGATCGTGGCGAAGAGTGAGTACGGGGTTGCGCATGGCTGTTTCCAGACCACAGACGCGTCAGTTCGAGGCGTTCATGACGAACCTGTCGTACGCCCGGCGCATGGTCGAGACGGGGCGGATGCTCACGCCTCTCCAGTCGCCCACGATCGGCATCGACGACTTCTACCGGGCAGCCTGGGTCCAGGCCGTCGCCGCCATCGATCACTGGCTGCACGAGGAGGTGCTGCGCCGGGTGGCCGAGCTGACGGTCAAGGACAGCCCCGAGATGCCGCCCCAGCTGCGGAGGTACGAACTGCCGCTGTACCGGGTCGAGGCGGTGCGGCGGGGTGAGGTAACGCTTTCCGAGGCCGTCGCGGAGCACCTGCGCGAAAAGCTCGCCGTACAGGCGCTCCAGCACCCTGGGAAGATCTCCGAGGTGCTCAGGCTCGTGACCGAGAAGAAGGTCTGGTACGAGGCGGCGGGATGCATCAACCAGCACTTCTTCCAGGGACGGACCACCTTCAACGAAAAGAAGCTGCGTAGCCGGTACCTGGAGATCACTCAGCGTCGTAACAAGATCGCACACGACGCCGACCTGATCGACGGTGATCTAGAGCAGCGCCGTCCGATCGACGAGGCCGAGGTCACGGACGCCATCGACTGGATCGAGCGGATCGCCCTGGCCATCGCCTACGTGCTCGACGACGAGGGGTGACAGACCAGGGCGCGAGGGAGGGCCCCAGGCGCCTCGTAGGCTGGCCCCATGACGGAACTGCCCTCCCGGCGTCTGCTGCTGGTGCACGCGCACCCGGACGACGAGTCGATCATCAACGGCGCGACCATGGCCAGGTATGCGGCCGAAGGTGCCCACGTCACGCTGGTCACCTGCACCCTCGGTGAGCGCGGCGAGGTCATCCCGCCCGAGCTGGCGCACCTCACGGGCGCCGCCCTGGGCCAGCACCGCCGCCGTGAGCTCACCGCCGCCCTGGCCGAGCTCGGCGTCCGGGACTTCCGCCTCCTGGGCGGCGCCGGACGCTACAGCGACTCCGGGATGATGGGGCTGCCCGACAACGACGACCCCGGCTGCTTCTGGCAGGCCGACGTCGACGAGGCCGCCGCGCACCTCGTCGAGGTGATCCGCGAGGTACGCCCCCAGGTCCTCGTCACCTACGACGACAACGGCGGCTACGGCCACCCGGACCACATCCAGGCCCACCGCGTCGCCATGCGCGCCGTGGAGCTGTCCGCCGACGCCGGCCTGCCGGTCCCCAAGGTCTACTGGAACCGGGTTCCCCGGCCGGTTCTGGAGGAGTCCTTCGCGCGGCTCCGTCAGGACTTGTCCGGCACGTCCTTCACCAAGGTCGCCGACATCGACGACGTCCCGGGAGTCGTGCCCGAGGAGCGCGTCACCACCGTGATCGACGGCACCGCGCACGCCGCCGCGAAGGCCGCCGCGATGCGCGCCCACGTCACGCAGATCACCGTCGACGGGCCGTACTTCGTGCTGTCCAACGAACTCGCCCAGCCGATCCTCACCACCGAGTACTACGAGCTGGTGCGCGGAGAGGCGGGCCCCGGCGAGCGGGAGACGGACCTGTTCGCAGGCGTCGGGGAGGCCTCGTGAACGACCGGACGCCGATGCTGGCCCAGCCGATGAGGCCGCCCACGGCCGGACGGGTCGGCGCCTGTCTCGGCTTCTTCGCGCTGGGCGCGGTGGCCGCCGTCGCCGGGGCCCTGGTGCAGCCCGGGTGGTTCCCGGCCGGGCTGCTGCTCGCCCTGGCCGGAGAGGCCGGGGCCGTCCTGGGCGGCTCACTCGTGCTCCGCGGCCGGGCCGGGAGCGTCGCGGCCGCCGCCGGCTGGATGCTCGCCGTCGTCCTGCTGACCGCCAGCCGTCCCGAGGGCGACTTCCTCTTCGCCGCGGGGAGCGGCTCCTATCTGTTCCTGCTCGGGGGCATCGCCGTGGCTGTGATCTGCGCCACCCTCGCCCCGGGGCGGCAACCGGACGGAGCTCCCGCCCGACTTGCCAAGTGACGTACCACTTCGCCAGGACGTGGCCGTGGGGGTCCGGTGTGGGTTTCCAAGGCGGTCACGGGATACGGGCGAGAAGTGGCCAGTATGGTGGTGCGCGCCGCCGAGCTGCCCGCGTGAGGTTGTGTCGGGCGGCGGAGCCAACCGGGAGAACCTGCCTTGAGTCGTGAAACTGACACTCCGTCCTCCGGGCCCAACGGGCGCGGCGGAGCCGCCTACCCGTCGGGTACGCCGCCGTACGGGACCCCGGCGGTCTCCGACGCCGGTGCGGACGCGGGCCGTTCCGCCACGCGGCCGGAGGAACGCAAGACCGAGACCACGCTGACGACCCGGATCCGGATCAACATCCCCGGGTCGCGGCCCATTCCGCCCGTGGTGGTGCGCAAGCCCGTCGCGGAGACGGAGAGCGCGGCCGACACCGACACGCGCGGTGAGACGTCGACGGCCCTGGGCACCACCCCGTCCCCGGCACCGGCCGAGCCTCCCGCCGAACCCGCGCAGCAGGGCGACGACAAGCCGGCCAGCGACTGGTTCGCGCCCCGCAAGTCGGGCGGCGGCAAGGGCGGTCCGGGCAGCGGCTCCACCAACGGTGCGGGAATGCCGGGCGGTTCGCGTCCGGGTACGGGCGGTCCCGCTGCCGCGGCGCCGGGTTCCGGTGCCGGTGCGTCCGGTGCGTCCGGTGCGTCCGGTGGGGCGCGGCCGGGTGCCGGCCGGCCCGGCGGCGTGGTCGGCTCCATGGGCGCGCCGGGCGGCTCGCGGTCCGGCGGCACCAGCGGTGCCGGGCTCCCGGGCGGCGCCACCGGCGGCCCCGTCGCGCCAGGACACGGCGGCGGCACCGGCTCCTTCGACGTCACCGAGGCCTTGGCGGCGGGCCCGCTGGGCAGCGGCTCCCGCCCCGCCCCGGGCGGCGCCGAACCGCGCCGCGACGACCTGCCGTACTTCTCCGAGAACCTCTCCGAGAACGGCCGCAACGGGCAGAACGGCCACACCGGGCAGAACGGGCAGGCTGGTTACGGTGGCCAGCCCGGCGGCCCGAGTACGGCCGACGGCTTCGGCACGCCCGGCGGCCCGAGTACGGCCGACGGCTTCGGCACGCCCGGCGGCCCCGGCTCACGGGGCCCGTCCGGCCCGACGGGCGGACCGGTCACCGGCGACGGCCCGATGGTGCCGCCGGCCGGCGGGCAGGGCTTCGACGAGCAGGGCGGTCCCGGCGGCTTCGGCAACGAGCCGGGTGGCCCGGGCGCCTTCAACGCCCCCGGCGGTCCGGGTGGCTTCGGTGACCCGACCGGGCCCGGCGCCCCGGAGGCCTTCAACGACCCCGGCCGCACCGGCGGGCCGGGAGGCCCCGGCGCGTTCAACGCCCCCGGCCGGCCGGGCGTACCCGGCGGCCCCGGAGCCATAGGCGGCGGCCCGGCCGGTCCGGGCGTCCCCGGCGTACCCGGCGGTCCCGGCGCCCCCGGCGGTCCCGCGGGCCCGGGCGCCCAGGGCGGCACCCCCGCCCCCGGCGGTGGCCTGAGCGACGACACCGCCGTCCTCACCCCGCAGAAGCCGGCCCCCGAACCGCCGGACGGCCAGGGCTACGGCCCCCGGCACGACAACGTCTCCGGGCACACCGTCACCAGCGGCATGCCCGTCGTGACGCCCGGCGCGGCCTCGCCGTTCGGCCCGGGCGCGCCCGCCGACGGCCCGGTGCCGCACGCCGCCCCGAAGCTGCCCGAGCCGGTCTCACCGCCCCCGGCGAGCTCCTCCAAGGCACCGAAGAAGAAGGGCCGCAGCAAGCTCGTGCTGCTCGCGGTCGGCGTGGTCGTGGCCGCCGGCGGCGTCTACGGCGCGGGTCTGCTGATGAACCGCACCGACGTGCCCAAGGGCACCACCGTCCTCGGCGTCGACATCGGCGGCACGACCCGCGACGGCGCCGTCAGGAAGCTCGACGAGGCCTTCGACGACCGTGCCGGCACGCCGCTGAAGCTGTCGGTGGGCGGCAAGACCGTCACGCTCGACCCGGACAAGGCGGGCCTGCAGTTCGACATGGACGCCACAGCCGACGCGGCGGCCAAGAGCGACTACAACCCGGTCTCCGTGATCGGCTCGCTGTTCGGCAACCACCGTGCCGTCACGCCGGTCATGCCCGTCGACGAGGAGAAGCTGCACGCCTCCCTGGAGCAGGCGTCGGGCGCCTCCGGCGCGTCGACCGACGGCACGATCGAGTTCAAGGGCGGCAAGGCCGTCCCCGTGTACGGCAAGGTCGGCAAGGGCGTCGACCTCGCCAAGGCGACCACCACGGTGGAACAGGCCTACCGCACCCAGGTGGAGACCGGCACGGCCACCACCGTGAACCTGCCGACGACCGCCCGCCGGCCGACGGTCTCCGACGCCGAGGTCGACCGGGTGCTGAAGGACTTCGCGCAGCCCGCGATGTCGGCCAAGGCCATCGTGCAGACCGACGCGGCGCACAGCATCCCGTTCGGCGCGCTGTCACTGCCGAAGATCCTCAGCTTCAAGGCCGTCGACGGCAAGCTCGTGGACACGTACAACCTCAAGGCCCTCCAGGAGGCGTACGGCACGACCTTCGAGGGCGTGAAGATCGAGGGCGCGAGCGGCAAGCGCGACGTCACGCCGCAGGACGTCGTCACGGCCCTGCGCAAGGCCCTGCGCGGCAAGACCCCCGCGGAGCGCGTCGGAGTCATCGACACCAAGCCGAACTGACCCCCGGCCGACCGCCGTACGAGAGCCCCTGCCCGACGTGGGCGGGGGCTCTCGTCGTCATCTCACCGGCATGACACCTGTCATGCGGCACTCCGGACACCCGGCACTGCCCCCGCGGACCGCCCCGAAGCCACGATGTCCGTATGACAACGACAGCCTCGGTGGTCGCGTTCGACCAGGTGAGCAAGGCATACGGCGGCGTCCGCGCGGTGGACGCGCTGACCCTGGACCTCCGGCCGGGGGAGACGGTGGCGCTGCTCGGGCCCAACGGCGCCGGCAAGTCCACCACCCTCGACCTCCTGCTCGGCCTCAAGAACCCCGACAGCGGCACGGTCAAGCTGTTCGGCACCTCCCCCCGGGAGGCCATCGTGGCCGGGCGTGTGGGCGCCATGCTGCAGAGCGGCGGCCTCATGGACGAGGTCACCGTCGCCGAGCTCGTACGGCTCGCCTGCGACCTGCACCCCAAGGCCCACCGGCCCTCCGAGGTGCTGTCCCGGGCGGGCATCACACAGCTCGCCGACCGCAAGGTCAACAAGCTCTCCGGCGGCCAGGCCCAGCGCGTCCGCTTCGCCCTCGCCACCGCCGGCGACAGCGACCTCGTCGTCCTGGACGAACCCACCACCGGCATGGACGTCACCACCCGCCAGGGCTTCTGGGCCACCATGCGCGAGCAGGCCGACCAGGGCCGGACCGTCCTCTTCGCCACCCACTACCTCGAAGAGGCCGACGCCGTCGCCGACCGGGTCCTCGTCCTGCACCGCGGCCGGCTCCTCGCCGACGGCACGGCCGCCGAGATCAAGGCCAAGGCGGGCGCCCGCCGGGTCTCCTTCGACCTGGAGGGCACCATCGACGAACCGGCCCTGCGCGCCTTGCCCTTCCTGACCGGCCTCGACATCTCCGGCCGGACCGTGCGCATCCAGTCCTCCGACGCCGACGCCACCGTCCACGCCCTGTACGGCCTCGGCGTCTTCCCGCGCAACCTCGAAGTCGCCGGACTCGGCCTGGAGCAGGCCTTCGTCGCCCTCACCACCGCCGAGGAGGCGAAGTCGAAGTGAACAGCCTCATCAAGCTGGAACTCACCCGCGCCCTGCGCAACCGCAAGTTCCTGTTCTTCTCCGTGATCTACCCGTCGGTGCTGTTCCTGATCATCGCGGGCAACGCCGACAGCACCACAAAGGTCCCCGGCAGCGACCTGACCCTGCCGACCTACATGATGGTCTCCATGGCGTCCTTCGGCGCCCTCACGGCCGTCCTCATGGGCAACAGCGAGCGCATCGCCAAGGAGCGCGAGGGCGGCTGGGTACGGCAACTGCGTCTGACCACGCTGCCCGGCCGCGGCTACGTCCTCGCCAAGACCGCGAGCGCCGCCGTCGTCAGCCTGCCGTCCATCGTCATCGTCTTCGCCGTCGCCGCGGCCGTGAAGGACGTCCGCCTGGACGCCTGGCAGTGGCTCGCCCTCACCGGCGCGATCTGGGCCGGCAGCCTCGTCTTCGCCGCGCTCGGCGTCGCCATCGGCTACCTGGCCACCGGGGACGCGGTCCGGCCGATCACGATGATCACCTACTTCGGCCTGTCCATGCTCGGCGGCCTGTGGATGCCCACGACGACCTTCCCCGACTGGCTCCAGGCCCTTACGAAGTGGCTGCCCACGCACGCGTACGCTGCCCTCGGGCAGGCCATCGAGCAGAGCCGTGCCCCGCACGTCCAGGACCTCGCCGTCCTCGTGGTGTCGTTCGTCCTGTTCGCGGGCGGCGCGGCCTGGCTGTACCGGAAGGACACCCTGAAGGCGTGAACGACGTCGGCGTCGGTATCGGACAGCGCCCGGTCAACCGCCGGCAGCGCGTGGTGAAGTCGCTGTGGACCGGCATCTGGCTGGTCTACCTGAGCGCCCCCGTCAGCGACCTGCTGCACGGCGGCCACAGCACCGGGGTGCGGATCCTCGGCTGGCTCGGTCTGGCCGCCTTCGTCACCTGGTACATGCTGCTGGTGTTCCGCACCGGCCGCGGTGAGCGCAACGGCCTGGTGCTCGGCTCGCTCGGGGTCCTCGCGGCCCAGTCCGCACTCCTCGCCCTCACCCTGGGCCGCGCGTGGCTGGTGCTGTTCGTGTACGTGTCGATCGCGTCCGGTGCGGCCCTGCCGCTGCGCATGGCCCGCTGGACGATCCCGGGCGCCTGCGCGCTGCTGACCGCCGTGGCGTTCGCCGTGCCGGACGGACGCTCCTACCTGGCGGGGCTGCTCATCCCCGCCCTGCTCGGCGGTTTCGCGATGACCGGGGTGCGCGAACTCGTCCGTACGACCATCGCGCTGCGCGAGGCCCGGGCCACCGTCGCCCAGCTCGCCGCCAACGAGGAGCGCCTGCGGCTGGCCAGGGATCTGCACGACCTGCTCGGCCACTCGCTGTCCCTGATCACGCTGAAGAGTGAGCTGGCCGGGCGGATGCTGCCCGGCCGGCCCGACGAGGCGGCCCAGCAGGTCGCCGACATCGAGCAGGTCAGCCGCCAGGCCCTCGTCGACGTACGGGAGGCCGTCACCGGCTACCGCCGCCCCCGCCTGCACGCCGAACTCGCCGGTGCCCGGGTCGCCCTGACCGCGGCCGGCGTCACCGCCGAACTGCCCGCGGAACCGGGCCTCGACGGTGTGCCCGAGGACAGCGAGTCCGCCCTGGCGTGGGCGCTGCGCGAGGCCGTCACCAACGTCGTACGGCACAGCGGCGCCCGCCGCTGCGCGGTCGAGCTGGTGCGCCGTCAGACCCTCGACGGGCCGGTGCTGGAACTCACCGTCGAGGACGACGGCTCGGGCGGCACGGGCACCGGCGACGGCAACGGCCTCGCGGGGCTGACCGAACGCCTCACCAGGACGGGCGGCACCTTGGAGGCGGGCCCGCTCCGGCGCGGGTTCCGCCTGGTCGCCCGCGTGCCCACGGCCGGACCGGCGCACGTAGGATCCCCCGCATGAGCCGCACGATCAAGGTCCTGCTCGCCGAGGACCAGTCGATGGTCCGCGAGGCCCTGGCCGCCCTGCTCGGCCTGGAGGAGGACATCGAGGTCGTCGCCCAGGTGGCCCGCGGCGACGAGGTCCTGCGGGCGGCCCGCGACCACGGCGTGGACGTGGCCCTCCTGGACATCGAGATGCCCGGCGCGACGGGCATAGAGGCCGCGGCCCGCCTGCACGCCGAACTCCCGGACGTGAAGCTGGTCATCCTCACCACCTTCGGCCGCCCCGGCTACCTGCGCAGCGCGATGGAGTCCGGCGCCGACGCCTTCCTGGTCAAGGACGCCCCCGCGGCCCAGCTCGCCGAGGCGATCCGCACGGTCCTCACCGGCGAACGCGTCATCGACCCGACCCTCGCGGCAGCGGCCCTGGCGGATGGCGCCAACCCGCTGACCGACCGCGAGCGAGAGGTCCTGCGCGCAGCCGCGGACGGCTCCACCAACGCCGAACTGGCAGCCGCCCTCCACCTCTCCCAGGGCACGGTCCGCAACTACCTCTCCACGGCGATCCAGAAACTGGCGGTGAGGAACAGGGCGGAGGCGGTCCGGGTAGCACGTGAAAAGGGCTGGTTGTAGAGCCTTCGGGGGCGCGGAGGTCGTGCACGGTCCGGTGCCTGAGCCGGGCTCGCGCCGTTCACCGCCTCGGCGCGCGCGAGGCCGGCAGGAGCGCGCCGCCGACGGCGAGCGCGCCCGCCGCCAGGACGCCGCCCCGGGAGCGCCAGGACATGACCGACCAGCACGACCGGGCGGACAGCAGCGAGCCGGCGCTCAGCCAGGAGCCGACCGAGGCGACGGAGCCGGCCGAGCCGATGGAACCGATGGAGAGCGCCGAGCCCACGGAGCCGATGGACAGCACGGAGCCCACCGAGCCGATCGAGAGGACGGAGTCCCGGGACCAGAGGGAGAGTGCGGCGGCCATGGTCCGATCGTAGACGCGATCCGTCGTCCCGGTAGGTGCACCTGCCGGGTGTCGGACAGCACGATCGCGTTCGGCCAGGGCGTGGCGCCCTTCCCGCAGGTCGGCCCGGGCCTCGATCCGGCGGCGGCAGGCGGGCCCGTCGGCCAGGTGCACGCTGTGCGGGAACGTGGAGTCCCGCCACCGGCTCACCCGCACACCGCTACGGCGGACGTACCGGCGACTCGCGGGTCGGGTGACTGCTGGAGATTGGGCCGGCTGCGCGCTTGCGGGCTCAGTTCAGCATCGCCCTGGCCGCGAAAGCCTCCCCCCGCACGCGCTCCGCGGCCCCCTCGTCCACCGCCGCGACGACCTCCGCATAGGCCTCCAACTCCAAGGCCCCACCGAGAAACTCCCCCCGCTGCACCAGCAACCGCGCCCGCTCGTACCGCAACCGCGCCGGATGCGCCGGCAGCAGCAACGACAACTCCACCGCCCACAACGCCACGTCCGACCGCTCGGGCCGGGCCGCCGCCCACGCCCGGACGTTGTTCAGGATCCGCAGCACCACGTCCAGCGGATCGGCCGGCCGCAGCATCGCCGGGTCGATCCCCGCCCCCGTCGCCCCGGCCACCAGCAACTCGGCGTCGGCCCCGCTGAGCACCCGCCCCCCGTCGAACGGATCCGCCAGCACCTGCCCCTCCTCGGGCCCGAACCCGACCACGAAGTGCCCCGGCAGGGCCACCCCGTACACCGGTGCCCCCGCCCGCCTGGCCACCTCCATCCACACCACGGACAGCAGGATCGGCAGCCCCCTGCGCCGCCCCAGCACCTGGTGCAGCAGCGAGGACTCCAGCCGCTGGTAGTCGCCCGGGGCGCCGTGGAAGCCCATCCGCTCACCGAGCAGCTCCCGCAGGGCGACCGCCCACGCCCGCGGCCCGGCGGGCCGGAACGGCAGCAGCCCGGCCAGCCGGTCCAGCTCGACCTGCGCGGCGTCCAGGCCCTCCTCGTCCAGCTCCCGGTCCGCCTCCGCCCCCACCAGCAGGCACAGCGCCGACAGATCGGGCCGTTCGGAGCGGGCCTCCTCGGCGAACCGCCGCCGCAGCTCGGCGGAGCGTTCCGGGGACGGGGGGTACGGGGGACGCATGACTGGCTCGTGCCCTCTCAGGACGATCGGTTACCGGCCGCTGCGGGTGCCGTCGGCATCCGGCTCCCGGTAGTGGTGGTAGGCGTGGTGCGCGGCGAAGCCCATCCCGGCGTACAGCGCCCGCGCTCCGGCGTTGTCGGCCTCGACCTGGAGCCATGCCGCCGACGCGCCCTCGTCCAGCGCCCGGCGGGCCAGCGCGGCCATCACGGCCGTCGCGAGACCCTGCCGCCGCAGCGCCGGATCGACCTCGACGGCGGCGAACCCGGCCCACCGCCCGTCGACGACACACCGCCCGATGGCAGCGGGAGCCGCATCCGGGGTCCGACCGGGCACGGTCGCGAACCACACGGAGGGCCCGCTCTCCAGCACGCGCAGCGCCACCTCGCTCACGCCCTTGCGCTGGTACCGGGCCAGCCATCCCTCACCGGCCTCCCGGGACAGCACGACGTCGTCCGGACCGGCCGGACCGTCCGGACCGGCCGGACCGTCCGGACCGGCCGGACCGGCCGGGTCGGCGATCGGCGCGAGCGGCCCGACCCACAGCTCGGCCGTCACCTCCCGCACCCAGCCCCGCCGCTCCAGCTCCGCGCAGAGCAGCTCCTGCGTCCCCTCGGCACCGGTCGCGGTCTGGACGTAGGCGGGCAGCCCGCGCTCGGCGTACCAGGCGCGTACGGCCGCGAGGGCCTCGTCGAGCGGCACGCCCGGCTCGCCCAGCGGCAGCACCGAGTTGGCCCGCCGGGTGAATCCCGACGCGGCCCGCAGTTCCCACGCGCCCAGCCGTGCGCTCTCCACGGGCCGCCAGGCCCGCGCGGCGACGCGGCCCAGCTCCTCGTAGGAGGCGGCCGGACCGCGGCGACGCGCCGGTGCGGGCGGCACGGTCTTGCCCGCGACCAGCGCGGATTCCGCGATACGGACGCTCTCGCCGCTCTTACGTGTGATGAGCAGCACACCGTTGTCCCATGATGTGAGAACACCGACCGTGTCGGTGAACTTCTCACCCGGAGCCCCATGTTCGATCAAGCTCCGTACGGAGACCCGTTTGCCCACGTCAGCAGCGGTGATACGGACCTCGAGTCGCCCGGCGGCAGAGATTTCCACAGGTCAGTTCACCCCTCCTGTTCGGATCATGCCCAGGAACGGAGATACTAGGGGCGGGCATCGACGACGCCGCGCTCCCGCGCGCCAGGCGGCGGAGCCTGAGGAGGCCCGCCAGCGCCCTATCGAGGAGGAACGACAGCGTGACCTACGTCATCGCGCAGCCTTGTGTCGACGTCAAGGACAAGGCGTGCATCGAGGAGTGCCCGGTCGACTGCATCTACGAGGGCCAGCGGTCCTTGTACATCCACCCGGACGAATGCGTCGACTGTGGTGCCTGTGAGCCGGTCTGCCCGGTCGAGGCGATCTTCTACGAGGACGACACTCCCGAGGAGTGGAAGGACTACTACAAGGCGAACGTCGAGTTCTTCGACGAGCTCGGTTCGCCCGGCGGAGCCAGCAAGCTGGGGCTGATCGAGCGCGACCACCCCTTCGTCGCCGCGCTGCCGCCGCAGAACCAGTAAGAGCGGCCCGCACTCCGTGCCGCCTCGGTCCCGTACGGCCCGATCAGCCCGCTGATCGCCGTACGGGGCCGAGGCGTTTGCCGTCACCGGCTCGTACGTACCAGAAAGTGAGCCAGAACCCGTGTCCGCAGTCTCCGACCGCTTGCCCACCTTCCCCTGGGACAAGCTGACCCCGTACAAGGCCACGGCAGCCGCCCACCCGGACGGCATCGTCGACCTGTCCGTCGGCACCCCCGTCGACCCGGTGCCCGAGCTGATCCAGAAGGCACTGGTGGCCGCCGCCGACTCGCCGGGCTACCCGACCGTCTGGGGCACGCCCGAGCTGCGCGACGCGATCACCGGCTGGTTGGAGCGCCGCCTCGGTGCCCGGGACGTCACGCACCACCACGTGCTGCCGGTCGTCGGCTCCAAGGAACTCGTCGCCTGGCTCCCGACCCAGCTGGGCCTCGGCCCCGGCGACCGGGTGGCCTTCCCGCGCCTGGCCTACCCGACGTACGAGGTCGGCGCACGGCTGGCCCGCGCCGCGTACGAGGCCTACGACGACCCGACGGAGCTGGACCCCGAGGGCCTGAAGCTGCTCTGGCTGAACTCCCCGTCGAACCCCACGGGCCAGGTCCTCGCCAAGGAGGAGCTGACCCGGATCGTCGCCTGGGCCCGCGCGCACGGAATCCTGCTCGTGTCCGACGAGTGCTACCTGGAGCTGGGCTGGGAGGCCGACCCGGTCTCGGTGCTGCACCCGGACGTCAACGGCGGCTCGTACGACGGCATCGTCGCCGTCCACTCCCTCTCCAAGCGCTCGAACCTCGCGGGCTACCGCGCGGCCTTCCTGGCCGGTGACCCGGCGGTCCTCGGCCCGCTCCTGGAGATCCGCAAGCACGGCGGCATGATGGTGTCGGCCCCGACGCAGGCGGCGATGATCGCGGCCCTCGGCGACGACGGCCACGTGCGCGTCCAGCGCGAGCGCTACGCCTCCCGCCGCGAGCTGCTGCGCGAGGCCCTGGTCACCCACGGCTTCCGCATCGAGCACAGCGAGGCCAGCCTCTACCTGTGGGCCACCCGGGGCGAGTCCTGCTGGGACACGGTCGACCACCTCGCCAAGCGCGGCATCCTCGTGGCTCCCGGCGACTTCTACGGCCCGGCGGGCGCGCAGTTCGTGCGCGTGGCGCTGACGGCGACGGACGAGAGGGTGGCGGCGGCCGTACAGCGGCTGTGACCGCTCCGCCGAGCACGGCAAAGGGGTCCGGGGAAACTCCCCGGACCCCTTCTGCGTCAGTGAACGCCGCCGTGTCAGCCGACCGGCAGGCTCTTCACCGGCAGCGAGTCCGCGGACGGCACGCCGCCCTTGGTCAGGGAGTCCGTCGGCAGACCGCCCTTGGCCGAACCGGCCGTCTCGCCGACGAGCCGACCGGCGGAGCCGGCCGCGTCACCGGCCGCCTTCTGCGCGACGGGCGTGGTCTTCTTGACGGCCTTGCCGCTGGTCTTGCCCGCGGCCGGCACCGCCTTCTCGACGGTCTTGCCGCCGGTCTCGCCGGCGGACTCGGTGACCTTCTGCGCCGCGCCGTCGACGGTGTTGCCGACGTTCGCCCCGTCCAGGGCGGTCAGGCCACCGAGGTTGGGCGTGGCGGGCAGCTCGGGGGCCGCGCTGGCGGAGCCGGCCGCACCGACCCCGGCAGCCGCTCCCGCAGCGACGATCAGCGCGGCACGGGCGATACGGCGGGTCAGGGGGAGGGACATGGTGCTCCTTCGACGGGAGTGAACGGTGAGCTTCCTGAAGTGTCCGACCGGGTCCGGCAGTTGATCGACCGGCTGTCGATCTCCCCGGCTCGGACGCAGTGACTACCGCTCGAAGCCCGCGAAGGTTGCGGCACCGCAACGTAAAGAGTTGGCAATGCGTCGCATTATCGGCTGCGGATAAAAACGGTCAAAGAGGCGTTCGCCGGAAACCCCGCCGAATCCTTCCCGCCCTGTGTTCCCAAGGGATTTCCCCGCCTCCCGGGTGAGAGTGCGAAAACCTGCGCACACGCCGTCGCCGGACCGCACGGCTAATCCCCACGGGTGAGCCACCGCACCCCTGCGCGATCCAGGGGACAGCTGATGGATCTCCACGGCCGCGCGGAGACCGACCAGACGGCCCCTAACCCATCGTGACGATGCGGACGGCGGCCGCGTCCCGCTCCGCGCCCGCGGCGGCCTTCGGCGCGCCGTCCCGCCACTGGCTGGCGGTGTTGCCGGCGACCCACTCGCGCCCCGCGTAGGTGACGCGCGCGATGTGCAGCTCCGAGGCGTTGGCCACGGCCCAGTGCGCCAGCTGCCAGCCGCGCCGGTCCGGGCTCCGCCCGGCCGCCGCCCCGGTGCCGGAGGTCACCGGCAGCGTCACGGTGTGCCCACCGGTCCCGTCCGCGGCGCTCGGGGACGCCGTGGGCGCGGCCGTGGGCGCACCGCCCACCTCGGCCCCGGCCGGCTCCAGCACGTCGCGCCCGAAGTCCCGCACGAGCGCGGCCCGCACCCCGTCCGGGCCCGAGGCCCGGGTCGCGGCCGGGCGGCCCTCACAGGTCAGCGTGGCCGCCGACTGCCCGGTCAGAGCCGCGGCCAGCAGCGCGGCGTCCGGCTCGTGCTTGGCGTAGGCCTGCGGGAAGCCGCTGCGCTGCACGCGCTGCGCGGCGACGGTGAGCGGCAGCCGGGTGTAGCCGGGCACCTTGACCAGATGGTCGTAGAACTCACCGGCCGAGTACGTCGGGTCCATGATCTCCTTCGGCGTTCCCCAGCCCTGCGAGGGCCGCTGCTGGAACAGGCCGAGGGAATCCCGGTCGCCGTGCCTGATGTTGCGCAGGGCCGACTCCTGCAGGGCGGTCGCCAGTGCGATGGTCACGGCCCGCTCGGGCAGCCCGCGCGCGGTCCCGACCGCTGTGATCGTCGCCGCGTTCACCGCCTGCTCGGGCGTGAACTCGTACGACGCCCCGTCGCCCTTGCCGGAGACGACCTTGCAGCCCGGTCCGCCCGAGCCCCCGGTGATGTACTGCACGACGACGTAACCGGCGACCGCGAGCAGGGCCACGAGAGCGGCTCCGCATCGGAAGAGGCGGCCACGACGCTGGGGAGAGGACGACTCTGGCACGCCGTACAAGGTACTGGAGAGTACGGAGTGGTATGAGCCGGGTGGGAAGAGTGAGGGCACGGCCTGGCGCGTTAGGGTCGACGGCATGGCCGACACCTCGCTTGACCTCACGCTGGACGTCGCGCAGCTCACCGCCCGGCTCGTCGACTTCCGCTCCGAGAGCGGCACCGAGGAGCCCCTCGCGGACGCGATCGAGACCGCGCTGCGCGCGCTGCCCCACCTGACGGTCGAGCGGTACGGCAACAACGTGGTGGCCCGCACGAACCTCGGCCGCTCGGAGCGGGTGATCCTGGCCGGCCACATCGACACGGTCCCGATCGCGGACAACGTGCCTTCCCGGCTCGACGAGGACGGCGTCCTGTGGGGCTGCGGCACCTGCGACATGAAGTCCGGCGTCGCCGTCCAACTGCGCATCGCGGCCACCGTCCCCGCCCCCAACCGGGACCTGACCTTCGTCTTCTACGACAACGAGGAGGTCGCCGCGGAGCTGAACGGCCTCAAGCACGTCTCCGAGGCGCACCCCGAGTGGCTGGAGGGCGACTTCGCGGTGCTCCTGGAGCCGTCGGACGGTCAGGTCGAGGGCGGCTGCCAGGGCACGCTGCGGGTGCTGCTGAAGACCACGGGCGAGCGGGCCCACTCGGCGCGCGGCTGGATGGGCTCCAACGCGATCCACGCCGCCGCCCCGATCCTCGCCCGCCTGGCCTCCTACGAACCCCGCCGGCCGGTCATCGACGGCCTGGAGTACCGCGAGGGCCTCAACGCCGTGGGGATCAGCGGGGGAGTGGCCGGCAACGTCATCCCCGACGCGTGCGTCGTCACCGTCAACTTCCGCTACGCCCCCGACCGCACGCCCGAGGGGGCGATCGCCCACGTCCGTGAGGTCTTCGCGGACTGCGGTGTGGAGGAGTTCGAGGTCGTCGACCACAGCGGCGCGGCGATGCCCGGACTGTCCCACCCGGCGGCCGAGGCGTTCATCGAGGCGGTCGGCGGCACCCCGATGCCGAAGTACGGCTGGACGGACGTCTCGCGCTTCTCCGCGCTCGGCGTCCCCGCGGTCAACTACGGCCCCGGCAACCCCCACTTGGCGCACAAGCGGGACGAGCGCGTGGAGGTCTCCAAGATCCTCGCGGGCGAGGAGCGCCTGCGGAACTGGCTGACCGCCTGAGCCCGCCGCCCCTCCCGCGGGTTTACGCCGCTGGATCGCGGACATGCTCACGTCCCTCGTTCGTAACCCGCGTAGATCTACGCTGAGGTGGAAAGACAGGCACGACGGAGGGAGCGCACATGGCGACCGGCAACCCCGAGGGGAAGAAGCAGCCGCCGGACGAGAAGCGCCTGGGCCCGGTCCTCCAGAGGCGGGACCAGGTGCAGGCCAGCACCACCGACCAGAGGCTGCTGGACGAGCGGGCCCCCTCCGACTGGGTTCACACCGACCCCTGGCGCGTGCTGCGCATCCAGTCGGAGTTCATCGAGGGCTTCGGCACGCTCGCCGAGCTCCCACCCGCGATCAGCGTCTTCGGCTCGGCCCGCACGCCCGCGGACTCGCCCGAGTACGAAGCGGGCGTCCGGCTGGGGCAGGGCCTGGTCGACGCGGGCTTCGCCGTCATCACGGGCGGCGGCCCGGGCGCGATGGAGGCGGCCAACAAGGGCGCCCTGGAGGCGAAGGGCATCTCGGTCGGCCTCGGCATCGAGCTGCCGTTCGAGCAGGGCCTGAACCCGTACGTCGACATCGGGCTCAACTTCCGCTACTTCTTCGTCCGGAAGATGATGTTCGTCAAGTACGCCCAGGGCTTCGTCGTCCTGCCCGGCGGCCTCGGCACCCTCGACGAGCTCTTCGAGGCCCTCACCCTCGTCCAGACCCAGAAGGTCACCAGGTTCCCGATCGTCCTCTTCGGCACCGAGTACTGGGGCGGCCTGGTCGACTGGCTCCGCGACACGGTCATCGCCCAGGGCAAGGCGGCGGAGAAGGACCTGCTGCTGTTCCACGTGACGGACGACGTGGACGAGGCGGTGGCACTGGTGTCGAAGGAGGCGGGCAGGTAGGGGGCTTGCGAGCCCGGCCGCCTGTCCGACCGTGTCGGGGCGGGCGAGCCGGGCTGCCCGCCCGGCCGCGTCGGGCGGTCGTTGGGCACAGGGTCCGGGGGCCCAGGGGGCGGAGTTCCCTGGACCCGGGCTAGGCCAGCCCGCGCCGGGCGACGCGAGGAGCCCGCTGTCCCGCGATCGCCGAGACCATCTCCAGCACCTGCCGTGTCTCCGCGACCTCGTGCACCCGGTACACCCGCGCCCCCAGCCACGCGGACACCGCCGTCGTCGCCAGCGTCCCGACGACCCGCTCCTTCACGGGCCGGTCCAGCGTCTCCCCGACGAAGTCCTTGTTCGACAGCGACACCAGCACCGGCCACCCCGTGGCGACCATCTCGTCCAGCCGCCGCGTCGCCTCCAGGCTGTGCCGCGTGTTCTTCCCGAAGTCGTGCCCCGGGTCGATCATGATCGACTCCCGCGGCACGCCCAGCGCGAGCGCCCGCTCGGCCAGTCCGACCGTCACGTCCAGGATGTCCGCCATGACGTCGTCGTACTCGACGCGGTGCGGTCGCGTCCGCGGCTCCGCCCCGCCCGCGTGCGTGCACACCAGCCCCACCCGGTACCGCGCGGCGACCTCCGCGAGCCCCGGATCGACCCCGCCCCACGCGTCGTTCAGCAGGTCGGCCCCGGCCTCGCACACGGCTGCGCCGACCTCGGCACGCCAGGTGTCCACGCTGATGACCACGTCCGGGAACCGCCGCCGCACCTCCGCTACGAACCCGACCGTCCGCCGGGCCTCCTCCTCGGCCGTGACCTCCTCGCCCGGCCCGGCCTTCACCCCGCCGATGTCGATGATCGCGGCACCCTCGGCCACCGCCCGCTCCACCCGCGCGAGGGCCGGCTCGTCGCGGAAGGTGGCGCCCCGGTCGTAGAAGGAGTCCGGGGTGCGGTTCACGATCGCCATGATCACCGGCTCGTGCGTCCCGAATTCCCGCTTGCCCAGCCTGAGCATCCCCTGTGACCTTTCCTGGTACGACCCGTCTTCCGCCGCCTGCGACCCTAACCGGCGTGCTCGCATGGCACGATCGGAGCCTGACAACATCCGACTCGGAGGACGTGCGCAGCGTCCGATCCGTCCGCCGTGGGGGCCCCGCGATGGTTATGTTCCTGTTCCTGGTCGTCGCGCTCGCCGTCGTGGTCGCCGCGGTGACACTCGCCGTGGTGGGCGGCGGCGAGAACGCCCCGCTGCCCGAGGCGGCCCCCGAGCGGCTGCGCGATCCGCTGCCCCCGGACCGGCCGGTCGACCGCGCGGACATCGAGGGACTCCGCTTCCCGCTCGCCGCCCGCGGCTACCGCATGGCCGACGTGGACGACGCCCTGAGCCGCCTGGGCGCCGAGCTCGCCGAGCGTGACGCCCGCATCGCCGACCTGGAGTCCGCCCTGGCCGGTGCCCGGTCGGCCGCCGGCCACGGGCCGGTGCACCCGGCCGCGGCCGGGGAGAACCACGTCTCCATGGACAAGCCGCGGCGGGAGGACCAGCCGTGAGCGACGGTGCCCCCCTGGCCGGCCCGGACGGCGCGCTGCGCTGCCCCTGGGCCCTGTCCGCCCCCGAGTACGTCGCCTACCACGACGAGGAGTGGGGCCGCCCCGTCCGCGGCGACGACGCGCTGTTCGAGCGGCTCAGCCTGGAGGCGTTCCAGTCCGGTCTGTCGTGGATCACCATCCTGCGCCGCCGCCCCGGCTTCCGCACCGCCTTCGCCGACTTCAAGATCGCCGCGGTGGCCGCCTTCACCGACGAGGACCGCGAGCGCCTCCTGGCCGACGCGGGCATCATCCGCAACCGCGCCAAGATCGACGCGACCCTCGCCAACGCGCGTGCGCTGACCGAATGGACCCCGGGCGAGCTGGACGAACTGATCTGGTCCCACGCCCCCGACCCGGCCGGCCGCCCGGCCCCGAAGACCCTGTCCGACGTCCCGCCGGTCACCCCGGAGTCGACGGCCCTGTCCAAGGCCCTGAAGAAGCGGGGCCTCCGCTTCGTCGGCCCGACCACGGCGTACGCCCTGATGCAGGCCTGCGGCCTGGTGGACGACCACTTGGAGGCCTGCACGGCGCGGGGAGCCGCGCGGTCCACCCCGTAGGACCCGCAGCCCCCGACGGCGCCGAACCCCCGGGCTCAGCGGCCCAGGTACTTCGGCTTCTCCTTGTTGACGAAGGCCTGCACCGCGATCGCGTGGTCCTCGGAGGAGCCGGCCCGGGTCTGGAGCTCGTCCTCCTTCTCCAGGGCCTCCTCCAGCGTGTGCGTCAGCCCGTACGCCACGGACTCCTTCAGCGCCGCGTACGCCACCGTCGGCCCCGCGGCCAGCGCCCGCGCCACCTTCTCGGCCTCCGCGCGCAGCTCACCGGCCGGCACCAGCCGGTTGGCGATGCCCAGCTCGTACGCCTCCTGGGCGCTGATGCTCCGCGGGAAGAGCAGCAGGTCGGTGGCGCGGCCCGGGCCGATCACCCGCGGCAGCGTCCAGGAGATCCCCGAGTCGGCGGTCAGCGCCACACCGGCGAACGAGGTGTTGAACGCCGCCGTGTCCGCCACGATCCGGTAGTCCGCGGCGAGCGCGAAGCCGAAGCCCGCCCCGGCCGCGACGCCGTTCACCGCGGCGACGACCGGCTTCGCCGCCCCCGCCAGTGCCCGCACGATCGGGTTGTAGTGGTCCCGTACGGTGCTCATGGTCTGCCCCGAGCCGGTCTCCCGGTCCTGGACCAGCAGCCCGATGTGCTCCTTGAGGTCCTGCCCGACACAGAACGCCCGGTCCCCGGCGGCGGTCAGCAGCACCGCCCGCACGGCGTCGTCGCCCGCCGCCGACTCGACCGCCTCCCGCAGGGCGACCTTGGTCTCCACGTTCAGCGCGTTCATCGCCTCCGGGCGGTTCAGCGTGATCGTCGCGAGTCCGTCGCTCACCTCGTAGAGCACGGTGTCGGCCATGGCGTATCCCCTCCGGTCGCGGAACGGGGGCGTACCGGCCGGTACGCCCCGGGTCTGCAGGACAGCATGACGGAGATCGCGGACGAGGAACCGGACCGGACGTGTGACCTGCGTCAAACAATTCTCGTCCGAATCGGTTCGGCGGACGTGTGTGCGGTGGCGGAGTATCGCAGCCTCATCGCCGAATTGAGTGGTTTTGCTCGCGTGCGTTGCCCAAGCGATGCCGACTGATGTTGGTCATCGGGTCCTGAGATGCGGGATAATGGCTGGGAAGCAATGTGTTCGATGCCGGTGTCGCGTGTCCTGCCACAAGGGCCGCACGTGTGCCCTTCTCAGGGGCCGTCGGCTTTGACGATGAGCTGGGTTTCAGGAAGGGGAACGAGCATGGCGGCCATGAAGCCGCGAACGGGTGATGGCCCGCTCGAGGTGACCAAGGAGGGGCGGGGCATCGTCATGCGCGTTCCGCTCGAAGGCGGCGGTCGGCTCGTCGTCGAGCTGACCCCTGACGAGGCCGACGCGCTCGGCGACGCCCTCAAGAAGGTCGTCGGCTGACGCGCAAGCGACCATACCCTTTCAGTTGCCCCGGCATCACCTGTGGTGCCGGGGCGGCTGTTTTCCCACCGCTGACACCCGCCTGCCCCGGTTCCCGCTCCGCAGACCTGCGACCGGGCTAGCGTTTCACCGCGCACAGCAGCCCGTCGCCCACCGGCAGCAGGGACGGCACCAGCTCCTGGCTCTCGCGCACCGCGCGCAGCAGCTCCCGCAGCCGCAGCACCTCCGTGGGCTGGGGACCGGAGTCCACCGTCCGCCCGTTGGCGAAGGCGCCCTCGAAGACGACCAGCCCGCCGGTGCGCAGCAGACGCAACGATTCAGCGAGGTAGTCCATGACCTCCAGACGGTCACCGTCGCAGAAGACCAGGTCGTAGCCGGCGTCCGCGAGGCGGGGCAGCACGTCCAGGGCCCGGCCCGGGATGAAGCGGGCCCGGTTGCTGGCGAACCCGGCGGCACGGAAGGCCTGCCGGGCGAACTGCTGGTGCTCCGGCTCGGGGTCCACGGTCGTCAGGACACCGTCCGGCCGCATGCCGTGCAGGAGGTGGATCCCGGAGACACCGCAGCCCGTCCCGATCTCCGCGACGGCCTTCGCGTCCACCGACGCGGCCAGCAACCGCAGCGCGGCGCCCGTGCCGGGCGTCACCGAGCGCAACCCTGCCTCGCGGGCCCGGTCCCGGGCCCATTGCAGCGTTTCGTCCTCGGCGACATAGGCGTCGGCGAACGCCCAGCTCGTCTGCCGGTTGCCGGTAATGACCCTCTCCTGTCCCCGTGAATGCCTGGGCGTGACTGTATCCGTTGGGCACGGGAACCCGCAGATGGGACCGGTCGTTTAAAGGGATGAGCAAGTGGCGCGGGTCGTGACGGGGGGCAGGCAGTGGATCGGGACGCCGAGCAAGTGCCGACGCAGCAGTACGAGGCGTATCAGCCCAGATCAAATTCTCGTAAAACCACTTATCCGGTCCTAACGGGCGAGGTGGCTATGGTAGGGGCTCCACTGGACACCACCAGAGCTGACAGGGGAGGTGCGGCTGCGCCTGTGGATCGCGCAGGAGTGCTCCGGCGCTTCCTCGGACCCGCGGGCAGGCCGACATCTGTGAACGACACCGCTGCTGACCACAGTCACGCCGCTGACTTCGCCCAGACCGCGACCTTCACCACCGACGCGGACGGGCAGGCGTGGACTCCGCCCACGTGGGAGGAGATCGTCAGCACGCACAGCGGCCGGGTCTACCGGCTCGCCTACCGTCTGACCGGCAACCAGCACGACGCGGAGGACCTCACGCAGGAGGTCTTCGTCCGCGTCTTCCGCTCCCTGTCGACCTACACGCCGGGCACCTTCGAGGGCTGGCTGCACCGCATCACCACGAACCTGTTCCTGGACATGGTCCGCCGCAAGCAGCGCATCCGCTTCGACGCGCTCGGTGAGGACGCGGCCGAGCGCCTGCCGAGCAAGGAGCCCACGCCGCAGCAGGTCTTCAACGACGCGCACTTCGACGCGGACGTCCAGCAGGCCCTCGACACCCTCGCCCCCGAGTTCCGCGCCGCGGTCGTCCTGTGCGACATCGAAGGCCTGTCCTACGAGGAGATCGCCGCGACCCTCGGCGTCAAGCTCGGCACGGTCCGCTCCCGGATCCACCGCGGCCGCTCCCAGCTGCGCAAGGCTCTCGCGCACCGCTCGCCGGAGGCGCGCGCCGAGCGCCGCTCCTTCGTGCCCCGTGTTCCCGCCCTGGGAGGAGGGGGCGCGAGCGCGTGAGCGGATCTCGGCCGAAAGCCTCCGAGGGTCACCTCGCAGAGCAGCATCTGGGAGACCGACTCTCCGCCCTGGTGGACGGAGAGCTCGGTCATGACGCGCGCGAGCGCGTACTGGCGCACGTGGCCACCTGCCCGAAGTGCAAGGCGGAGGTGGACGCCCAGCGCCGGCTGAAGAACGTCTTCGCCGAGGCGGCCCCGCCGCCCCCCTCCGAGAGTTTCCTGGCCCGCCTGCAGGGACTACCCGCGGGCGGCGGCCCGGACGGTGATGCCACGCCGCCGGGCGGAGGAGGCCTGCCCGCCGGGCTGTCCGGACGGTTCGGCTCGTCCGGGGCCTTCGGAGTGAAGCGTGGCGAGCGGTTCGACTTCGGGTACGCCCCCTCCCGGTCGCACCTGCCCGTCCTGCCCGCGTCCCCGGGAAGCCGGAACCTTGCCTCCGACGCCGCCGGCAGCCCGCTGACCGGCCACCGGGGCCTGCCCTCCGAGAAGGGCTTCCGTATCCACGACGCCGGCCGGCCCGACAGCGACCGGTCCTCCTCGCGGCTGCGGTTCGCGTTCGTGGCCGCCGGCGCGGTGTCCCTGGCGGCGATCGCCCTGGGCGGTGTCACGGGCAGCATCCCGACCGACGCGGAGGCCCGCGGAGGCCAGGGCGCGGGGAGCAACGTGACACCGACGCGCCCCCAGGGCACCGGCGCCGTGACGGCA
The DNA here is from genome assembly GCF_042733745.1 of Streptomyces sp. NPDC059696. Lineage (NCBI taxonomy): Bacteria > Bacillati > Actinomycetota > Actinomycetes > Kitasatosporales > Streptomycetaceae > Streptomyces > Streptomyces sp. NPDC059696. Next base: position 385,606 of record NZ_JBHWFG010000001.1, read on the forward strand.
CCCGAGTCCCAGCGCCGCCGGACGGCGCCGCTGCTCGGCCAGGTGCACGGCGAGAGCCTGCTCGGCCGTACCCCGGTCGCCCCGACCGAGGTCTCGGCCCCGCTGCTGCCCGGGGTACCGTCCGCCGCCCGGCACCACGCGATGCACGCGCTGACCGCCCCGGTGGTCGCCGGTGCCGCCGTCATGTCCCCGTTGATACGCCCGCTGGAGGCGGCCACTCCGGCCGCCCTGACCTCGTGGTCCACGGTCCCCGAGATCACGGCTCCCCTGCTCGCCGTGCCCCTCGCGGACCCGACCTCGGCCCCCTCTTCGCCCACCTCCCCGCGTACGGCTCACTGACCGGCCTCTGCGCACCGACCCGCGAACCTGATTGAATCCGGGGGTTGTCGCCCGCGGCCCAGGTGTGGCCGGGCGCCGGTTCGAGGAACTGCGGCCATCGCGACGAGCCGTGCCGCGGCTGTGGGGAGAGCATGAACGAGGGGAAGCCCACGAAAGCGAAGTGGTGGAGCCGTCCGCGCCCGCAGGAGCACACGGCGGAGCCGCAGGGAGCGGACCCGCGCGTGGGGAAGGGCCAGGGCGTGGCAGAGGACCAGGCCGTGACGGAGGGCTCCGCCGCAGCGGGCCAGGGTGCTGAGCGGCTGCGCGCGGGGGAGCCTGCGCGGCTGGACCGGACCGGCGGCTCCGACGCCGACTTCGAGCTGCCGCGCCCCGCGCCCCCGTCCGGCGGCGACAGCGACGGCGACTACGAGCTGAGGCATCCCGAGGCGGTTCCGACCGTGGCCGAGAGCGACTCCGCCGAGCCGGCGCACGGTGTGGCGGGGACGGATGACGTCGTGGTCGGGGGTGCTGGCGAGGCTGTTGCTCCGGTTTCCGCCGAGTCGGCGCATGGTGTGGCGGGGACGGATGACGTCGTGGTCGGGGGTGCTGGTGAGGCTGTTGCTCCGGTTTCCGCCGAGTCGGCGCACGGTGTGGCGGGGACGGATGACGTCCTGACTGGGGGCGCTGCCCAGGGCCTTGCCTCGGTGCCCGCTGCCCGGTCATCAGAGCAGGGCCTGCCCGTTGCCGCCGCAGCGCCCGCCGCGCCGTCGGAAGAAGCGCCCAAGCCGCTGCACGACCCCGACCCGTACAGCACCCCGCCCTACGGCGAGCCAGGCCCCTGGGCGCCCGCGCCGCCCGTCCAGCATCCGGCGACCTCGGCGACCCCGGCGCAGGGAGTGGCGATGCCGGGGCAAGCGGCCGTGCCGTCGGCGCAGGGCACTCCGCCGACCCCGGTGCCCGGGGCCCCGGCCCCCGCAGTGCACCCGACCGCCGCTCACGGACCTGCCGAGCCACCACCCCCCGCCACCCCCGCACCCGCCCCGGCCGCACCGCCCTACGCCGACGCCCCGGCAACCGCACCGGCCTCCGGCCCCTGGCAGCGCTACGACCCCTGGGCGGCCCCCACCGTCGCCCAGGGGCAGGGGCCCCTCCAGCAGAACGGCGCCGCCATGCTCAGCACGGAGCAGCGGCGCAGCCGGGGGAGGCGATCGCTGGTGCTCGGTGCCGTCCTGCTCGCGGTCGTCTCCGGGGGCATCGGCGGTGCCGTCGGGACGTACCTGGAGCGCAACGGCGGCGTCGGGACCGTCGAGCTGCCACAGGCCGGGAAGGAGTCCACCGCCCGGAACGCCGACAGTGTGGCCGGGATCGCCGGGCGGGCCCTGCCCAGTGTGGTCACCCTGCATGTCAGCGGCGCCGACGAGCAGGGCACGGGCACCGGCTTCGTGCTCGACACCCGCGGGCACATCCTCACCAACAACCACGTCGTGCAGCCCGCCGGCTCGGGCGGCGAGATCACCGTCACCTTCAACGGAGGGCAGACCGCCAAGGCCGAGGTCATCGGCCGGGACAGCGGCTACGACCTGGCCGTCGTGAAGGTGAAGGGCGTCAGCGGGCTCACCCCGCTGCCCCTCGGCAACTCGGACAACGTGCAGGTCGGCGACCCCGTCGTGGCCATCGGCGCCCCCTTCGACCTGGCCGGCACCGTCACCTCGGGCATCATCAGCGCCAAGGAGCGGCCCATCACGGCCGGCGGCGAGAAGGGCGACGGCAGCGACGTGTCGTACGTCGACGCGCTGCAGACCGACGCGCCCATCAACCCGGGCAACTCCGGCGGGCCCCTGCTCGACGCCCGGGCCCGGGTCATCGGCATCAACTCGGCCATCCGCTCGGCGGAGAGCGGCGGCTCCGGGCCGGACAGCGGCCGGGCCGGTTCGATAGGCCTCGGCTTCGCCATACCGATCAACCAGGGCAAACGCGTCGCCGAGGAGCTGATCAACACCGGGAAGGCGACCCACCCGGTCATCGGCATCACGCTGGACATGGACTACACGGGCGACGGTGCCCGCGTCGCCGCCGAGGGCAGCGAGGGCGGCGCGCCGGTCACCGCCGGCGGCCCGGGCGCCAAGGCCGGGATCAAGGCGGGTGACGTCATCAGGGAGGTCGACGGCCTGCGCGTGCACTCCGGTGAGGAACTGATCGTCAAGACCCGGGCGCACCGCCCCGGCGACCGTCTGGAGCTGACCGTCGAGCGTGGCGGCAAGGAGCGGAAGGTCTCGCTCGTCCTCGGATCCTCCGGTGGCTGAGACATGAGGGCCGTGACGCGCGGATTCGCCCCAAGGGGTCCCAACGGCCCCACAGGGGACCGGCAAGGCAGACAATCGGGCAAGCGCTCCCACCTCCCGCACGCGGAGGCCCCGGGACAGTACCGGTCGGACTGGATCGCCGGGTACCGTGGATCCGGCCCGGACCACGGCAAGACCCGCACCGACCACGAGGGCCGAGGACCGAGGACATCGCTAGGAGCTTCAGGTGTTCAATGACATAGGACCACTCGAGCTGGTGACGCTCATCGTCCTTGCCGTGCTCGTCTTCGGTCCGGACAAGCTCCCCAAGGTCATCCAGGACGTGACGCGCACCATCCGGAAGATCCGTGAGTTCTCGGAGAGCGCGAAGAACGACATCCGGCAGGAACTGGGCCCGGAGTTCAAGGACTTCGAGTTCGAGGACCTCAACCCCAAGACCTTCATCCGCAAGCAGCTGGACAACGAGGACCTGGGGCTCAAGGAGATCCGCAACGGTTTCGACCTGAAGAAGGAGATGGCCGAGGTCACCGACGCCGTCCACAGCCGTGACTCCGACCCGTCCTCGGCGTCGTCCGCGGGCTCCACCGGCTCGTCCGGCGGCCGTATCGACATGACGAAGAAGCCCGAGACGTCCGCTCCGGACGACCGGCCGCCCTTCGACGCGGACGCCACCTGAGCGGCACACGCAGGGGGCGCACGCCCCCGGGCGCGTGACGCGTTTCATACTCCGGTCGGGCTGTCTACGGCCTGAACCGGGCGCCCGTGCGGCCCACGCGCCGGGCGGTTTCCCTGCTGCTCGCAGCGGTGTGGCTATGCTGCCGAGTTGTTGTGCGGACCGTGACGAGTACGCCCGAAGGGGGGCGGGCCGTTGCGGTCCGACTAGAGCGAGGAGGCGTCCGGGCACATGGAGACGACGAGTCGGGCAGTCGCGCAGACGCCGGCCGCGGAGGGTGGACAACAGCTCCCCTCCGCCCGGCGTACGGTCGACGGCTACCTGCGTGCGCCCTTCCCCTGGTACGGCCTCGACGAGGCCTTCACGGGGCCGCGCTGGCTGATGCAGGTCGGTACGACGGCCGACGGGGCCGTGGAACACGGGTCGATCGGACACGGTGACGAGCCCTCGGTGCGCAACGAGTTCGCCGCCGGGGGCGATCAGGAGACCAAGGAGAAGTTCGCGGTCGTCGTGACCGTGGCCGCGAACCCCTCACGGCGTACCGCGGACGGCACGGGGCTGCTGGAGGCCACGTCGGTGTCGTCCGCGGCGTGGCTCGCGGGCGTCGGACTGCTGTCCTTCACCTGGCCCGGGCAGATGGACCACGCGCTGCGGGACGACTGGCTGGAGCAGCAGACCGAGACGGCGTGGGTGCTCGCGGACGACCTCGACGGGGCCGACTGGTCGACGCTGTCGCTTCCCGTGGACGGGGTGCCGACGGCGTTCCACTACCGGGAGTCCGAGTTCGGGTGGGTGCTGGCCGGGTCGACCTCGGCGGGGGTTCATGTCGGGGCGTACGGCAGGGGGATGAGCGCGTACGGGCTCGGCTTCGCCGTGGTGAAGGACATCGCCGCGTACGCGTGAGTTCCCTGGGGCGCCGGGTTTCGGCGCCCCTTCGCCGTGGGGATTCCGGTGCTCGGGCGGCTGCGGGCCGTGCGTGGTTGCTCGCGCAGTTGCTCGCGCAGTTCCCCGCGCCCCCGAGAAGGGCGCTTGCGGCCACCCGCGTCAGATCAGAACTTGTTCCTCGGAGTGATCCCCAGCGACAGGCCCGACAGGCCGCGCTGGCGTCCTCCCAGCTTGCCCGCGATCGCGCGCAGCGCCGAGCCCGCCGGGGAGTCCGGGTCCGTGAGGACGACCGGCTTGCCCTCGTCGCCGCCCTCGCGCAGGCGGACGTCGATCGGGATGCTGCCGAGGACCGGGACGTTCGCGCCGGTCGTGCGGGTCAGGCCGTCGGCGACCAGCTGGCCGCCGCCCGTGCCGAACACGTCGACCATCTCGTCGCAGTGCGGGCAGGGCAGGCCGGACATGTTCTCGACCACGCCGACGATCTTCTGGTGGGTCTGCACGGCGATGGAGCCCGCCCGCTCGGCGACCTCGGCCGCCGCCTGCTGCGGGGTCGTCACGACCAGGATCTCGGCGTTCGGGACCAGCTGGGCGACGGAGATCGCGATGTCGCCGGTGCCGGGCGGCAGGTCCAGGAGCAGGACGTCCAGGTCGCCCCAGTACACGTCCGCCAGGAACTGCTGGAGCGCGCGGTGGAGCATGGGGCCGCGCCAGACGACCGGGGCGTTGCCGGGCGTGAACATGCCGATGGAGATGACCTTCACGCCGTTCGCCGACGGCGGCATGATCATGTTCTCGACCTGGGTGGGACGCCCGTCGGCGCCCAGCATGCGCGGCACGGAATGGCCGTAGATGTCGGCGTCGACGACACCGACCTTGAGGCCGTCGGCCGCCATCGCCGCGGCCAGGTTGACCGTCACCGAGGACTTGCCGACGCCGCCCTTGCCGGAGGCGACCGCGTAGACGCGGGTGAGGCTGCCCGGCTTGGCGAAGGGGACCTCGCGCTCGGTCTGGCCGCCGCGCAGGGCGGACGCCAGCTCCTTGCGCTGCTCGTCGCTCATCACGTCGAGCGTGACGTCGACGCGGGTCACGCCCTCGACGGCGGAGACCGCGTCGGTCACGCGCTGCGTGATCGTGTCCCGCATCGGGCAGCCCGAGACCGTGAGGTACACGGTGACCGCGACCGCCCCGTCCGCGCCGATCTCCACCGACTTGACCATCCCGAGTTCGGTGATGGGCTTGTGGATCTCGGGGTCGTTCACCGTCGCCAGTGCCTCGCGCACCGCGTCTTCCGTAGCCATAGGACGATGGTACGGCGCCGTACCGGTGCGTAGGAAAGCGTCTCAGCGGTCGTCTGCGTCACGTCCCCCTGACCGTTCCGCCGGGAATACGACGGGGTCGTGACGGTGGCCGTTCTGCCGTTCCTCCATCTCCTTGACCATGTCCTGCAGCTCCGAGCGGATCCAGTCACGGGTGGCGACCTCGCCCAGGCCGATGCGCAGGGCGGCGATCTCGCGCGTCAGGTACTCGGTGTCGGCGATCGACCGCTCGTTCTGCTTGCGGTCCTGCTCCAGGTTGACCCGGTCCCGGTCGTCCTGCCGGTTCTGCGCGAGCAGGATCAGCGGGGCGGCGTAGGAGGCCTGGAGGGAGAGCATCAGGGTCAGGAAGATGAACGGGTACTCGTCGAACCGCAGGTGGCCGGGGGCGAGGCTGTTCCACACCACCCACAGGATGATGACGACCGTCATCCAGACGATGAACCGCCCGGTGCCCAGGAAGCGCGCGATGCGCTCCGACAGCCGGCCGAAGGCCTCCGGGTCGTACTCGGGCAGGAACCGGCGCCGCCGCGGCAGCGGCTGGTCGAGGCGGGTGGTGCGGGGCCGGGAGGCGGCGGTGGCGCCCGCCGGTGTGCGCTCACGCACGCTCTCACGCTCAGGAACCATCGGTCGCCACCTCCTCGTCCAGGTGGAACTCCTGCTCCCGCCAGTCCTCCGGGAGCATGTGGTCGAGCACGTCGTCCACGGTGACCGCGCCCAGCAGCGATCCGGCCTCGTCGACGACGGGCGCCGCGACCATGTCGTACGTGGCGAAGAACCCGGCGATGGCCGGCAGCTCGGCCTCGGGGTCGAGCGGCTGCAGATCGGTGTCCACGATCGAACTGACCAGGGACGGCGGTGGCTCGCGCAGCAGCCGCTGGAAGTGGACCGTGCCCAGGTACTTGCCGGTCGGGGTCTCGTCCGGGGGCCGGCAGACGTAGACCTGGGCGGCGAGGGCGGGGGAGAGGTCGCGGTTGCGGACCCGGGCGAGCGCGTCGGCGACGGTGGCGTCCGGGCGCAGCACGATCGGCTCGGTGGTCATCAGACCGCCCGCCGTGCGGTCCTCGTACGACATCAGACGCCGCATGTCGGCCGCGTCGCCGGGCTGCATCAGGCTCAGCAGCCGCTCCTGCTCGTCCGTCGGCAGTTCGCCCAGCAGGTCGGCCGCGTCGTCGGGGTCCATGGCCTCCAGGACGTCGGCGGCGCGCTCCTCCTTCAGCTTGCCGAGGATCTCGATCTGGTCGTCCTCCGGCAGCTCCTCCAGCACGTCGGCGAGCCGGTCGTCGTCGAGGGCGGCGGCGACCTCGGCCCGGCGCTTGGCGGACAGGTGGTGCAGGACGTTCGCCAGGTCGGCCGGGCGCAGCTGCTCGAAGGTGGCGAGCAGGCTCTCGGCGCCCTGCCCCTGCTCCTCCAGGGAGAACCCGGTGACGGCGGTCCACTCGACGGTCAGCGCCTCGCCCTTGGCGCGCCGGAAGGCACTGCCCTTCCTGCCCTTGCGGACGAAGACCCGGTCGATCTCCCACTCCCGGCGGGCCGGCAGCTGATGCACCGACAGATCCAGGACGGTGACCTCCTCACCGGTCTCGGTGAGCGTCACGCGCCGGTCCAGCAGCTCCCCGAAGACCAGCCGCTCGGTGGGTCGCTGCTCGAAACGCCGGACGTTGAGCACGCCGGTGGTGATGATCTGGCCGGACTGGATGGCCGTGACCCGGGTCATCGGCAGGAAGATACGGCGGCGGGTGGCGAGTTCGACGACGAGGCCGAGCAGCCGCGGCGGTCGCTGTCCCACCCGCAGCATGACGACCAGATCGCGCACCCGCCCCACCTGGTCACCGGCTGGGTCGAAGACGGCGACACCTTGGAGGTGCGATACGAAGATCCGGGGGGCGCCCGCTGCCATGGCCGCGGCTCCTTTTCGTGCGGGGTGGTTCGTGGGTCCTGTGGGGAGGGCTTTCCTTGTGCCTGTGTCTTCCGAATTGCCCGCTCGGGTGGGCTTCAGGCTAGCCCGTCCTGATCGGTGACGCGTGGGCGGCCGGTCCGGACGCACTGGCTCCGATCCGTTCGTACGACCCCGGTACCCTGCGGTACGCCGTTCAGGTCTCCCGTCAGAGAGGCAGCCCCACCTGTGACTCCGATTCGCCAGAGCCGTGGCCGCGGTGCCGCACTCACGAGCGCCGCGTGCGCCCTGCTCGTGACGGGAACGGTGCTCACCGGCTGCGCGGAGGATCCGAACGAGGGCACCAACGGGGTCGGCCGACTCCCCGCCGCCAAGATCCAGGGCAAGACCCGGGCGGCCGCCGAGTCCGCCGGGGCGGTCCGGGTGCACGGCAACGTCGTCAGCGGAGGGCGCACGTACGCGCTCGACATGCGGCTGAAGGACGACGGCGGCGACGGTGCGGTCACCGCGAAGGGCGCGACCTTCAAGCTGCTGCGCATCGGCGAGCAGCTCTACGTCAAGGCGGACGCCGAGTTCTGGACTCACGGCAGCGGCCAGGAGGAGGGCGGCCAGGGGGACGCGGCGGCGGCCTCCAAGCTCGACGGCAAGTTCGTGAAGGTGCCGCAGGGCGACCCGGCGTACAAGAAGTTCAGCGGTTTCACGGACAAGAGCCTCCTCCTCGACGGTCTGCTGACCCTGCACGGGACGCTCGCGACGGACGGCCACGACGAGGAGGCGGGCGTCCGCACCATCCGCGTCACCGGTGACAAGGGCTCCGGCGGCACCCTGGAGGTCTCGCTGGAGGGCAAGCCGTACCCGCTGCGCCTGGAGCGGGCCGGCGGGGCGGGAACGCTCACGTTCTCCGGCTGGGGGGAGGACTTCTCCCTCCGGGAGCCGGAGAAGAACGAGACGGTGGACTACGGCAAGCAGCTGCCGGCGTCCTAGCCCGTCAGGCCCGTTTGCGCTTCTTCAGCAGCAGGCGGGGCAGAGCCGCCGGGACCGGCCGGCGGGTGATCGCCGGGGACGGCAGGGGCGGCTCGGACAGGGACCCGTCGGGCAGCGGCGCCGTCGCCCCGGTCGGTTCCAGCCGCAGCACCCGGCACTCGCGGGCCCAGCGGTCGGTCATGGCCTCGCCGTCGGGCGCGTTCAGCCGCTTGCCCTTGAGCTCGGCGACCGCCGCGTCCCACGCCTCGGAGCCGGGCGCGAGCTCGGTGACCCGCGCCGTCCAGGTGACCAGCCGGCCGCCCTTGTCCTTGCTGCGCACCGTCACCGTCGCCTCGGACCCGTCGGCCAGCCCCGGCAGCGGCTGCTCGCCCGGCCCGTCGCCGACCAGGCACGCGGCACCCTCGTGCCACACGTGCCACAGCGCACGCGCCGGGCCGCCGGGGCCCTGGACCCAGACGAGGCCGGACTTCTTCGTGGCCTCCTCGACGAGGGCCTGGTCGAGCAGCTCGCTTGTCATGGGGCTCAGCCTAACCAGGCCGCTCACAGCCACCCGTTCCGCTTCAGCGTGCGGTGGATGCCGAGACAGACGACGACCGTGAAGCCCAGGATCACCGGGTAGCCGTAGCGCCAGTGCAGCTCCGGCATGTGGTCGAAGTTCATCCCGTACACGCCGCACACCATCGTCGGCACGGCGATGATCGCGGCCCAGGAAGTGATCTTCCGCATGTCCTCGTTCTGGGCGACGGACGCCTGCGCGAGGTTGGCCTGGAGGATGGAGTTGAGCAGCTCGTCGAAGCCGAGGACCTGCTCCTGGACGCGGGCCAGGTGGTCGGCGACGTCCCGGAAGTACTTCTGGATGTCGGGGTCGATCAGCCGCATCGGCCGCTCGCTCAGCAGCTGCATGGGCCGCAGCAGGGGCGACACGGCCCGCTTGAACTCCAGCACCTCGCGCTTGAGTTGGTAGATCCGGCCGGCGTCCGAACCGCGCGGTGAACCCTTGCGCCCCGGGGAGAAGACATCGGTCTCGACCTCGTCGATGTCGTCCTGCACCGCGTCGGCGACGGCGATGTACCCGTCGACCACGTGGTCCGCGATGGCGTGCAGCACCGCCGAGGGGCCCTTGGCGAGCAGCTCGGGGTCGTCCTGGAGGCGGTGCCTGAGGGTCCGCAGGGAGCCCTGCCCGCCGTGCCGGACGGTGATGAAGAAGTCCCGCCCGGTGAAGCACATGACCTCGCCGGTCTCGACGACCTCGCTGTTGGCGTCGAGCTGGTCGTGCTCGACGTAGTGGATGGTCTTGAAGACCGTGAACAGGGAGTCGTCGTAGCGCTCCAGCTTGGGCCGCTGGTGGGCCTGGACGGCGTCCTCCACCGCCAGCGGGTGCAGTCCGAACTCACTGGCGATGCCGGAGAATTCGGCCTCCGTCGGCTCGTGCAGGCCGATCCACACGAACCCTCCGTCGCGGCGCACCAGGCGCACCGCCTCGTGCGGGGTCAGGGCGGTCTCGGTCTCGATGCGGCGGCCGTCCCGGTAGACGGCGCAGTCGACCACGGCGGAGGCCGCGGCGGGGCTGCGGGTGGCGTCGTAGGTGCCGCTCTCCTTGCGCAGCGACACACGGGAGGGACGGACAACGGCGCGCAGGTCGCGGATCATCGACATGGCGGGCTCCTTCGCGGGCGTGCGACGAACGGCGCCGGCGACGGGTGGAACTACCCGGAATGAGGACGTTGTGACCACGGATGTTTGGCACGTCCACAAAGCGGGGAGCACCGCATCGTCGCGGTGGCCGGGTTCGTCACTGATTCAGCTACTGAGGCAGATCAGGCAAAGCGAGACGAAGCGCTCTTCCGCGGTGAAGCGAGTGCGAGAGGTGGCAGCCAGAGACAGCAGCGGCTACATCGGCGGCGCGAAGAGCGTGGTGCTACTGCACGGTCGACTTCGATCCATTGCAGCCCCACCTCCTCCGGCCGGTCCCTCGTAAGGGAGTTCCTTCGGCGTCGGGGCTTGATCGCGACGCTTCAGCGTGCTGCCCCGAACCACCGGGCAAGAGTAGCAGCCGACACAACTGTCAAGGTGCTGCTTTGCCCGCTACTGACGAGTTCTATGCTCGCCGCATGGCAGATGTTCTTCCTCTGGTCGAAGCGCGGTTGCGGACGGCGCTGGGCGAACCGGACGCGCGCGCCGCGGTCACCTTCCTCGGCACGGACCGCATCGAGGTGCTCCGCTTCCAGGAGGGCGACATCGTCCGCTACGCCTCGCTCGGCATGTCCGCGCACCCCATGACGGACCCCACGGCGGTGGTCGCCGACCCGGTCAAGGGCCCGCGCGCCGAGCTGGTCCTCTCGGTCCGTTCCGGGATCGCCGACACCGACAAGGTGCTCCGGCCGCTCGCCGTGCTCGCCGCGTCTCCGCAGGTGGAGGGCCTGGTCGTGGCTCCCGGCGCATCCCTGGACGTCGGTGAGCCGCTGTGGCCGGGCGCCCCCTTCAGCTCGGTCCTGGTCGCCGAGCCGGGCGGTCTGGTCGAGGACCTGGAGCTGGACGAGCCCCTCGACCCCGTGCGGTTCCTGCCGCTGCTGCCGATGACCCCGAACGAGGCCGCCTGGAAGCGCGTGCACGGCGCGCAGGCGCTGCGGGAGAGGTGGCTGAACCAGGGGACGGACCTCCGGGATCCGTCCCGGAAGTCCGTCCCGCTGGAGTGAGGAAGCTCACCAAACTCCGGCCCTACGGCCTCAGTTGACGAAGACGGCGACGCCGTCCTCGGTCGCGTGCCGCGGCTCCAGCTCCTCCGCTTCGTCTGTGAGGGCCTTGCGCCGTACGACGACGACGGCCGCGCCCACGACCGCGGTGACCGCCGCCACCACGAACGGGATGTGGATGTCGGTCCACTCCTCGATCTTCGGCGCGAAGTAGGGGGCTGCCGCCGCGGCGAACCAGCGCACGAAGTTGTAGCCCGCGCTCGCCACCGGCCGGGGGGCGTCGGAGACGCCGAGAGCCAGTTCGGTGTAGACGGTGTTGTTCACGCCGATGAAGGCGCCGGACAGGATCGTGCAGACGACGGCGGTGGTGTGCGAGCCGTAGCCGAGCACCAGCACGTCGGCCGCGAGCAGCACCAGCGAACCGCCCAGCACCTTCAGCGAACCGAATCGCTTCTGCAGACGCGGGGCGACGATCACCGAGAAGACGGCGAGCAGCACGCCCCAGGCGAAGAACACCGCACCCGACCGGTACGGGCTCATGTCCAGCACGAACGGCGTGAAGGCCAGCACGGTGAAGAACGTGTAGTTGTAGAAGAACGCCGAGACCGCCGCGGAGGCGAGGCCGCCGTGCCCGAGGGCCTTGAGCGGGTCCAGCAGCGAGGTCTTGCGGGCCGGCTTCGGCTGCTCCTTGAGGAACACCGTGATGCACAGGAAGCCGACGGCCATCAGGAACGCGGTGCCGAAGAACGGGTAGCGCCAGCTGGCGTCGCCGAGCAGGGCGCCCACCAGCGGGCCGCAGGCCATGCCGAGGCCGAGGGCCGACTCGTACAGCAGGATCGCCGCGGCGCTGCCGCCGGCCGCCGCGCCGACGATGACCGCGAGGGCCGTGGAGACGAACAGCGCGTTGCCGAGGCCCCATCCGGCCCGGAAGCCCACCAGTTCGCCGACGGATCCGGAGGTGCCCGCGAGTCCGGCGAACACCACCACGAACGCGAGGCCGAGCAGCAGCGTCTTCTTCCCGCCGATCCGGCTGGAGATGAAGCCGGTCACCAGCATCGCGACGGCGGTGATGAGGAAGTACGAGGTGAAGAGCAGGGAGACCTGGCCGGCCGTGGCGTCGAGGCCCTGGGCGATGGACGGCAGGATCGGGTCGACGAGTCCGATGCCCATGAAGGCGACGACCGACGCCCCGGCGGTCGCCCACACGGACGTGGGCTGCTTCAGGAGGCCGCCCGATCCGGCGTCGAAGGAGTCCATTGCGTGCTCCCTTTCCCGAGACTAGGTAGTTGGTATATACACATACTAAGTTAGCCATGCTAATTAATGCAAGCTACACCTAACGGTGCCGGTGAAGGGTTCCGTCCGGATGGGTGATCGTCCTTGACGCGGCGGGGCGCGGGTAGGACCGTGGGGCCCTATGAGGGGCGAACCCAGTTGCCCGAAGTGTGGTGGCCGGGTCAGGGCTCCCGGCCTCTTCTCCGACTCGTGGCAGTGCGACGTGCACGGCACCGTTCATCCGGTGCAGCCCGTGATACCGCCCAGCGTCGACGCCCTCAACGTCGTGGTGCACCGCACCCGGGTGCCGTTGTGGATGCCCTGGCCGCTGCCGGTGGGGTGGCTGTTCACAGGGGTGGCCTGCGCCGGCGACGACCGCACCGGCGGCCGCGCGACCGCCGTGGCCTGCACGGGGCCCGGGCCGCTCGGCGGGATGGGCGAGCTGATCCTGGTCGCCGAGGAGCTCGGTGTCGGGCTCGGGGCGCGCTACGCCGGCATGGACGGACCCGACCCGGGGCCGCACATGAACGTCGAGAAGCCGCCGCAGGCCAAGGTGCTGGCCGCCGGGCGCCCCACACCGCTGTGGCACGTGGCCGGTGCGCCCCACGACCGCGCGGTGTTCGCGGGGGAGGCGCTCGGGATGTGGCTGTGGGCCGTGGTGTGGCCCGAGCAGTCCGGGCTGCTGATGTACGACGAACTGGTGCTGGCGGATCTCCGGGAGGCGGGGGCCGAGGTGGAACTGGTGCCGTGCGGGGCGTTGTCGCCGCGCCTGCTCCAGCCGTAGGACGTGCGGGGCCGGGGTTCGGGCCTCTCGTTGTAGGGGGCGCTTGGCCGGTTCAGGTGTGACAGCGGTCGTTGAAAATCCGGTTATCCTTGTGCAGTCCTGTTCCTGCTGTCGTGTCTGGAGTCCGTGTCGTGCGCATCGATCTGCACACCCACTCCACCGCTTCCGACGGCACGGACTCTCCCGCGCAGCTGGTCCGGAAGGCCGCCGCCGCGGGGCTGGACGTCGTCGCGCTCACCGACCACGACACCACCCGCGGGCATGCCGAGGCGATCGCCGCGCTGCCCGAGGGCCTCACGCTGGTGACCGGCGCCGAACTCTCCTGCCGGATCGACGGCATCAGCATGCACATGCTGGCCTACCTCTTCGACGCCGAGGAGCCGGCTCTGCTCGCCGAGCGGGAGCTGGTCCGCGACGACCGGGTGCCGCGCGCCCAGGGCATGATCGCCAAGCTTCAGGAGCTGGGCGTGCCCGTGACGTGGGAGCAGGTGGCGCGGATCGCCGGTGAGGGGTCCGTCGGACGCCCGCACGTGGCGAGCGCGCTGGTCGAGCTGGGTGTCGTGCCCACCGTGAACGACGCCTTCACGCAGGACTGGCTGGCCGACGGCGGCCGGGTCTTCGTCGAGAAGCACGAGACCGACCCCTTCGAGGCCATCCGCCTGGTCAAGGGCGCGGGCGGGGTCGCGGTGTTCGCGCACCCCGGGGCGAGCAAGCGGGGGCTCACGGTGCCGGAGGCCGCCATCGCCGAGATGGCCGCGGCCGGACTGGACGGCATCGAGATCGACCACATGGACCACGACGCGGACACCCGCGCGCGGCTGCGGGGCCTGGCCAAGGAACTCGGCCTTCTCGTGACCGGGTCCTCGGACTACCACGGCAGCCGCAAGACCTGCGTGCTCGGGGAGTACACGACGGATCCCGAGGTGTACGGCGAGATCACGCGGCGGGCCTTCGGGGCGTTCCCGGTGCCCGGGGCCGGCGGGGCCGTCTGAGGGTCCCCCGCTCCAGAACCTCTTCAGGCACCCGGCGCTGTCCGCCGTGCCCATCCGTTCCGCGCCCCCGCTGCCCGAAGCGCCCGGGGCCCGTGCGGAACGCCTGCCCACAGCGGTGCCGATACGCCGTGCCCCGCCGCTCCACCCATACCGCAAGGCCATCACGTTCATGTTCGACCTCGCCGTCTTCGGCTCCCTGTTCCTGACCCTCTTCGTCATCATGGATCCCCCCGGGATCACACCGATCTTCCTCGCCCTCACCGCGGGCCGGCCCGGTAAGGTGCAGAAGCGGATGGCCTTCCAGGCCGTCTGCGTCGCCGGCGGTGTGATCACCGTGTTCGGGCTCCTCGGCCACCAGATCCTGAACTATCTGCACGTGTCCGTGCCCGCGCTGATGATCGCGGGCGGTCTGCTGCTCCTGCTGATCGCGCTGGACCTGCTCACCGGCAAGACCGACGAGCCCAAGCAGACCAAGGACGTCAACGTCGCCCTCGTACCGCTGGGCATGCCGCTGCTGGCCGGGCCCGGAGCGATCGTGTCGGTCATCCTCGCCGTGCAGAAGGCGCACAGCGTCACCGCGCAGGTGTCGGTGTGGGCGGCGATCCTCGCCATCCACGTCGTGCTGTGGCTGGTCATGCGCTACTCGCTGGTGATCATCCGGATCATCAAGGACGGCGGTGTGGTCCTGGTGACCCGCCTCGCCGGCATGATGCTCTCCGCGATCGCCGTGCAGCAGATCATCAACGGCGTCACCCAGGTGATCCAGGGGAGCTGACGGACCCGGTCAGGACCTCAGGACGCCGCGGATCTCCCGGGCCGGCCCCGGGTGCCCGAGATACTCGTCGATCTTGTGCGCGCGGTCGCGGCCGTTGGAGACGGCCAGCTGGGTGACCTTCCCCCACCGTTCGTCCGCCAGCGGGCAGCCGATCGCCACCGCGTCGGTCGGGCACCAGACGTTCACCCAGTCGCGCACCCTGGGCGGCTGGTGCGGGCCCCGGGTGAGGAGCCGTTCGTTGACACCGTCCAGGCCGAGCGGGCTGCCCGCGGTGACCAGCAGGACGGGATCGAGGCCCTCGGGCAGCCGGTTCAGCAGGTCCATGCCCACGACCGTGCCCAGGCTGTGCGTGACCAGCACCAGCTCGCCGCTGGTGGGCATGGTCTCCATGACGCCGTCCAGCACCGCCTGCCGCACGGCGCCGTCGCCGAGGTACAGGTCGACGTCCCTCAGGAACGTGGCGATGGTCCACTCGTCCAGGTCGGACCGGGCGGCCAGCCAGCTCAGCGGCCGGTGCAGCGCCCCGACCAGACCCGCGCCGAAGCCCTCCGTGGCCGCCGGCCCGTTCTGGGGCATGCCGGCCCGGGCGGCCGCCTCGTAGAGCAGCCGCTCGTAGGAGCCGGTGGGCGACTCCGCGGCGAACACCTCGGCGGCAGCGGCGGCACTCAACCGGTCGAGACCGATGGACTCTGCCGCGCTCTCCCTGCCGCTGACGAGGTCGTGCAGCCGCGTGCCGTAGAACGGGAACCACACGTCCTCCGGGTCCAGCGGGGGCAGCGAGGCGAGGGTGAGTCCGCGGTTCAGGCCGGCCGTCCAGGTGCGGCGCAGCCCGTCGGGGCAGTGGTCCTGCTGGTCGCGGCCGTGCAGGAAGACCAGGTGCTGACGGCCGCCGAAGGCGCTGCCGCGGGCCCGCAGCCCCACCCGGGGTCCGCGGTCCGCGGCCTCGCTGACGGCCGCGGGCGCCGCCGGGGTGGCCGGGCCCGGCACCGCCGCCGCTCGCTGCTGTGGGCCGGAGTCCGTGGCGGGGAGCGTCGCCGCGGTCGGAACGGCCTGGTCCAGGCCGCTGTCCGGGCCCATCCCGGCCAGCAGGGCGCGCCGCGCCGGGTCGAGGTCCAGGCCGGCCAGGTGCTTGAGGATCGAGCTGATCCGGACGCCCTCGTTGGCGACCCAGTCGATGGCGTCGTCGCCGTCGCCCTGCTGCCAGGGCCGGCCGTCCTTGCGCAGGACGCGGCCCTGGTCGTCCTTCTTCGGCACCCCGCTGTGGTGCAGCGCCACGACCTCCCACTGGTCGTTGAAGACGGGGGAGCCGGAGTTCCCCGGTTCGGTGTCGGTCGTGTAGTGCACGAAGTCGTCGAGGCGGACCAGTACCGCGTTGTCGCGCAGCGCGATCTCCTTCAGCCGGCCCGAGGGGTGGCCGATGATGTTCACCTTCTCGCCGAGCACCAGCTTGCCGACCTGCACGCTCAGCCGGTTCCAGCCGAAGATCTCGCCCGGCGCGGGCCCGTCCGGCGTGGCCGCGAGTGCCACCAGGGCGAAGTCGAGCCGCTGGTCCGCCGCGAAGAAGGCCCCGGGGTCGAGCTCCATCCGGACGACGGTGTCGGGCACGTTGTCCGCGGTGACCTGGGCGTTGAACTCGGCGAAGCAGTCCCGGGCGAAGCTCTCGTCGGGCAGGACGTGGTGGTTGGTCATCAGCAGCCGCGGCGAGACCAGGAAGCCGGTCCCGTGCGGCAGCTCGCGGCCGCCGCGCCGCAGGGTGATCCGGGCGACCGTGGCACCCGCCCTGACTCCGCGCGGCAGGAAGCTCCAGGCCTGGAGCTCGTTGGAGAGGTCGATGATCCGCTCGTTGGCGTCGGGCAGGTCCATGGCCTCGCGGTGGATGTCCGCCACCACCGCCGAGGGCGACAGTCCGCCCCGGTCGAGGAGGCGGGCGGCGCGGACGGCGAGTGCGTCCGGGGAGTCCGGGAACCGCACACCTGCCGCCATCCGACTCTCGACCCGCTCGCGCTCGGCGGCGGAGTCCTCATAGCGCCGCGCCGCCTCGTCGGCGGCCTGGTGATGCAGTTCCTTGTGCGACCGGTCCGTCACCGACATGCTCCACCGTCCTGTTCCGACTCGTGCGGGGCCCCTCAGCCAGTACGCCTCCGACCTGGGAGGTCCGCAACAGCGGAGCCCCCGCACGGCCGATGCCGGGCGGGGGCTTCCGTGTACGGGAGAGCTGCGCGCGTTATGAGGCCGCGGTCTCGGCCGGGCGGATCCAGAGGCGCTGGCCGATGGCGGCCGCCTGCTGAACGATGCGGTTGACGGAGGCGGCGTCCACGACGGTCGTGTCCACAGCCGTGCCGTCGACGTCGTCGAGTCGCATGATTTCGAAGCGCAAGGGCTTCTCCCTTCGTCTGGTCATCCTCCTGAGGAGAACTACTCGGTGTTCCGTATGAGTCAACGGGGACGCGTGGGTGAAACATTCCCTACGCTAAAGAAATTTTTCGAACGGCTAATTACCGAGTCGTAAGAGTGTGGTTACGGGACCCAACGGGACCGGTTGTGTTCGCAGTGTGACCACCCGGACAATGGAGGTGATGAACGACGACCTCGCGGCCCTCAGCGCCCGCATCGACCGCACCAACGAGCTGCTCCAGCGCATGCTCGCCGAGGTGGCGAAGACGCCCTCGACACACGCGATCTTCGTCGATGCCGGGTACCTGTACGCGGCCGCCGGGCGGCTCGTCGCCGGTACGGAGGACCGCCGGGCCTTCGACGTGGACGCCGAGGGCCTGATCGACGCGCTCATCGACCGGGCCCGCACGATCTTCGCGGACAGCCGGCTGCTGCGGGTCTACTGGTACGACGGCGCCCGGCGCCGCATCCACACGGCCGAACAGCAGACCATCGCGGAACTGCCGGACGTCAAGGTGCGGCTCGGCAACCTCAACGCCAACAACCAGCAGAAGGGCGTCGACTCACTCATCCGCTCCGACCTGGAGTCCCTCGCCCGCCACCGTGCCATCAGCGACGCGGCACTGCTCGGCGGCGACGAGGACCTGGTCTCGGCGGTCGAGGCGGCCCAGGGCTACGGCGCCCGGGTCCACCTCTGGGGCATCGAGGCGCCGGACGGCCGCAACCAGGCGGAGCCCCTGCTGTGGGAGGTCGACAGCCAGCGGACCCTGGACCTCGACTTCTTCAAGCCGTACGTCTCCCGCCGCACCGCCCCCGCCCACGAGACGACGGCCGAACGGCCCACCCGTGAGAACGTGCGGTTCGTGGGCGCGCAGATCGCGGCGAAGTGGCTGGCGGCACGCGGCCGGGACACGCTGGTCGAGCTGCTGCCCGGACACCCCTACCTGCCCGGCTCGGTGGACCAGGACCTGCTCGTGGAGGCGGAGGGCCTCCTGCAGTACTCGCTGCGCGGCCAGGCGGATCTGCGGCGGGCACTGCGCGACGGCTTCTGGGAGCACTTGCGGACGCAGTACTAGGCAGTGGCGCTGGGCAGTCGCGGTAGGCGGTCGCGGTAGGCAGTCGCGACTGGACGCAGGGCCGGGCGACGCCGGAGCAGACAGGACCAGGCGGCCCCGGCGACCGCCGGGCGATGCCGGCGCGCGCGGTATCAGGCGTCCCGGCGGACGCGGTACTAGCCCGTCCCGGCGCACGCGGTATCAGGCCGTCCCGGCGGACGCGGCACTAGCCCGTCCCGGCGGACGCGGCACTAGCCCGTCCCGGCGGACGCGGTACCAGCCCGTCCCGGCGGACGCGGTACCAGCCCGTCCCGGCGGACGCGGTACTAGGTGTACTGCCCAGGGACGTTGGTCAACCTGGTGACGGGTGGTTTGCCGCCGGTCGCGGTGTGGGGGCGGTGGTGATTGTAGTGATGGAGCCAGGCT
>NZ_JBHWFG010000002.1:0-325843 GCF_042733745.1 Streptomyces sp. NPDC059696
ACTGGGTTCGTCTTTGGGTTGACATTTCGCCATGCGTTCCTGGCCCTTGACCGGGGCCTCCGCTCCAAGGGGGTGTCGGTCTCGTGGGTGCTGTTCCCGTTTTAGCCGCTCCCCCCCCCCCCCCCCCCCGCGACCGTCCTCCTCAGGCCGCGTCCGGTATCGGCAGCGGCCGCTTCTCGATCGCCGCAGCCATCACCTCCGGGAACAGATCGGGCGTACACGCGAACGCCGGTGCCCCCAGCGCCGCGAGCGCGGCGGCGTGTTCCCGGTCGTACGCGGGTGCCCCCTCGTCCGAGAGCGCCAGCAGCGTCACGAACTGCACCCCCGACGCCTTCATCGCGGCGACCCGCTTGAGCATCTCGTTGCGGATGCCGCCCTCATAGAGGTCGCTGATCAGCACGACGACCGTCTCCGCGGGCCGGGTGATCTGCGCCTGGCAGTACGCGAGCGCCCGGTTGATGTCCGTGCCACCGCCGAGCTGCGTGCCGAACAGCACGTCGACCGGGTCGTCCAGTTGGTCCGTGAGGTCGACGACCGCCGTGTCGAAGACGACGAGTCGCGTGGAGATCGTCCGCATCGAGGCGAGGACCGCCCCGAACACCGATGCGTACACCACCGATGCAGCCATGGATCCCGACTGGTCGATACAGAGGATGACCTCCTTCTTCGTGGAGCGGCTCGCCCGCCCGTAGCCGATGAGCCGCTCCGGCACGATCGTCCGGTGCTCGGGCAGGTAGTGCTTGAGGTTGGCCGCGATGGTGCGGTTCCAGTCGATGTCGTGGTGGCGGGGCCGGTTGACCCGGGCGCTGCGGTCGAGCGCGCCGGTGAGAGTGGCCCGCGTGCGGGTGGCGAGCCGCTTCTCCAGGTCCTCGACGACCCTGCGCACCACGGCCCGGGCCGTCTCCTTCGTCGTCTCCGGCATCGCCTTGTTCAGTGACAGCAGCGTGCCGACGAGGTGCACGTCGGCCTCCACCGCCTCCAGCATCTCCGGCTCCAGCAGCAGCGTGGCCAGACCGAGCCGGTCGATGGCGTCGCGCTGCATGACCTGCACGACGGAGGAGGGGAAGTACGTCCGGATGTCCCCGAGCCAGCGCGCCACGGACGGCGCCGACGCCCCGAGCCCCGCCGAACGCTCCCGGCTTCCCTGTGCTTTGCCGTCCTTTCTGCCGTAGAGCGCGGTGAGCGCTCCGTCCATCGCGGCGTCCCGGCCCGACAGCGCGCAGCCGGTGCCGTCCGCCGCGTCGCCCCCGAGCACGAGCCGCCACCGCCGCAGCCGCTCCTGGGCCGGGTCCGTCGATCCGGGCGTCATCCCCGCCCTCCCGGGTGCGGCCGTTCCCACAGCGGGATCACCGGCACGGTCGTCGTGGACCGTCCTTCCGCGCGGAGCCCGCCCGTCCAGGCGTCTGCCGCTTCCTGAGCCGTCGTCCGCTCGCACAGTGCCTCGGTCGTCATCCCGTCACCCCCGTCAGATGGTGGTCCGTGTTCTCGTCCTCTTCGTCCAGCCCCAGCAGCAGCCGCACGACCGGCAGCACGGCGTCCGCGCGTGCCGTGTCGAGGTCGGCCGCGAAGCCGGCCGCGCCCAGGCCGGCGACGGTGGCGTGACCGTCGGCTCCCGGTCCGCGCCGGACCAGTTCACCGAGGGTCCGGCGCACCCCCGGCTCGTACGCCGAGAACGTCCGCCGCAGCAGGGGCAGTACGTCCGTGAAGGCCTCGGCCGGCACTCCGGTCAGCCACGCGTCGACCAGGCCGAGCAGCCGCTCGTCGTGCACCAGGAGCATCCCGCCGCCGGAGCCCCCTCCGACGAAGCCCTCGATCCAGGCGGCGGCGTCCGCCGGAGGTGTGCCCGGTGACAGGACGAGTCCCATCAGCACGGCCGCCTCGTCCTGGGCCAGTTCCCCGTCGTCGAGCAGGAGCCGCACGGCGCGCCCCCGGATCACCCCGGGCACGGTGTCCCGTCCGGACAGCACCCTGAGCACCGACTGCCAGCGGCTTCTCAGCCGGACGTGTCCGGTGGCGGGGGCGTCGCCGAGGAGACCGACGGCTCCGTGCACCGCGTCCACGTGGCGCCGCATCTCCTCGGCGGCGTCCGCGTCGAGCGCGGCGCAGGCCGGGGGAAGGCCGACGAAGACCCGCTCGGCCAGTCCCGCGGCGACCTCCGCCAGGGCTCCGGTGTCCGTGCCGCGCACGTCGCCGTAGCGCAGGGAGCGGACCAGGGCCGGGAGCGCCTGGGCGAGGTGGCCGACGTCGGTGTCGAGGGCCGCCCGGTCGGCGAGGACCCGCATCACCGTCGGCAGCGCGTCCGGCAGTTCGGCCAGCAGGCAGCGCTCGGCGAGCGCGGTGACGTCGGCGAGGGCCGCCGCGTTGACGGCGTCCGCCTCGGCCTTCGCGGTCGCGGCGGACAGGACGGTCGTCCCCCATACCCCGGCCTCGGCGACCCGCACGGACAGTTCGGGTTCCCAGCGCAGCCGCCACGTCTCCCGGAACGTGCCGGTGCTGCCGCGCGAGGCGGCCGGTTCGCCCCACGCGATGCCGAGCAGCCGCAGCCGGTGCAGCAGTCTGCTGCGGGCGGCGTCGTTGTCCTTGCGCAGGTCGAGCTCCAGCTCCCGCTCCGACGCCTCCGGCTTCAGCCGCAGCCGCCGTTGCAACCCGGTCAGGTCCCGCTGCAAGGGCACCGCCGGTGCCGACGAGGGCACCTCGCCCAGTACGTCCCCCACGACCAGCCGGTCCCGCACCAGCGCCAGCGGCACGTCCGAGCCCTCGCACATCACCGCCCGCACCGCGTCGGTCGTCTCGCTCAGGCCCGGCAGCGGACGGCCGCGCATCGCGGCGAGCGTCTCGGCGAGCCGCACCGCCTCGATGACGTGCGCGGAGGAGACGATCCGGTCCTCTTCTCTCAGCAGCCCCGCCACCTTGGTGAGCCACCGCTCCACCGGCCGGTCCGGGGCGCTGAACAAGTGCCCGTACCAGCCCGGGGAGTCGATGCCCGCCCCGTACCCGCTCGCCCGGGACAGCCGGCGGTGCGTCCACGGCACCCAGGTCATGTCCGTCTTGACCCTGGGCAGCCCCTTCAGCAGCGCCTTGTCGGCGGCGACGGTGGTCTTCTGCCGCAGCGCGGGCACGTGCCAGGCTCCGCAGACGACGGCGACGCCGTCCTCGAACTCCCGCTGCGCGGCCCGCACCTGGAGCCGCATGTACGCCTCTCGCACCAGGTCGCGGTCGTGGCCCCCGCTGCCGTAGGTCTCCCGCAGGGCGCCCATGGCCTCCTCGAGCGCGGTGAACGGTGCGAGCGCGTCGCCCTCCCCCGCGCCCCGGTGCTCCACGACGTCCTCCCACCACCGCTCCGGGTCGTCGTAGCCGGCGGCTTCGGCGAGTACGCGGAGGGGATCGATCCGCAGGTCCGCGGGGTCGGCTGCGTCAGCAGGGGCGGTTGACCCGGCGGGTTCAGCGGCGCCGTCGGGTTCGAGTGACCCGGCAGGTTCGAGCGACCCACCAGATTCGGCTGAACCGGCGGGTTCGGCTGAACCGGCGGGTTCGGCTGGGCCAGCGGGTTCGACTGGGCCGGCGGGTTCCGCCGAGTCGGCGGGTTCGGCTCCGGTGTCTTCTGTCGGTGTCTCCTCGGCGTCGAGGGGTCGTCCGCCGTCCGGCGCCGCCTCGTCCTCCTGCCGTTCCCAGGCCAGTGTGTGCGTGGCCGGCAGGTCGACGAAGCGGGCCGGGACGCCGTGCTCCAGGGCCCAGCGCAGGGCGACCCACTCCGGGGAGAACGCGGCCAGCGGCCAGAACGCCGAGCGGCCGGGCTCGTCCACGGCGTGGGCGAGCAGGGCGACCGGCGGCCGCATCTCCTCGTCGGCTGCGAGCGGCACCAACGCGTCGGCCTCGGGCGGGCCTTCGATCAGCACGACCGCCGGCCGTACCTCCTCCAGCGCCGCCCGCACCGCCCGCGCGGAACCCGGCCCGTGATGCCGCACCCCGAGCAGCACCGGCCCGGGCCCGGCACGTCGGCCCACGGCCCTCTCCACGACGGTCATCTCACGCCCCCTGCCGTCCCGCTCGTCCGCGTCCCTTGCCACACCGGCCACCTCGTCCCCCTCCCGTCCTGCACGCCCCGCCCCGTCTCCCCCGCCCCGGGCCGACCGACGATCATCGGACGGACAAGCCACCCCCGGACCAGCCGACCACCGCCGGAGGGACCGCCCACCCTCGGACCGACCGGCCACCCCCGGACCGGCCGACCACCGCCGGAAGGACCGCCGACCCTCGGACCGACCGGCCACCCCCGGACCGGCCGACCACCGCCGGAAGGACCGCCGACCCTCGGACCGGCCGACCACCCCCGGACCGACCGGCCACCCCCGGACCAGCCGTCGGCCCCCCGCCCGTCGGCCGAGCACCGCCGGACCAGCGACGGGCCCCCGCCCGGCGTCGCTCACCCGCTCACCTCGCGGCAGGCCCGGTAGAAGTCCTTCCAGCCGTCGCGCTCGCGGACCACCGTCTCCAGGTACTCCTGCCAGATGACCCGGTCCGCGGCCGGGTCGCGGACCACCGCGCCGAGGATCCCCGCGGCCACGTCGCCCGGGCGCAGCACGCCGTCGCCGAAGTGGGCCGCCAGGGCGAGTCCGTTGGTGACGACGGAGATCGCCTCGGCCGTGGACAGCGTCCCGCTGGGCGACTTCACCTTCGTCCTGCCGTCGGCCGTGACACCGGCGCGCAGCTCACGGAAGACCGTGACGACCCGGCGGATCTCGGCGAGCCCGTCGGGCGCGGCCGGCAGGTCGAGGGAGCGGCCGATCTGGTCGACGCGCCGCGAGACGATGTCGACCTCCGCCTCGGCGCTCTCCGGCAGCGGCAGCACCACCGTGTTGAACCGGCGGCGCAGGGCGCTGGACAGGTCGTTGACCCCCCGGTCGCGGTCGTTGGCCGTGGCGATGAGGTTGAAGCCGCGGACCGCCTGCACCTCCTGGCCCAGCTCCGGTATGGGCAGCGTCTTCTCCGACAGGATCGTGATGAGCGTGTCCTGCACGTCGGCGGGGATGCGCGTCAGCTCCTCGACCCGGGCCGTCATGCCCTCCGCCATGGCCCGCATGACCGGGCTGGGCACGAGGGCGTCGCGGCTCGGGCCGTGGGCGAGCAGCTGCGCGTAGTTCCAGCCGTAGCGGATGGCTTCCTCCGGGGTGCCGGCGGTGCCCTGCACCAGCAGCGTGGAGTCGCCGCTGACGGCCGCGGCCAGATGCTCGGACACCCAGGTCTTCGCCGTGCCCGGTACACCGAGCAGCAGCAGGGCCCGGTCGGTGGCCAGCGTGGTGACGGCGACCTCGACGATGCGGCGCGGCCCCACGTACTTGGGACTGATCACCGTGCCGTCCGGCAGCGTGCCGCCGAGCAAGTACGTCGCGACGGCCCACGGCGACAGCTTCCAGCGGGCCGGGCGCGGGCGGTCGTCCTGCACGGCCAGTGCGGCCAGTTCATGGGCGAAGGCGTCCTCGGCGTGCGGTCGCAACGCCTGGGTCGATGCCGCCTTCCCCGCTTCGACGGACGTCGGCTCCACGGACACGGTCATGGCAAAGTCCCCCTCCAGCTCGGCCGGTTCGGATCTGGCACCAACGTTGCACCACACCACTGACAATGCGTTCTGACCTGTGAAAACGCTCTGCCGAAGTCGCTCACGGACCCGATTGTCAGTGGCGGGATCTACCTTCGGTGACATGACTCAGCAGGGGGTGCGCTGGACGGCGGACCAGGTGCTGGCACTGGCACCTGACGCCGCATCACGCAAAGCGGGAAGCAAACTCGGCGCGGCCGGGCCGTGGTCCGAGGCGGGGTGTTCCGACGAGGGGACGGTGTGGGGGCTGTGCAAGGGCAGCGGGAGCAAGCCGTATCAGACGGTCGTCGACCTCGCGGACGCCGCGGGCCCGGCCTGCAGGTGCACGTGCCCGAGCCGCAAGTTCCCGTGCAAGCACGCGCTCGGGCTGTTGCTGCTCTGGGCCGCCGACGACGCGGCGGTGCCGCCGGGGCAGGCCCCGGAATGGGCCGGGGAATGGGTGGCGGGGCGGCGCAGGCGCTCCGCGGCGAAGGAGGCCGGCGACCGTTCCGGCGCGTCACCGGGGTCCGCTGATCCGGAGGCCGCGCGGCGCCGGGCGGAGCGACGCGCCGAACGGGTCACGGCGGGCGCGGTGGAGCTGGAACAGCGCCTGGCCGATCTGCTGCGCGGCGGCCTGGCGACCGCCGAGCAGTCGGGGTACGGGCTGTGGGAGGAGACGGCGGCCCGCATGGTCGACGCCCAGGCCCAGGGCCTGGCGGGCCGGGTGCGGGAGCTGGGGGCGATACCGGGCACGGGCCCGGGCTGGCCGGTGCGGCTGCTGGAGGAGTGCGCGCTGCTGCACCTCCTCGGGCAGGGCTGGCTGCGCCGCGAGCGGCTCCCGGAGGGCCTGGCCGCCACGGTCCGCTCCCGCATGGGCCTGCCGGCCTCCGCCGACGGCCCGCCGTTGCGCGACCGCTGGCTGGTCCTCGCCCAGTACGACACGACGGACCCGCGCCTGACGACCCGCCGGATCTGGCTGCACGGCAGCGACTCGCAGCGCACCGTGCTGCTCCTCTCCTACGGCGCCGGGGGTCGTGCCCCGGAGCTGGCGCTGCCGGTGGGACTGGCCCTGGACGCCGAGGTGTCCGCGTATCCGGGCGCCGGGCAATCGCGGGTGTCCCTGGGCGAACAGTTCGCCCCGCCCGCACCCGCGCGGACACGTCCCCCGGGCACGACCACGTCCCGGGCCGCGGCCCGTTACGGCGACGCCCTGCGCGCGGACCCGTGGCTGGAGTCCGTCCCGGTGACGCTGGACCGGGTCGTTCCGGTACCGGACGGCGCCTCCTGGCAGCTCGCGGACGCCGACGAGGACACGGCGTTGCCGCTCAGTCCCGCGGCGCGTTCCCGGCCGGGCCTCTGGCGGCTCGTCGCCCTGTCGGGCGGGGCCCCGGTCAGGGTCTTCGGCGAATGCGGCCACCAGGGCTTCACCCCGCTGACGGCCTGGCCGGAGGGCCCGGGCGACGCGGTCGCGCTGTGCTGATCCGGTGACGGCGCCTCAGCCCACGCCCTCCGCCGACCCCACCCATCCCACCAACTGACGCATCTTTCAGGCATCACGGGACAACCGGTAAGGACGAGCCTTCAACCACCGGGTACCCCGCGGAAAGGAAGCTCATGACCAGGACCTCCACTCCTGTGGGCGCGCCCGGCGCGGACGCGTGGGAGGGGCTCGTCACCACCGCGCTGCTCGGCACGGACCGGCGCACCCCGCCGGGCGCCGCGCCGGGCCCGGACGCACCCGCGGCCCTGCTGGACGCTGCGGCCGTGGAAACCGTGCGACGACGGGCCGGTCTGCGCCCCGCGCGGGCCGCCGAGCGGCCGCAGCCGGCTCCGCAGGACACGCGTCCGCCGTTGCCGTCGGCGGCGGCGCGCAGACTCGCGATGCTGCTGGCCGACCGACCCGGCCCCTCCGGCGGCGGCCGGCGGGGCACCGCACCCGACCTGACGGAACTGCTGCCGCAATGGCTCGCGGCGGCCAACGCCCGCGGTTTCGCGCCGCCTCCGCATCTGCTTCCGGCATTGCTGGACGCGGCCCGGGGGCGTACCGACCTGCGCCCGGCCGCCCTGGAGTTCGCGGGGCCCCGGGCCCTGTGGCTGGCGCGGCTCAACCCGGACTGGCGGTTCGCGCTGCGTGCGGCCCCGGGCGGAAGCGCCGCCCTGCCGCGGCCCGAGGAGCGCGACAGGGTCCAGCGGCTGTGGCAGGAGGGCCTGTTCGCCGAACGTGTCGCCCTGCTGTCCGCGCTGCGCTCCTGGGAACCGGCCGCCGCGCGCGACCTGCTCGCGGCGACCTGGCCGACGGAACGGGCCGAGGACCGGCTGATGTTCCTCGACTCGCTGCGTGCCGGCCTGGGCCCGGACGACGAGCCCTTCCTGGAGCAGGCCCTGGCCGACCGCAGCCGCAACGTCCGGGCGACGGCGGCGGAACTGCTGTCGGCCCTGCCCGGTTCGGCGCTCGCCGCACGGATGGCGGCCCGGGCGGCGGCCTGTGTGGCCATCGACCACCTGCGAACGGCCCCACCTCGCAAGCCCGGCACGGAGAATAAGGGCCTCGGCGAGACGGCGAGCACCACATCGGCCACTGGCACCACCACGGCCGCTGGAACCAACAGGGCCCCTGGCACCACCACCGCCACTGGCACCACCACGGCCATCGGAACCACGGCGGCCATCGGAACCGCGCATGCGGGAGCCGCAGGAACCACGGCGGCGGGAGCCACAGAAACCACGGGCTCCACAGGGGCCACAGGGGCCATAGGGGCCACAGCTGCTGCCGCGGAGGCCCCAGAGGCCACCACTGCCACGCCGACCGAGGGTGCTCCGGCAGCCGACGAGGCCACCCCCACGATCGCCGTCGAGGCGCCGCACGAGTGCGATCCGGGCATGGAGCGCGACGGCGTCGTGGCGAAGGCTCCCGCAGGACGCGGTGAACGGTCCTGGTGGCTGGGACAGTTGGTGGAGTCGGCTCCGCTCGGGACCTGGTCGCGGCGGCTCGGTGGTCGCACACCCATGGAGATCGTGGCGCTGCCGGTGGCGGACGACTGGCAGGGCGAACTGCACGCGGCGTGGAGCCGGGCGGCGGTGCGGCAGCGGAACGCCGAGTGGTCACGCGCGCTGCTCGGCGACCCGTCGGCGCCGGAGGCGGGCGGTCCGGGGGCCGTGTCCCTGGCCGAGCGCGCCAAGCTGCTCGACACGCTGGGGCCCGCCGAACGGGCCGAGTGGGTGGCCGGCTTCATCGGCACACACGGCCTGTCGGAGGCCTTCCAGCTGCTCGGAGTGTGCGCGGTGCCCTGGGCGGGGCCGCTCGGCCGGGCAGTGGTGGACGCGCTCAACATCGCTCGGGACGCGGGGAGTTATCCATGGAGTTTCAGCGGAGTGATGGGTCTGGCCGAGCGCTGCCTGGACCCGTCCGAGGCCTCCCGGCTCGACGCCCTGCTGGCCGTACCGGACGAGCCGGAGAACGCGTCCCCGGGAGCCGGCGGCTACTGGGCGGAGGCCTTCCAGCGCCTGGTCACGACCCTGCGGCTGCGCGCGGCGATGACCGAGGAGCTGGAAGCGGCCTGAATCCCGCCCGCGACGGGCGGCGCTCCCAGGTCGGGCGGCGCTCCCGGGTCGGGAGCGCCGCAGGGCTACGCCTGCGCGGGCTGGCGTGCGTTCGTGCGCACCCAGTCGACGATGGACGCCGTCGTCGCGCCGGGCGTGAAGATCTCCGCGACGCCCTTCTCCTTGAGCAGGGGGATGTCCGCCTCCGGGATGATCCCGCCGCCGAAGACGAGGATGTCCTCCGCGTCCCGCTCGCGGAGCAGGTCGATGACCGCCGCGAAGAGCGTGTTGTGCGCTCCGGAGAGGATGGACAGGCCGATCGCGTCGGCGTCCTCCTGGATCGCCGTGCCGACGATCTGCTCGGGAGTCTGGTGGAGGCCGGTGTAGATGACCTCCATACCGGCGTCGCGCAGGGCCCGCGCGATCACCTTGGCCCCGCGATCGTGGCCGTCGAGCCCCGGCTTGGCCACCACCACGCGGATCGGACCGGCTGCCACACCCATCACTGCCTCCATGAAGCGACTACATCCATCCGTACCGACAAGTACCGCACACATCAGGCAAGCCGTACATGCCACACCGCACGGACACCCCGCCCCGAACCGGCCGGGCAAGTGAACGAACGTTATCTCCAGGATCCCGTAACCGGCAGTTTCGCGGTGGATACCGAGGGGGAAATCACACGATGGGACAAGCGCAAGGCGAGCCGCATCGAGGCCGCCGCACCGCCGCACCACCCACACACCGCGGCGGCAGGGCACCTCGGCGAAGGCGAACAGGGCACACAGGGCACGTACCGCACGCACAGCGCACCGAGCACGCACCACACGCAGGGCAGACACGGCGCACCGGCGGGGAGCCTCGTCACCCCACAGATCGGGGACCCCCGTCGCACCACCGGCGTCACACACGCCACACGCCGCGCTCTACCCCGGCAGCTCACGCGACTCATGCGGCCCACGCGGCTCACGCCGCTCTCGCGGTCCACGCCGCCCGTCTTCGCAGCTGCTTTCCACGAGGGCACACGGGGGGCGGAGTCGTCCTGTCGCGTGCCGACAGGAGGTCGGCCATGAAGGTCACCGGGGCTGCTCTGCCCTTTCTTCCGCTCTGCGGGCGCCTGCTGCCGGGCCGGCTCGCGGGACTCTCCATGGCCCTCCTGAAGGCCACCGCCCTGGAGATCGCGATCCTGGCCGGGCATCTCCTCCTCTATCCGTCGGGCATCACCCAGGAGCGGCGCATCCCCGCCCCGGCGCTGCCCGCGGACGGTGCCGCCCAACTGCCCACAGAGGCCAAACCGCCGGTCCTCCTGCTGCACGGCTTCATCGACAACCGCTCGGTCTTCGTCCTGCTGCGCCGCAGCCTCGCGCAGCACGGCAGGCAGCGGATCGAGTCCCTCAACTACTCGCCGCTGACCCGTGACATACGCGCCGCGGCCGAACTGCTCGGACGGCGCGTCGAGGAACTCTGCGAGCGCACGGGGGCCGAGCAGATCGACATCGTCGGACACAGTCTGGGCGGCCTGATAGCGCGTTACTACGTGCAGTGCCTCGGCGGCGACCGGTACGTGCGGACCCTTGTCACGCTCGGCACGCCGCACTCGGGAACCCGAGTGGTGCCCTTCGCGGACGCGCACCCCATCGTGCGCCAGATGCGCCCCGGCTCACCGGTGCTCGAGGAGCTCGCGGCGCCCGCCCCTGACTGCCGTACGCACTTCGTCAGCTTCTGGAGCGACCTCGACCATGTGATGGATCCGCTGGAGACGGCCTGCATCGACCATCCGGACCTGATGGCGGAGAACGTGCGCGTGACCGGCATCGGCCACCTCGCCCTGCCCGTGCACCCCGCCGTCGCCAACGGCGTGCGGCAGGTTCTCGACACGGCCCTCCCGGGTGAACCGTCCACCGAACACACCGACGGTCTGACCGTCGCCTGAGACTCGTCATACAGCGGACACTCGACGCCACAGCAACGATCAACCTCGAACAAACTTCGAACACAGGGCCAAACCCGTGCCCGCCGTCCGCCAAAACAGGGCCGAATGCCCGTTTCCTGCGCGCGTGAAACCTGCCGAAGATTGTCGTGCCCGCGTACCGCCGGGTACAGTCGCCGCACTGCTCTGGCAGCCCCTGTTGTCGAGGCGAAAGAGAAGTTGGTGAACGACCGTCACCCGTCGGGGACCATGACCCCGGCTCCGGCTTCCGACGCCGCCTCCGCGCACTACGCGTCGTACAACACCCAGGAAGCCCAGTACGGCGACTTCACCACGTACGGCGACTACGCCGCCACCGGATGTGACGCCACGGGTACCCACGGCGCCGGTTTCGACGCCACC
Organism: Streptomyces sp. NPDC059696; assembly: GCF_042733745.1. Taxonomy (NCBI): domain Bacteria; kingdom Bacillati; phylum Actinomycetota; class Actinomycetes; order Kitasatosporales; family Streptomycetaceae; genus Streptomyces; species Streptomyces sp. NPDC059696. Next base: position 11,448 of record NZ_JBHWFG010000002.1, read on the forward strand.
GGGCACACCACCGCGAGCTTCGCGACCGACCCCCTCTTCGGGGACATGACGGGCGGCGGCCACGACCCGGGCACGTACGACACCGGCCACTGGCCCACCGCAACGCACGAGAACGTGCACTACGACGCGTACGCGGCCCAGCACCACGCCGCCTACGACACCGGTGTGTACGACACCACCTCCTGGACGGCCGAGCAGCAGCCGATGTCGGCCATCCCGTCCCAGAGCCCGTCCCCCGACGCCACCGGGCAGTGGGAAGCCGGCGCCTGGCTCCAGCCCGACCAGTCCGGCAACCCGGCCGACCACACCCAGCAGTGGGAGTGGGGCACGCAGATCTTCGACACGGGCGCCTACGACGCGACGCAGTGGAACTCCGACGGCACCGCCGCACCGGCGCCCGACGCGTACGAGCACCCTGCCGAAACCTTCGACCAGCACGAGACGCCGGCTTTCGACCAGCACGAGACCGGCTCCTTCGACCAGGTCACGTACGACGAGTCCGCCGAGTCCGCCGAGGCCGCTTACCGCGGCGACGAGGCGGACGGTGGCGAACCGGCCGCCACCGGTGAACTGCCCGTCGTCACCCCACTCCTGGACGACCAGGAGGACGTCGCCCCCGCACCGTCCTCGCGGGCGGCCGCACGCGCCGGTTCCCGCTCCCGCCGCCGTACCCCTCCCAAGCGCTCGGCGCTGATGACCATCGCGGTGCCCTCGGCGTGTGTGATGGGGGTCGCCGGGATCGCGGCCGCCTCCGTCGGCGGCTTCGGTGACGACAGTGCCGCGGAGGCCCGGACGACCGCGGCGGACGCGCAGCCCGTGAAGCCGGCCGCCGCCAACAACAAGCTGGACACCCAGCTGCAGAGCCTCTCCGCCGGTGCCGACGACTTCGCCGACCGGGCCAGCCGTACGCAGGAACGCATCGACCTCAAGGCGCAGCAGGCCGCCGAGCGGAAGCGGGCGGCGGAGGAGGCGGCCCGCAAGGAGCGGCTGCGCCCCAAGTTCGCCCTGCCGGTCGCCCGGCACGGACTCAGCGCCACCTACGGGCAGTCCGGCATCAACTGGATGTCCCTGCACACCGGCATCGACTTCCCCGTCTCGTACGGCACGACCGTGATGGCCGCGACCGACGGCACCGTGCGCACGCAGTGGAACAGCGCGTACGGCAACATGCTGGTCCTCACCGCGAAGGACGGCACGGAGACGTGGTACTGCCACCTCTCCACGTACACGGTCGCCTCCGGTACGACCGTGAAGGCCGGCGATCCGATCGCGCGCTCCGGCAACTCCGGCAACTCCACCGGTCCGCACCTGCACTTCGAGGTACGGCCGGGCGGCGGCTCGGCGATCGACCCGCTCCCGTGGCTGCGCAGCCACGGCATCGACCCGACGTAAACGTCCCGGCAGCCGCAGCCTCAGCCCCCACCCGCACCGAGCGTCCCGGCCGCCTCCGCCCCCACCCGCACCGAGCGGCGTCCCGGCAGCCACAGACACAGCCCCCGCCCGCGTCGAGCGCGCAGGGGCCGGCTGGTTCACCTCACGGTGCTACAGCTTCTCCACCGGTGCGTACCGCAGCAGCAGCCGCTTCGGCTTGGTGTCGCCGAAGTCGATCGTCGCCTCGGCGTTGCCGCCCGTGCCCTTGACCGCGACGACGGTGCCGAGTCCGAACTGGTCGTGGGTGACCCGGTCCCCGACCGCCAGTGACACCGCCGGCTTCTCGGAGGTGCGGCGCGTGGCGAAACCGGAGGCGCCCGACGCCGACGAGCGCGAGCGGGACGACGACAGCGAGGCCGCCACCGCCGAGACCGGTCCGGAGGACGCGGGCGCGGTCGCTCCCGTCCGCTTCCACTCCACGTGGGCCGGGGGGATCTCCTCCAGGAACCGCGAGGGCGGGTTGTAGGAGGGCTGGCCCCAGGCGCTGCGCAGGGTGGACCGCGTCAGATACAGCCGCTCCCGCGCGCGCGTGATGCCGACGTAGGCCAGGCGCCGCTCTTCCTCCAGCTCCTTGGTCTGGCCGAGGGCGCGCATGTGCGGGAAGACGCCGTCCTCCATGCCGGTCAGGAAGACGACCGGGAACTCCAGGCCCTTGGCGGTGTGCAGGGTCATCAGCGTGATGACGCCGTCGCCGTCCTCCTCGTCGGGGATCTGGTCGGAGTCGGCGACCAGGGCGACCTGTTCGAGGAAGTCGGACAGGGAGGCCTGCTCGTCCTCGCCGCGCTCCTGCTCGAACTCCATGGCGACGGCGGCGAGTTCCTGGAGGTTCTCGATCCGGGTCTCGTCCTGCGGGTCGGTGGAGGCCTGGAGTTCGGCGAGGTAGCCGGTGCGCTCCAGGACGGCTTCCAGCACCGTGGCCGGTCCGGCGCCGGACTCGACGACGGTGCGCAGGTCCTCCATCAGCGTGTTGAACCGCTTGACGGCGTTGGTGGAGCGCGCGGCCATGCCGTACGCCTCGTCGACACGCTTGAGCGCCTGCGGGAAGCTGATCTTCTCGCGCTGAGACAGGGCGTCGATCATCGCCTCGGCGCGGTCGCCGATGCCCCGCTTGGGGACGTTGAGGATCCGGCGCAGCGGCACCGAGTCCTCGGGGTTGGACAGCACGCGCAGGTAGGCCAGGACGTCCCGGACCTCCTTGCGCTCGTAGAAGCGGACTCCGCCGACGACCTTGTAGGGCAGGCCGACGCGGATGAAGACCTCTTCGAAGACACGGGACTGGGCGTTGGTGCGGTAGAAGACGGCGACGTCGCCGGCCTTGGCCTCGCCGGCGTCCGTGAGGCGGTCTATCTCGTCGGCGACGAACTGCGCCTCGTCGTGCTCGGTGTCGGCGACGTACCCGGTGATCGTGGCGCCCGCGCCCGCGTTGGTCCACAGGTTCTTGGGGCGGCGGGACTCGTTGCGCTCGATGACGGCGTTGGCGGCGCTGAGGATCGTCTGCGTGGAGCGGTAGTTCTGCTCCAGCAGGATGGTCGTCGCGTCCGGGTAGTCCTCCTCGAACTGGAGGATGTTGCGGATCGTCGCGCCGCGGAAGGCGTAGATCGACTGGTCGGCGTCACCGACCACGCACAGCTCGGCGGGCGGGATCTCGGCCTCGGGCGGCACGTCGACCGGGTGCTCCGAGGTGCCGACCAGCTCGCGGACCAGGGCGTACTGCGCGTGGTTGGTGTCCTGGTACTCGTCGACCAGGACGTGCCGGAAGCGGCGGCGGTAGTGCTCGGCGACGTCCGGGAAGGCGCGCAGCAGGTTGACCGTCGTCATGATCAGGTCGTCGAAGTCGAGGGCGTTCGCCTCGCGCAGCCGCGACTGGTACATGGCGTAGGCCTGGGCGAGGGTCTTCTCGAAGCCGTCGGTGGCCTGGGCGGCGAAGTCCTCCTCGTCGATCAGCTCGTTCTTCAGGTTGCTGATCTTGGCGCTGAAGGACTTCGGCGGGAAGCGCTTGGGGTCGAGGTCCAGGTCGCGGCAGACCAGGGCCATCAGACGCTTGGAGTCGGCGGCGTCGTAGATCGAGAAGGAGGAGGTGAAGCCGAGCTTCTTGCTCTCCCGGCGCAGGATGCGCACGCACGCACTGTGGAAGGTCATGACCCACATGGCGTTGGCGCGCGGGCCGACGAGCTGCTCGACACGCTCCTTCATCTCCCCGGCGGCCTTGTTGGTGAAGGTGATCGCGAGGATCTGGCCCGGGTGCACGTCCCGCTCGGCGAGCAGGTGGGCGATGCGGTGGGTGAGCACGCGGGTCTTGCCGGAGCCGGCGCCGGCCACGATGAGCAGCGGGGAGCCGGAGTGGACGACGGCGGCGCGCTGGTTGTCGTTCAGCCCTTCCAGCAGCGCGGCGGAGTCGATCACCGGGCGGGGGGCGCCGTCGCGGTAGTAGGCGTCCCGGTCCGGGGGCGTGTCGAACTTCCCGCCGAACAGATCGTCGGGGATCGGCTCCGGAACGTGATCGTCCTCGGGCGGCGGCGGGGGTTCGTCGGCCGGGCCCCGCTGGGCCTGGAGGTTCGCCAGGAAGTTGTCGTCAAAGAGGCTGCTCATCGCTCTCCGAGTCTAGGGCGCCCCACTGACAGACCGCCGCCGCCCTGAGAACATCCGCGGGCGCCCGGTCCTTCCGCCGACCGCCCGGCGGCGCGTTGTCGCCCTCCATGACCGCGTGATCACGCCCCGCTACGGTCCCCACATATGGGGATCTTCACCCACCAATCACCCTTGATCGCTGACTCTCGGCAACGCCCGGGGATAAGGTCACGAAAATGTATCGGGCATATCACCCATCAACCTTCACAGGGGCCACACGAGTTGGCTACCGTGCGACCAGGCCGCACGACCCCCACCGGCGAACGTCGCCGGGCCGCGCGGCCTCCGCCGAGTCCGGTGTGCCGCAGCGGCAGCCGGAGCCGGGGACCCAACCGTGAACCTGGGGTGAATCGGCCCGACTCCCTGAGCGGAGAGGCCGTAGGGCAAACCTTCCGAACCACCCGCCCGAACCCGACAGCTAACCCGGTAGGCGGAACATGGAAGGAGTCGCCTCCCTTGGCGTCGCACCGCAAGTCGCGTCCTACGGGTACGCGCATGGCAGGCATACGGACCCCCGCCCTCGCAACGGCGGCCCTCACCTCCGTGGCCCTGCTCTCCCAGTCGGCCACCGCCGCCCCCGCGGCCGACGACAAGCCCAGCCTGGAGGACGTCGAGAAGAAGGTCGACGACCTGTACCGCCAGGCCGAGTCGGCGACCGACAAGTACAACGCGGCCAAGGAGAAGACCGCGAAGCAGCGCAAGCGCGTCGACACCCTCCTCGACGACGTCGCCCAGCGCACCCAGAAGCTCAACGAGGCGCGCGAGGAGCTGGGATCCTTCGCCTCCGCCCAGTACCGCACCGGCGCCGCCGCCCCGGACACGGCGACGTTCCTGCTGGCGGACACCCCGCAGGACTACTTCGACCAGACCCAGCTGATGGACCGGATGACGGGCCGCCAGAAGGTCGCGGTCGACGACTACGTCACCCAGCAGTCCGAGACGATGAAGAAGCGCCAGGAGGCCACCGAGAGCCTCGAGACGCTCACCGACTCGCAGGACGGCCTGAAGACGGCCAAGGCCACCGTCCAGCGCAAGCTCGCCGAGGCACGCGAGCTGATGTCGAAGCTGACCGCCGAGGAGAAGGCCCGGCTCGCGGCGATCGAGAAGGAGAAGCGGGCGGAGGCCGCCCGCAAGGCCGACGAACTGGCCCGGCAGCAGGCCGCGCGGCAGCAGGCCCAGGAGGAGGCCTCCCGACAGCAGGACGGCGGGACCGCCTCGTCGGGCTCCACGGGCTCCGGCTCGACCTCCTCCACACCCCCGGCCGACTCCTCGTACGCCACCAAGGCCGACAAGGCGCTGGCCTTCGCCCGCGCCCAGATCGGCAAGCCGTACGTGTGGGGCGCCGTCGGCCCCGGCTCCTACGACTGCTCGGGCCTGACCCAGGCCGCGTGGAAGGCCGCGGGCGTCACCCTGCCGCGCACGACCTACGACCAGGTGAACGCCGGCACCACGGTTCCGCTCTCCCAGGCCCAGCCCGGTGACCTGGTCTTCTTCTACGACGACGTCACCCACGTCGGGATCTACATCGGAAACGGCATGATGATCCACGCCCCGAAGCCCGGCACGTACGTCCGCGAGGAGTCGATCTACTACGACGGCGAATCGGCGATCCACAGCGTGGTCCGCCCGGCCTGAGAGGCCTCCGCGGGGAGGCTCAGGAGCTGGACGGCGGCGACGGCTGCGCCCTGAACGAGGGGGCGCAGCCGGCCACGCGTGGAGATCAGTTGCATCCGGACATGGTGTAGGTGTTGTCGACGACGACAGTGCTCCCGGACTTCATGTAGGAGTACGCCTCGCCGCAGCCGCCGCGTTTCTGATAGACGGGCCCGGCGTAGGTGCTGTACGTGCCGAAGTCCTCGGCGTGAGGCGTGTCGGTGAAGTTGTCCTTCAGCCGGATGCCCATGGAGCGCGCGGAGCCGGTGTCATTGAAGAGGACACCGCAGATGTACTTGTCGTACAGCTTGTTGCTGCCGCTGTACTTGCCGTTCCACCACAGGTAGAGGCTGGCGTTATTGCCGTAGCGCGCGGCGCCGGCGGAGATCGTGTAGCCGGAGCCGCACACGTTGGCGGCGGCCGCGGTCACGGTGGCGTCGGCCCGCAGAAGAGCCGCGCCCTCGGCGCCTTCGATCATCTTGAGGCCCGTGTTGCCGCCTAGGGCGATGACCTTCGGTTCCTCGGCGCCTAAGCCGGAGGCGGCGCTGGCGCTGGTCGCGGTGACGGCAGTCATGGCCACGGCTGCGGCGACGACGGTGTTACGGAGGGCGGAACGCGTGAACACGGGGCTCCTTTGTCATGTACTCGTTTTGCGAACGAGTGAGACTTTATAGCCCTCCAGAAAGCCTGTAATAGCCTATTGAGCTGGTTTTGAGCTTGCGGAAATACGGAGCGCCGCCTTCCCTTTCCGCAGGTCGTCAAGGGACTGACTGCTTTTCGGCCACCCTTTTCCGTCGACGGCCCAGCCTGAGGGCGACGCGCCACTTCCATCAAAGGCGGTGCCGAAAACCCGGCCCGCGAGAACTCGACCGGACAGTTTCCTCGCTTCTTGGGGGCACACGCGCGTGCCCCTCACGTAACGCGCGCGCCGCTCTCTAGCATCGGCGCTATGTCCGGTCCCTCCCCGTTCGCCACCTGGTGGCCGACGTATGCGCTGGCGACCGGCATCGTGTCGGTCGGCCTGGACTCGGCGGGGTACGCCGCCCTCGCCCGCATCACCCTCGCCCTGGCCTGCGCGGCCTGGCTGCTCGCGGCCGCGGGTCTGGCCCAGCGGGCGGCGCACGGCGAGCGGCGCACGGAGACGCCGGCCGCGCTGACCATGGTGGCGGCGACCGCCGTCCTGGGTGCCGGCTTCTCCGCGGCCGGGCAGCAGACCCTGGCGGCGGCACTCCTGGCGCTCGCCATGGTGCTCTGGGCGGTGCTGCTCACCGCGGAGGCCCAGGGCCGACGCGGAACGGTGTTCCTGCGCTGCGTGGCCACCGAGGGACTCGCCGTGCTCGGCGCGACGCTCGCCGCGGCCGACGCGGCGGCCTGGCTCGCCCACGCGGCCCTCGTGCTGTTCTGGCTGGGGCTCGCGCTCTACGGCTTCGCCCTGTTCCGCTTCCAGCCCCGGCAGGTGGAGGAAGGGCGCGGGGACCACTGGCTGGCGGCCGGTGCCCTCGCCCTGTCGGCACTGGCCGGAGCGCGGCTGTTCGCCGCCGACGGCCCGCGCCTGTACCTGTGGAACGAGGAGAACGCCGACGTCCTGCGCACGACGACGGTCACGCTGCTCGTGCTGGCGCTGGCCGCCTGCGTCGCCCTGCTCCTCGCCGAGCTCTTCTGGCCCCGCCACCATTACGACGTGCGGCGCTGGGCGACCGTGTTCGCCGCGGTCGTGACGGCCACGGCGACCCTCGCGGTCGCCGCCGCCCTCGACGTCCCCTGGCTCGACATCGCCGGGGAGGTGCTGCTGTGGATCGCGGTGGCCGCCTGGCTCGGGTGCACCGCCTGGGCCCTCGCCTCCGCCCGGCGCTCCCGGATCAGGTCCAGAGCACGGCGATGAAGATGTTCGCCGTGGTCAGCAGACCCACCAGGCCGAAGAGGCCCTTGTCGACCTTCTCTTCGTCCCGCTTCACGTAGACCAGGCCGAGGATCACGATCAGCAGGGCCAGCTTCACGCCGATCTTGACGTTGTTCACGGGCTGGTCGTCGGCCTGGTTGAGGCCGACCAGGACCACACCGGTGACCAGCATCGTGAACGCGCCGTGCAGCATCGCGGGGGTGAAGCGGGCCGTACCCTCGCCCATCGCCTTCATCTGGGTGAGGAAGCCGCCCAGGAGCGAGGCGATGCCGATGATGTGGAGGCCGACGAAGAGGTGGATGAGTACGTCCATGAGGCCGGAGCCTAATCAGGGGCTCCGGGGCCGCCCGACACCGGCCCATGGATGCATAAATGCACCCCATAGCAGTCGATCACGGTCACTCGCCGACGATTCGACGCATCGGTCATCACGCTGAGTGAAGTAGACGGTGCGCGGGCGGGCTCATGGTCGCATACGGTCACCGCCGGTCCTCTCGGGTCACTTCCGCACACCCGCCGACGGCCCGCCACGGTGACGCCTAGCGTCCCCACCAGGTGCCCGGCTCCCCACCGCCGCCCGGGCCAGGGGCGGCAGTCGGACACCACCGCCGAAATGGTCCGGCGGCGGTCCGCTCCCCCCTGTGCGGGCCGTCGCCGGACGCGCAGGCCGCCCGTCCGCTCCCCGCCGGCGGCCGCACGCGCCGGCGGTCGAGGAAAGGACGTGGCCTCCAGTTGGCAGCGCACCGCAAACCCCGACAGCGCGCATTGGGTGGCGGCAAGGCCCGTACGGCCGCCACGATCGCCCTCGCGGGCGCCGCGACGGCGACGGGCTTCGACGGGACCGGACACGCCGAGCCCCGGCTCACCCCCGGCCAGGTCGAGGCGAAGGTGGACCGGCTGTACCAGGAGGCGGAGGTCGCCACCGAGAAGTACAACGGCGCGAAGGAGAAGGCCGAGGCGGCCGGGCACCGGCTGAAGGACCTCCAGGACCAGGCGGCACGCAAGGAGGAGCGGCTCAACTCCGCCCGTGACGCCCTGGGCTCGGTCGCCGCCGCGCAGTACCGCGCCGGCGGTCTCGACCCCGCGGTGCAGCTCGCCCTCTCCGACGATCCCGACCGGTACCTCGACAACGCCGAGTTCGTCGAGCGGGCCGGCACCCGGCAGAACGCCGCCGTCGCGCGGGTGCGCGAGCAGCTCCGGGAGATCGAGCAGCTGCGCGGGGCCGCCCACATCGAGCTGACGTCCCTGAAGTCGCGGCAGAGCGAGCTGAAGCGGCACAAGAAGACGATCACCGGCAAGCTGGGCTCGGCCCGGCGGCTGCTGTCCCGGCTCGACGCGCAGGAACGTTCCCGGCTGGGCCTCTCCCAGGACCGGGCCTCACGGTCGGCGAGCGGCCGGGAGACCCTCGCGGCCCCCGGCTCCGCTTCCTCCCGGGCGCCCGGCCCCCGCGCCGCAGCGGCCGTCTCCTACGCCTACCAGAAGCTCGGCAGCCCCTATGTCTGGGGCGCGACCGGCCCGAACGCCTTCGACTGCTCGGGGCTCGTCCAGGCCGCCTACCGCGCGGCGGGCGTCTCCCTCCCCCGCACGACGTACTCCCAGATCGCCGCCGGCCGCCGCGTCGACCGCTCCGAACTCCTCCCCGGCGACCTGGTCTTCTTCTACGCCGGCATCAGCCACGTCGGCATCTACGTGGGCGACGGCCGCATGATCCACGCCCCGAACCCGTCGGCACCGGTGCGCGTCGCGCCGCTGGACGAGATGCCGTTCGCGGGGGCGACGCGGGTGGTGTGAGGGCCGGCGTCAGACCAGCCGGCGCGCCGTCGCCCAGCGCGTCAGCTCGTGCCGGTTCGACAGCTGGAGCTTGCGCAGCACCGCCGAGACATGCGACTCGACCGTCTTGACGGAGATGTACAGCTGCTTGGCGATCTCCTTGTAGGCGTAGCCCCGCGCGATGAGCCGCAGCACCTCGCGCTCGCGCTGGGTCAGGCGGTCCAGGTCCTCGTCGACCGGCGGCGCGTCCGTGGAGGCGAAGGCGTCCAGGACGAACCCGGCCAGCCGGGGCGAGAAGACCGCGTCGCCCTCCTGGACGCGGAAGATGGAGTCCACGAGGTCCGTGCCGGTGATCGTCTTGGTGACGTAGCCGCGGGCACCGCCGCGGATCACGCCGATCACGTCCTCCGCGGCGTCCGACACGGACAGGGCGAGGAAGCGCACCGGCTGCTCGCTGTCCGCCATCAACGGCGCGCAGCGGCGCAGCACTTCCACGCCGCCCCCACCGGGCAGGTGGACGTCGAGGAGGACCACCTCGGGACGGGTCGCGGTGATGACCGTGACGGCCTGGTCGACGTCCGCGGCCTCGCCGACGACCTCGACGCCGGTCTGCCCGGTCTGCCCGATCTCGGCCTGGACCCCCGTACGGAACATGCGGTGGTCGTCCACGAGAACCACGCGGACATGACGCCCCGGACCGCCGCCATGCTCCGCGGGCCCCGCCGCCTTTGCCGATCCCGCCGTACCGTTCGCCTCGGTCGGGTCGCTCATGACGTCTTCTCCGCCCTCTCCATCTCCAGCTCGACCTCCGTGCCGCCGTCCGGCACCGCGCGCAGCCGCGCCGTGCCGCCGTTGCGCTCCATGCGGCCGATGATCGATTCTCTGACACCCATCCGGTCGGCGGGTATCGCATCGAGGTCGAAGCCGGGACCGCGGTCCCGGACGGACACGAAGACCGTCTTCCCCTCGACCTCGGCGAAGACCTGCACGGCGCCGCCTTCGCCACCGTACTTGGCGGCGTTCACCATTGCTTCCCGCGCGGCCTGCATCTGTGCGGCGATCCCGTCGTCGAGAGGGCAGTCGCCCACGACGACGACCTCGATGGGCACACCGTGCTTGTCCTCCACCTCGGCGGCGTTGCGCCGGACGGCGTCGGCGAGGGTGGTGGGTTCGTCGGCCTCGTCCTTGCCGGTGCCCTCGGGCTTGTAGAGCCAGGTGCGCAGGTCGCGTTCCTGGGCGCGGGCCAGGCGGCGGACCTCGCCGGCGTTGTCCGCGTTGCGCTGTATCAGGGTGAGGGTGTGCAGCACCGAGTCGTGCACATGGGCGGCGACCTCCGCGCGTTCCTGGGCGCGGATGCGCATCAGGCGCTCCTCGGAGAGGTCCTGCGTCATGCGCACCAGGTACGGCCCGGCGAGCAGCGTTATCCCGACGAGGACCGCGAGGGCCGCCTGCAGGACGGACCCGAGGTGCGCCGCGGAGCCCTGGAGGACGAAGATGCCGGAGACGCCGGCCGTCACCAGCAGCACGCCGCCCACCGAGCGCAGCAGCGTCACCGTGCGCCGGCGGCGGCCGACCTCGGCCCAGCGGGCCCGCCGGGCGTTGTCCGCCTGCCGCCAGACCAGGGCGACGCCCGCGCCGACGAGGACGGCCGGCCAGAGGTAGGCCCGGGCACCGCCGCTGAGGTTCACCTTGCCCACGAAGACCATGGCCACCACGACCATGAGGAGCAGGGCGACGATCTGGCCCCGGTCCGGTCTGCGCGCGACGCGTCTGCGGCGGCCGTCGGCCGATGTCTCCTCGGTCGTGGGCGACGGCGGCCGCTGGGCCTCGACACCGCCGACGCCGAGCGGGACGAAGAACCAGAACGCGGCGTACAGCAGCGCGCCGAGGCCGTCGGCCATGAACAGGCCGACGAAGACGAGCCGCACCCAGATCACGGGCAGCCCGAGATGCCCGGCGAGGCCCCGCGCCACGCCCCCGAGCCAGCGTCCGTCACTGCTGCGGTAGAGCTTGCGCGGCGGCCGCGGTTCGGCGAGGGGCGCTGCTGCGGCTTCCGACATGCCATTGATGGTCACACGTGCGGGAGTCCGGAGCATCAGGGTCGGCCCCTGAGGCTCCCCTGATCTGAGCCGGGCGCCCCTCGAACGCTTCCCGAGCCGCTTCTCGGGGCCGATATCAGGGTCCGGCCAGGGTCGTTCCGACTCCCGCCGGGGCGCCGCGCCCGTCACCATGGACCCATGACCGATCACGAGCACGCCGCGACGGGTCCGGGACCCGGCTCCGGCCCGCGCCCCGAGGGTGCCGGGCCGCAGGATGCCGCGCCCGCCGCGGGGCCCGCGCCCGGCCGCGCGGACGCGGGACAACAGGGAGGAGCACCCGGTACGGCCGCCCCCGGCGAGGACGCCGTCCCGCCCGGCCCGCCGCACGCGTTCCGCCGTGACCGCCGCCACAAGACGCTGGCCGGCGTCTGCGCCGGACTGGGGCGGCAGTGCGACATGGACCCGGTGATCTTCCGCATCACCCTCGCCGTGCTCTCCGCCACCGGCGGCATCGGCCTCCTCTTCTACGGCTTCGCCTGGCTCTTCGTCCCCTACGACGACGAGGAGGAGAACGAGGTCCGCAAGCTGCTCACCGGCCGCGTCGACGGCCAGGCCCTGGTGGCCGTGCTGTTCGCGCTGGTCGGCTGCGGGGTGTTTCTGACCATGCTGCACAACGGCGGGGTGCTGACCTTCGCCGTCGTCCTCTCCCTGGTCCTCGCGGGCGCCGGTTACTGGTCACGCCAGCGCGGCGCCCCCAGCCCCGACCCGCTGGCCGCCCAGGCCGCCGCCGACGCGCCGCCGGAGCCCCAGGCGCCGCCGGTGTTCCTCACCTCCCCGTCCTGGTGGCGCGACCCCATCGTCAAGGACGGCACCCACATCGGCGGCACGGGCTATCTGTGGGGCCCGCGCGACACCCGCGACCTGGATGTCGCCGCGGCCGTCAACATCGGTCTCGGCACCCGGCCCGGCGCCCGCCCGGCCCCGGGCGAGGAGATACCCGGCCGGCGTCCCGTGCCGCCCCGGCCGCGCGGCCCCCGCTGGATCGGCGGCTGGGTCTTCCTGCTGGCGCTGCTCGCCGGCGCTCTGGGCACGAGCCTCACGTGGGACGGGCACCCGCTGGGCACCAGCCTGCAGACGGGCCTGTCCTGTGCGCTCGCCGTTCTGGGCCTGGGCATAGCCGTCAGCGCGTTCCTGGGCCGGACCGGTGCGGGATCGGTCTTCCTGGCGATCGTCACGGCCGGGCTGCTGGCCGGCGCGGCGGCGCTGCCGAAGGAGATCGACACGCACTGGACGCGCACCACCTGGCAACCCGCCACCGTGGCGGACGTACGGCCCCGGTACGAGCTGGGCACCGGCGTCGGCACCCTGGACCTGAGGAGGCTGGACGTGTCCGGGAAGCAGACGGTCACGACACGGGCGGACATCGGCATGGGCAAGGTCAGGGTGCTGGTGCCCGGCGACGTGACGGTGCGGCTGGACGTCGAGGTGGGCGTCGGCGATCTGCAACTACCGGGGGACGACCCGAAGGACGTGGACGTGCAGCCGGGACGGCACAAGCGGATCACCCTCTCTCCCGCCCGGGGTGCCGAGAAGTCCGGCACGATCGACCTGGACCTCCAGGTCGGCGTGGGACAGGCGGAGGTCAGCCGTGCTGCGTCATGAACCCCAGCCCGGGAAGCTGATCGCCGGCACCGTCCTCGTGCTGGCGGGTGTCCTGTACGCGGGTGACGCGGGCGGCGCCTGGCACACCCCGTGGTTCGTCGCGATTCCCCTCGTCACGGGCGGGCTGTGCCTGGCGGGCGCGGTGGCGCTGCTGACGGGCATGATGCGCCGGCGCCGCCGGGACGGCCGGACGGGCGCGGACGCGGGCTGACGCCGGGAGCGGTGGGCGGCCGACGTGGGCCGCCTGGCGGGCGCGGTGGCGCTGCTGACGGGCGTGGTGCGCCGGCGCCGCCGGGACGGCCGGACGGGCGCGGACGCGAGCTGACACCGGTAGCGGTGGGCGGCCGGCATGGGCCCGCCGCCGAAACGACCCCGGCCACCGGCACCCGCCGGTACGGCCCGGCTTGCGGTATCCGCCGGTACCACCCCGACCACCGGCACCCGCCGGTACGGCCCGGCCACCGGCATCCGCCGGTACCACCCCGGCCACCGGCATCCGCCGGTACGGCCCGGCCACCGGCATCCGCCCGTACCGCCCCGGCTACCGGTACCCGCCGCTTCGCTGCCGTCGTCGTGACCGCAGCGCCGCGTCGACGGACAGCAGGGGCGCGCCCGCGAGGATCAGGGGCGTCCAGGCCATGAGGTAGGCGAGGTCGTTGCCGTAGTAGTACGGGTCGGAGGCCCAGCTCACGGTCAGCCACAGGCTGAGGGAGATCAGCGCGCCGCCGAGCGCGGCCAGACGGGCGAGCAGACCGAGCAGCGTGCCGATGCCGACGGCGAGTTCCCCGAAGGCGATGGCGTAGCCGAACCCGACGGGGCTCTTGAGGGAGAGGTCGACCAGGGCGGGAATGGCGGAGGAGTCGCGTACGGCACGCATCATGTCGCCGATCGACCCGGCACCGGAGTCCTTCATGAAGGCGCTGTCGGTGAGCTTGTCCAGGCCGGCGTAGATGAAGGTGACGCCGAGGAAGATGCGCAGGGGCAGCAGGGCGTAGCGGGTGGCGTGGTCGCGCCAGCCTCCCCCGTCCCCGAAGTGGGGGGTGTGCGTGTCCGTTCTCATGCCGTGAGTCATCGCTGCTGGCCGCCTCTCGCCCACCGGTGCCGAGACCCCCTCAACAGACGATACGTACGCCGAACGGAGCGCGCTCAATCCTGCGCGAACGGCTCGGGCCGACCTTGCCGCGACGTGGGGTGCCGCGGCGTGGTGATGGCCGAGGGCGTGGCCTCCGGGGCCGGCCCCCTCACTCCGTCACGTCGACCGCGTACCGATTCGTCTCGGCCCCCGCGGCGGTGACGACCTGCACCTCCACCCGGCCCGGCTCCACGTCGGCCGGTACCGGCACGGTCAGCAGCGTGTCCGTGGGGTTGCGGAACCCGCCGGGCACCGGCACCAGCGGCACGTGGACGTGCACCGCGCCCACGCGCACGACCATCCGGGCCAGCCGGTCGGCTCCCTGTGCCCCCGGCGGCACGAATCCCGCGCCGCGGATCTCGATGTCGTCGCCGGTGCGGATCGGCCCGTCCAGGTCGCCCGCCTCCCGGGCCCGGACGACGGAGAGGATGACCGGCCGGCCGCCTTCGGCGTACTTGCCCGTCAGATACGTGGCGCCCGACACCAGCACCACCACCGCCAGTCCCCAGGGCAGATCCGGCAGTTGCTCCGGGTGCCGGGCCAGCCGTACCGCCGCGAAGACCAGGGCGACGCCGCTGATCACGACGTACTGGATGTCGGCGAAGGTGCCCCGTCCCGCGTCGTCGGTCAGCAGGTCGGCGGCCCGTGGCCGGTCGGCGCGCACCTTCTGCAGCCGCTGGCCCCGCACCCGCAGTCCGACCACCCGCCGCACGAGCACGGCGATCCCGCACAGCACGGCGAGCACGGTCACGACGCCGGCGCCCCGGGCGAGGTCCAGCCCGGAGATCAGGGCGTCGCGCTCCCGGTGTCCGGAGGCGGCGGCGAGCCGCCCCGCGAGGACGAGCACCGAGTACGCCACGAACAGCACCCAGGCAGCGGCGACCGTGCGGGACGTGGACAGCCGGTTGTCCTCGCCGATCACGGGCGCCAGCGCCCCGCCCCTGGCCCGGTGGAACCAGGACGCGGCGGTGAGCGCCAGGGCCGTCACCAGCGCGGCGGCCAGTCCGGCCGTACGCGCCGCCGTCCAGCCGGTGCCGACCGCGGTGAGGGCCTGACCGAGCAGCAACAGCACCACGGCCGCCCCGACCACGACCGCGGTGCGCCGCCACAGGCCCGTCAGCCAGGCCTGCCCCTCGGCGCGCCCTCGTTCGGCGACCTGCTCGGCGGACTGCGCCAGTTCCTCGGAGACCCACTGGCGGGAGGCGGAGGCGGAGTGGGCCACCGCGGCCGGCAGTCCGTGGCCGGCGGCGAACTCGTCCCGGCGGCGCAGGAACGCGGCGACGGCCCGCCGGTGCCCTTCACGTGCCCCGTGCGGGCAGTCCCCGCAGGCGCACCCGCCGTCGTGATCACCCCCGGGGCCGCCCGGTTGTCCACCGGCGTACCCGCCGTGCCCACCGGTGGGCACGGCGGCGTAGCCGCCCGCGTACCCCTCGGCACGGACACCCGCACGCGCGGCCGTGTACCCGCCCGGGTCCGCGCCGCTCTGCCCCGTCTCCCGCACCGCCACGCCCGACGCCCGCCTTCCCGCGACCCAACCACCGCCGGCCTTCCGGACCCCGGAAACACCGCTGTGCAACTCCCGTGCGACGACGTCGAATTGTGCCCTACACCCCCCGGTCCGCGTCCGCACGGTCTGGTCAACACGGGTGAAGTTCGGCGCGCCCTGTTGACCCGGCTGGGAGAATTCCCCTATGGCCGAGATCATCCAGCGGGACGGGACCTGGGCCTTCGACGGTGACACGATCCGGATCACGCCCGACCTGAACCGCTCCGTGCCGCTGTTCCGGCGGACGCTGGGGGAGATCGCCGTGCCGCTCGCGGCGGTTGCCGGGATCGTCCTGGAACCCGACCGCAGGCGCGGACGGCTGCGGTTGCGGCTGCGGGAGGGCGCCGATCCCCTGCTCCAGGCGACGGGCGGGCGGTTGCCGGACGCGGCCGATCCCTACCGGCTGGCGGTGGACGCCGACCGGACGGGAGTCGCCGAGTACGTCACCGAGGAGATCCGCCGTGCGCTGCTCCTGGACCGGATCCCGCAGGAACCGGCGCGGACCTATCTGCTGCCCGGTCCGCCGGTCCCGGTCTCCGTGCGCACCTCGGACGGGACGGTCTCCTTCGACGGCACCCGGATCCGCATCGACTGGGCGGAGACCTCCGAGCGGGTCAAACGCGCCACCGGCCCGCGGATCATCGCCGCGGACGAGCTCGTCCGGGTCGAGTGGCTGCCGAACACCGGCCGCGTGGACGGTTCCCTGCGTTTCGTGACCGGCGAGACCGTGTCCGCGGCGCTGCCGCCCGAGAAGGACCCGTACGCGCTCTGCCTGTGGGGCAGCGCCCGCCGGGATCTGCTCACCGCGCTCGTCGCCGCGGCGGTCACCGCCCGGCTGCCGCACCCGTCCGCACGCATCCCGACCGGGAGCGACGGGTCGGCGGCGCACCTCGTGCCACCGCCCGCCCCCGACCACCACGACGTACTGCTGCGCCGGCTGCGCGAACTGGGACGGCTGCACCGCGAAGGCGTCCTCACGGACGAGGAGTTCACGAGGACGAAGACAGCGGTCCTGCGCGGCTTCTGAGCCGGCTCGGTCGCCCCGGCGTCAGCTCGGCTGACCCCCGCGTCAGCTCGGCGGACCTCCGCGTCAGCTCAGCGGCCCCGGCGTCCGACCGGCGGCACCGCGTCCAATCAGCAGCACCCACGTCCACTCAGCAGCCCCGGCGTCCGGTCGGCGGCACAGGCGTCCAATCAGCAGCCCCGGCGTCAGCTCAGCAGTCCCGGCTCGCTGCGGCTGACGTCCTCCCACATCGGCTGGTAGTTGATCCACGCGACCAGGTCGCCGCCCAGCTGCTCCCTGGTCGCCACCGCCATCCGGTGCTCGATCCGGACCGGCCGCCCGGCCGCCTGGGCGGTCAGCTGCACCTGGCAGGAGCGTTCCATCGAAACGAACCACCAGGCCGCCGCGTCCACCGAGTCGCCGACGGTCAGCAGCCCGTGGTTGCGCAGCACGAGCGCCTTGCGGGAGCCCAGCACCTCCGCGATGCGCCGCCCCTCCTCGGCGTCGACGGAGACGCCCGTGTACGTGTCGTACAGGGCGTGGTCCTCGTAGAAGGCGCAGCTCTCCTGGGTGATCGGCTCCAGCAGCTCGCCGAGGGCCGCGAGCGCCCTGCCGTGCACCGAGTGGCAGTGGGCGACGGCGACCACGTCGGGCCGGGCGGCGTGGACCTGGGCGTGCACGGTGAAGGCGGCCTGGTTGACGTGGTAGCCGCCCTCGACGACCTGGCCGTCCTGGTTGGCGAGCACGAGGTCGCTCACGGTGACGTGCCGGAAGGGCATCCCGAACGGGTTGACCCAGAAGCAGTCGGTGAACTCCGGGTCGCGGGCCGTGATGTGCCCGGAGACACCGTCCTCGTAGCCCAGCCGCCCGAAGATCCTCAGGGCGCCGGCGAGCCGTTCCTTGCGGTGCCTGCGCTCGTCCTCGACCGACTCGTGCATCGGCGGCATGGCGAAGCGCAGCCGGTCGGTGGGCAGCGGCAGGGGCGGCGTGGGCCCGTGCATAGGTCCTCCAGCACTGGTTCTGCGTACGGGCGGAAGTTACCGTCCGTGAGGCCGGGAAGAACAGGAGCGGTTCGTGAAGATGCCACGAGCGCCCCTGCGAGCACCCTGTGCCCTGCGAGTGCCCCCTGGCTCCCGCACCCCACGAACAGCCGACAGAAGATGTCGGGATTCGGCGCGACACTCTTCCCATGACAGCGAACTGGGCGGCTTTCGCCGCGGCCGAACCGGATCTGGCCGACACCGTGGAGAAGCGTTTCGGTGCCTTCACGCACCACATCCTCGCCACCCTCCGTAAGGACGGTTCGCCCCGCACCAGCGGCCTGGAGGCGCGGTTCCTGAACGGCGAGCTGTGGCTCGGCATGATGCCCGACTCGCTCAAGGCCCTCGACCTGCGCCGCGATCCGCGCTTCGCGCTCCAGGCGAACCCCGGCGCGGGCACGGGCATGGGCGGCGGCGACGTCCGGATCAGCGGCCGGGCGGTCGAGGTCGACGACCTGGAGACCAAGGCCGGATACGTCGAAGAGGTGGAACCGCCGGAGCCGTTCCACCTCTTCCGCACCGAGCTGACGGAGGTCGTGCGGACCTACGTCGAGGACGACACGTACCTCGTCGTCCAGGTCTGGACGCCCGGCGCCGCCCTGCGCACGATCAAGCGCACCTAAGCCTCGGGATCACTCCCACTCGATGGTGCCCGGCGGCTTCGAGGTCACGTCGAGGACGACGCGGTTGACGTCCTTCACCTCGTTGGTGATCCGCGTGGAGATCCGGGCGAGGACCTCGTAGGGCAGACGCGACCAGTCGGCCGTCATGGCGTCCTCGGACGAGACGGGGCGCAGCACGATGGGGTGGCCGTAGGTGCGGCCGTCGCCCTGGACGCCGACGCTGCGGACGTCGGCGAGCAGGACCACCGGGCACTGCCAGATGTCGCGGTCGAGGCCGGCCGCCGTGAGCTCCTCGCGGGCGATGGCGTCGGCCTCGCGCAGCAGGTCCAGGCGCTCCTTGGTGACCTCACCGACGATGCGGATGCCGAGGCCCGGTCCGGGGAAGGGCTGGCGCTGGACGATCTCCTCCGGCAGGCCGAGCTCCTGGCCGACCATGCGGACCTCGTCCTTGAACAGCTGGCGCAGCGGCTCGACGAGCTCGAACTCGATGTCGTCGGGGAGGCCGCCCACGTTGTGGTGGGACTTGATGTTGGCGGTGCCGGTGCCGCCGCCGGACTCGACGATGTCCGGGTAGAGGGTGCCCTGCACGAGGAAGGCGACCTCGGGGCCCTCCTCCTGGAGGATCTCCAGCTGGGCCTGCTCGAAGACCCGGATGAACTCGCGGCCGATGATCTTCCGCTTCTGCTCGGGGTCGGAGACCCCGGCGAGCGCCTTGAGGAACCGCTCCTGGGCGTCCACGACCTTCAGCTGCACGCCGGTCGCGGCCACGAAGTCCTTCTCGACCTGCTCGGTCTCGCCCTTGCGCATCAGGCCGTGGTCGACGTACACGCAGGTCAGCTGGGAGCCGATGGCCTTCTGCACGAGGGCCGCGGCGACCGCGGAGTCCACGCCGCCGGACAGACCGCAGATGGCGCGCTTGTCGCCGACCTGCTCGCGGATGGCGGCGACCTGCTCCTCGATGACGTTGCCGGTCGTCCAGTTCGGCGTGAGCCCCGCACCCCGGTAGAGGAAGTGCTCCAGCACCTGCTGCCCGTGCGTGGAGTGCATCACCTCGGGGTGGTACTGGACGCCGTAGAGCTTCTTCTCGTCGTTCTCGAAGGCGGCGACCGGGACGACGTCCGTGGAGGCCGTGACGGTGAAGCCCTCGGGGGCGGCGGAGCAGGCGTCGCCGTGCGACATCCAGACGGGCTGCTCGGCGGGGGTGCCCTCGAAGAGGGTGGAGGACACCTTGGAGACGTGCAGGTCGGTGCGGCCGTACTCGCGGGCTCCGGTGTTGTCGACGGTGCCGCCGAGGGCGCTCGCCATCAGCTGGAAGCCGTAGCACATGCCGAAGACGGGGACGCCGGCCTCGAAGATCTCGCGGTCCAGGCTGGGCGCGCCCTCCGCGTAGACCGACGAGGGGCCGCCGGAGAGGATGATCGCCGCGGGGTTCTTGGCGAGCATCTCCCGGACCGGCATGGTGCTCGGCACGATCTCGCTGTAGACCCGCGCCTCGCGGACGCGACGGGCGATGAGCTGGGCGTACTGCGCGCCGAAGTCGACGACCAGGACGGTGTCGGCGGCGTTGGCAGCGGGAGTCGCTGATGACACGGGGTGCCTTCCGGCGGTGGGGCGGGGGTCTTGTGCCACCCGATTCTACCGGGGGGCCGCCGGGCTCCTTTCGTGCACCGGACGAGCACCCCGTCTCAGGATGCGAACCGGCTTGGACGGCCCCCGGAGGCGGTGCATACTTGCCCCATGTTCTCGCAGCAGACGTTCGTCTTTACCTATGGCATCCGGCCCGCCGGACGCCATGGTCGTGCTGCTTGAGCAACTGACAAGCGACTTCCCAGGCGCCCCGGGCCGACAAGGCCCGGGGCGCCTGTCGTCGTCCGGGCCGTGTCGCCCCGGGGCGGCCCCCGACGACGAGGAGCCCCCATGACCGCCATCGACACGACCGCCATCGACGTCACCGGTGCCCGCACTCCCGAGGCCGCCGGCGTGATCAGCGGAGCACGCGAGCGGATCGACGCGCTCGACGACCGGATCATCGGCCTGATCCAGGAACGGGTGGCCGTCTCCGCCGTCATCCAGGAGGCGCGGATCGCCTCCGGCGGCCGGCGGGTGAACCTCTCCCGCGAGATGGACGTCCTCGCCCACTACAGGGAGGCGCTGGGCAAGCCGGGGACCGCGCTCGCGATGACCCTGCTGGAGCTGTGCCGCGGCAAGATCTGAGGCCTCGGGATCTGAGGCCTCGGGATCTGAAGCCCGGGGGTCTGAACGCCCGGGCGTCTGCGGCCTCCGGGCCCGGGTTCGTGTTCCCGGGACAGACGTACGCATCGCTCTCACCCGTACGGCGCGTGACCGCCCCCGCACCGCGTCGTTGGTCCCGGTGTCCGTGCCAGCCAGGGGCGGGCCCGAAAGAACCACGCGTGGCTCACTGGGGCGATGAGACGCACGGATCGTGCCGTGCGTCGTGGGACCTCGCTCCAGGGAAGTGACCGGACGGCAGGGGACAGCAGCCCGGTCACCAAGAGAACGGTCGGCTCCGGGGACGCCCGGGGCCGACCGGCGGACCTTGCATAAATGCACAAGTCTGGGTCAAACGGTTGCGGGCGCCGCGTTCATCCAGCACGATGCGTACACAGTCCAAGTCCCCTCGCGGACACCCGCATTGCCGTATCGCCAGAGGTACAGACCAGCGGCGCAACCCCCCGGCGCCGCTTCCAGGCACCGGCGCTGCCCTGACGTCGGTGCTGACGAGAAGAAGGGCCCCGCGGCTCCACCCCGCGGGGCCCTTCGCTCTGCCCTGCTGCCGGTCACCGTCCGCTCAGGTACGGGTGACCCGCCCGCAGTGGCCGCCGTCGCCGTGGTCGATGTCCCTGCTGCGGTCGTACGGATCCGTCGCCGGGCCGCTCGGGTCCGGGCCCTCGGACCGGCTCGACGGGAACCCCGGATGCAGGTAGCCGTCGTAGACGTCACAGGCGGAGTTGCCTATCTCCTGGTCGTACTTGACCAGCAGCAGCCGGCCCGGTGTGACCGTGTACCGGGCGGGGTCGGCGAGTTCGACGTCGAGGACCCTGCGCACGATGGTGCGGGTGACCTCGGGAGGGCCGTCCGCCCGCACGACGGGGTAGACGAAGGTGTAGTCGGCGCGCACCGCGACACCTCCCTGTGTCCCCTTCTCGAACGTCATGCGTCCGCGGGTCTTGATCACGTCGCCGACCGGCCGCGCCTCGTCGGGGTCGAAGCGGCTGAACAGCGTCACCGGGTCGTGCCCTCTGCTGGGGGAACGCAGTCCGGTGTCGAGGTCGTCGAGGAGCTCGGGCTGCTTGGGGTCCAGCACGGAGAGCGCGGCCGCGGGGCGCGCCCCGCGTACGGCCTTCGGGTCGAGATTGGCGCCCACCAGCAGCTTCTTCGTCAGCTTCAGCGCCTCTTCCACCCGGCCCGCCGGGACCGTACCGACGGCCTTCGCCTCCGGCAGGACGATGCCGGCCTCGCCGTCGGCCCAGCGCAGCGCCGGTGAGCCGGCGAACGGCCGGTCCAGGGTGGGGGTCTCCGGGTCCGACGCGCCGGGTGCGGCGGTGGGCGCCGCCGTCTCGTCGGGCAGCGGTGCGGCCTCCGCGGCCGAGGGCTCCCCGGTGCCGAAGGGGTCGCCGGGCAGCAGCGACGGCTTCAGGGCCACCAGCGCGACGGCGGCGGCGACCGCCACCCCGAGGACGGTCCACAGCTTGCGGCGCCGGGCCGCACGGCCGTTCATCTCCTGCCAGGCAGGGCCGGTACGCCACCCCGGCGGCAACTCGCCCCTGGCGTCCTGCTCGCGCAGCCGCTCGGTGACCATACGGGCCCGCGCGGACGGCTCCTTCGGGGCAGTGGAACGGATGTCGCGTTCGCTGTCCTCGAGGAACTTCTCCCACATGTCGTCGGGTATGGACGAGGAGGAGCCGCCTTCTTCACCGAGCCCGTTCCCGGGGCCTTCTGACGGTCTGTCGGCCATGATTCTCCGCGCTTTCTCGTGGTCTCTCGCCGGACGGCCGAGCGTACGTCAGCCTTCGGACAGCGAGCCCGGAGACAGCGGTACAGCCGCTCGGCGCCGTCGACCACCGCCGAGGACCCCCCACCCCGTGACGCAGGACCCCCGACCCTGTGACGCAGGACACATAAAAATCTTGTCAGGAGCGGCACAACCATTCACAGCCTTCACTGATCAAACACGGCGAACCAAGGGCCACTCCCGCGCCCCACACGCGGAGGCCTCCCCCAACGTTCGTGCCGCATCCCGCGGTACGCCGGACTCTCCGAGGTCTTCATGAAGCTTCGCCGCGCCATGGCAGCAGCGGCCGCTACGGCGGTCATAGCCCCGGTGGCACTGCTCGCGGCACCGGCCGCGTACGCGACCGACGAAACGACGCCCACGCCGAGCGCGTCGGTGAGCGAGTCCGCTCCCGAGACGTCGCCCTCGCCGTCGGTGACCGAGTCCGCTCCGGAGACGTCGCCGGCTCCGAGCACGTCCGTGAGCGCGTCCGCTCCCGAGACGTCCAGCTCGCCGAGCGCCTCCGCCAGCGAATCCTCCCCCGCGCCCAGCGCCTCCGAGCCCGAGGAGTCGGAGTCCCCCGACCCCGAGCCCTCGGTGTGCGAGGACACCAAGGTCGACGTCAGCATCTCCGGACTGCCCGGCAAGATCGCGGCGGGCAGCGGCTGGCACAAGTTCTCGCTGAACGTGCTGAACAACTCCGACTCCACGCTGAACGACCTCAACTTCTTCGCCGGGGCCTCCCCCGACAAGAACGGCGAGGAGCTGTTCACCAGCAAGCAGGTCCAGCTCCAGGCCTGGGACCCGGAGGGCAAGACCTGGGTCGACCTCAACGAGGGCGGCTACGCGGTCGGTTACGTCGGCTACACCGACGAGCTGAAGCCCGAGTACGAGGTCGAGATCCCGCTGCGCCTCAACGTCAGCAAGTCCGCCCCGGTCGGCGCCGGCTTCTCGCTCGGCGCGACGATCTACGGCGACAACGACGACGAGTGCACCGGCTTCGGCGACGTGTCGTACAAGTTCCAAATCGTCTCCGCCGGCACGGACACCGACGGCACCAAGCCGCAGGAAGGCGGCAAGGCGCCCGTCACCGACGAGAAGCCGAGCGGCAGCACGCCGGAGGTCACCGGCAGCCTCGCCGAGACCGGCTCCAGCTCCGCCCTGCCGATGATCGGCCTGGTCGGCGGTGCCGCGGTCGTCGCCGGTGGCGGCGCGATCTTCGTCGTCCGCCGCCGCAAGGCCGGCGTGCAGGCGTAAGCCGTAGCGGCCGACGGGCCGTCGCACCAAGCAGAAGAGGGACCTGCGCTCGGAGGGGGGCGCAGGTCCCTCTTCTGCGTCCCGCAGCGCTCAGGACTTCGGCGGTACCACCGGCATGCCGAGGAAAGGCAGCTTCAGCGCGCCGAACGCCTCCGCCGGGACCGCCG
Source organism: Streptomyces sp. NPDC059696 (assembly GCF_042733745.1). Classification (NCBI taxonomy): domain Bacteria; kingdom Bacillati; phylum Actinomycetota; class Actinomycetes; order Kitasatosporales; family Streptomycetaceae; genus Streptomyces; species Streptomyces sp. NPDC059696. Next base: position 35,311 of record NZ_JBHWFG010000002.1, read on the forward strand.
GGGACTTCGGCTCGACCGGCTGGAGCCGCACATAGGCCGTACCCTGCTCGGGACGCTGGTCGGGCTCACCCTTGTTGGGCCAGTACGACATCGCCCGCTCGGCCTGGGCGGTGATGGTGAGGGACGGGTTGACGCCCAGGTTGGCGGAGACCGCGGCGCCGTCGACGACCGAGATGCCAGGGTGGCCGTAGAGGCGGTGGTACGGGTCGATCACGCCGGAGTCACGGGAGTCACCGATGGGGCAGCCGCCGAGGAAGTGGGCGGTGAGCGGGGTGCCCATCAGTTCGCCGACGTTGGAGCCGGCGAAACCGTTGATCTCGGCGGCCAGTGCCGAGGCGCCCTCCGTCGCGGCCCTGATCTGCTTGGGGTTGGGGGCGCCGTGGCCCTGCCGTGCGGTGAGCAGGCCGCGGCCGACGCCCGACGGCTTCAGGTACGTCGTCAGGGAGTTGTCCAGCGACTGCATCACCAGGCCGATGATGGTCCGCTCCGACCAGCGGCGGTTGGACAGCGAACGCAGCACCAGCAACGGGTGCCTCGCCGCGTTGGCGAGGAAGCCCAGGACCCGCGAGGCGCCCGAGTCCGTCCCCGCGTAAGGGACCTGGAGGATGGACAGGCCGCCCATCGAGTTGGAGCCCCTGCCGTAGCGGACCGGCTCGATGTGGGTGTCGGCGTCGGGGTGGATCGAGGACGTGATGGCCACGCCCCGCGTGAAGTCGGCCTTCGGGCTGCCGTGCGCCTTGCGGTAGCGCCGGTCGTCCGTCTGGGCCCCGACCAGGGCCTCGGAGTTGGTGCGGGTCAGCGCGCCCAGCCGGTCCGAGAGGTGGGGCAGTTGACCGCCCGCCTTCATGCGGTGCAGCAGGGTCTGCGTGCCGTAGGTGCCGGCGGCGAGGACGACCTTGCGGGCGGTGTAGGTGCGGCCCCTCGCCTTGCGGCCGCGGTCGGTCGGCAGGGTGGCGACCGCGTAGCCGCCGCGCGAGTCGTCGGTGACCGAGACCACCGTCGTCATGGGGTGGACGACCGCGCCGGCCTTCTCGGCGAGGTGCAGGTAGTTCTCGTTGAGGGTGTTCTTGGCGCCGTGCCGGCAGCCGGTCATGCACTCGCCGCACTCGGAGCAGGCCTTGCGGGACGGGCCCGCCCCGCCGAAGTACGGGTCCGGCACCTCCTCGCCCGGCTTCGCCTTCGCCGAGCCGTCGGCGTCCTCGCCGTCGCCGAAGAAGACACCGACCGGGGCCATGTGGAAGGTGTCCCCGCAGCCCATCTTCTCCGCCGCCGCCTTCAGGTGGACATCGGAGGGGGTCATGGTCGGGTTGAGCCGCACGCCCAGCATGCGCCGGGCCTGGTCGTAGTACGGCGCCAGCTCGTCCTGCCAGTCGGTGATGTCACGCCATTGGGGGTCCTCGAAGAACGGCGTCGGCGGGACGTAGAGGGTGTTGGCGTAGTTGAGGGAGCCGCCGCCCACGCCCGCGCCCGCCAGGACCATGACGTTGCCCAGCAGATGGATGCGCTGGATGCCGTACATGCCGAGCTTCGGCGCCCACAGGTAGTTCTTCAGGTCCCAGGAGTTCTTCGGGAGGGACTCACGGGTGAAGCGGCGGCCGGCTTCGAGGACGCCCACCCTGTAGCCCTTCTCCGTGAGGCGCAGGGCGGTCACCGACCCGCCGAAGCCGGAACCCACGACGATGACGTCGTAGTCGTAAGCGTCCTGAGACACGTGCCGTCTCTCCTTCGAGTGGCTGAGGCGAGGGTCGTCTACCGGAAGCGGAACGCCTTCATCAGGCGCAGGCTCCGGCTCATGAACCGCGCGTACTTCTCGTCGTCCATGCCCAGCGACGGGGCCATCGGGAGCACCCGCTGGTGGGCGACCGTCTGCGCCTCGGTGTACTTGAGGATGCCCTCGGAACCGTGGCGGCGGCCGAGACCCGAGTCCTTCATGCCGCCCATGGGGGACTGGACGCTGCCGTAGGCGGGGGCGTAGCCCTCGTTGATGTTGACCGTCCCGGTGCGCAGGCGGGCGGCGACCTCCTGGCCGCGGCGGCCGTTCTTCGTCCACACCGAGGAGTTCAGGCCGTACGCCGTGGCGTTGGCGCGCTCGATCGCCTCGTCCTCGTCCTTGAAGCGGTAGACCGAGACGACCGGGCCGAAGGTCTCCTCGTCGCAGACGGACATGTCGGTGACGACCCCGTCGAGGATCGTGGGCTCGAAGAAGTACGGGCCGATGTCGGGGCGTGCCACACCGCCCGCGACGACCTTCGCGCCCTTGGCCACGGCTTCCTCCACGTGCCGCGTGACCGTCTCGAGCTGCCGCTCGCCGACCAGGGAGCCCATGTCGGCGCCGTACGCGAGGGACGTGCCGAGGCGCATCGCCTTCGTCCGGGCGGCGAAACGCTCCAGGAAGGCGTCCGCGACCGACTCGTGGACGAAGAGCCGCTCGATGGAGATGCACAGCTGGCCGGCGGAGGAGAAGCAGGCGCGGACGGCTCCGGCCGCGGCCTTCTCGATGTCGGCGTCCTCCAGGACCAGCATGGCGTTCTTGCCGCCGAGTTCGAGCGAGACGCCGACCAGCCGGGCGGCGGCGCCCTGGGCGACCTCGCGGCCGGTGCGGGTGGAGCCGGTGAAGGAGACGTAGTCGGCGTGCCGGACGACCTCGGGGCCGACGACCGGGCCGTCGCCGATCACGACCTGGAAGACGTCGGCGGGCAGACCGGCCTCGATGAGCAGGTCACGGGCCCACAGGGCGGTCAGGCAGGTCTCCGTGTCCGGCTTCATGACGACCGCGTTGCCCGCGACGAACGCCGGGAGCGCGTCGCCCACCGACAGTTCCAGCGGGTAGTTCCAGGGGGCGATCTGGCCCACGACTCCGCGCGGATGGCGCAGCTCGGTGACCTTGGTGAGGGTCGGCATGGCGCCGGCGTGCCGCTTGGGGCGCAGGTAGGCGGGGGCCTTGCGGCCGTAGTGCCGGGCGGCGACGGCGACGGCCTGGACCTCCTCGTGGCCGTGCAGGCGGGCCTTGCCGGTCTCCAGCTGGATCAGGTCGAGCACCTCGGCCTGGCGCTCCAGCACCAGGTCGTGGAAGCGGAGCAGGACGGCGGCGCGCTGTCGTACGGGGGTCCGCTCCCACACGGCCTGGGCGGCGCGGGCGGCTTCGAAGGCCTTCGCCACGTCCTCGGGCGTCGACTCGGGGAGGTCGGCCAGCTTCTCTCCGGTGAACGGCGTGTGGTTGGCGGTCCGGCCCGAGCCGACCACACCCTTGGTGAGCTGGGCGACCAGCTCGGGCGTGACCACGTCCGCGGCGGTGCGGACGCCCTCCGGGGCGGGGGCGAGGGGGTTCGTACCCGTCTGTGCCGTGCCGGTCTCTGCCGTGCCGGTGTGTGCCGTGCCGGTCTCTGCCGTGCCGGTCTCTGCCGTCTTCTCGGCGGCCTGCGCGTCCGTCATGAGCCGCAGGGTATGCCGCAACGGTGGCTTTGGGTACCCGTCGGTAATACGGCTTCACCGACCGCACACACGACGCCAGTGACCGCTGGCAACAAACGCGCTGATCAGGACGTTGTGCGGTAACGGGTGGTGCGATTCAGCGTTTTACGATCGTGAGCCGCTCCCGGGCCCCCTCGAACACCGAGGTGCCCTCTTCCTCCTCCGGTGTGCCCCTGGGCATGTCGACGCGGAGTTCGTACATGCGGTCGTCGTCGGTGCGGACGACCGCCCGCAGGAGCCGCCTGGGCGCCCCGCCACGTTGGTACGCGGTGTCGGCGAGAGCGGCTTCGTGGCCCTGGACGGTGGCAGGGGCGTACCGGGTCTCTCCCCCGGTCTCCCGCGCCCTGGCCTGCTCCATCGGCCCGGCCGGAGCGTCGTCCCAGGTGAGGAGGCTGACCTGGATCGTGCCGGCCTGCGCGTTGCCGTAGAGCGCGGTGCGGGGCTGCCCGGTCGCGCCGCCGCCGGTACGGCCGAGGGGGCGGTAGTCGCCGGGGAGGTGGAGGACGGCCCCCATGTCCGGCTCGGGATGCGGAATCCAGGCGTCGGCTGTGCCGGCGGCGTCGGTGACCTGCCCGGCGCTCTCGGCAGCGCTGGGGTCGGCGAGTTGGGTGACGGCGCCTATGCCGCCGGCGAGCAGGGCGGAGAGCAGGGCGAGGGGGCCGGGGCGGAGGATGCTTTGGCGCTTGGCGGGGACGGGGTCGGGGTGCGCTGAGGCGGGGTCGGGTTGCGCCGGGGTGGGGTCCGGCTGCTCCGGGGTGGGGCCGGGCTGCGCCGGGGTGGGGCGGGGCTGCGCCGGGGTAGGGCCGGGCTGCGCCGGGGTGGGGTTTTGTGGCGCGAGGACCCCGGTGAGCGCGGGAGCGGGCAGGGAGTCGGGGACGGCGTCGGGGAAGGCGTCGGGGAAGGCATCAGGATGGGCTGTTGCTGCGGCGGCGGGGACCGGCTCGGATCGTGCTGCGGTCCCGTCGACGGGACCCCCCGGGTGGTCGGTCGCCCGCGCTACCTGGACCCGCAAGGGTGCCGCCACCGCCTCCAGTTCCTTGGCGACCTCGTCCGCGTCCGGCCTCCGGTCGGCGTCGGGGACCAGCAGCCGGGCGATCAGGGGACCGAGCGGCCCGGCCCGGGTCGGCTCGGGCGACTCGGCGGCGAGGACCGCGGCGAGGGTGGCCTGCGGCGTGGACCGCAGGAACGGCGACGAGCCCTCGACGGCCGCGTACAGCAGGGCGCCCAGGGACCACAGGTCGGAGGCGGGCCCGGCGGTGCGACCGGAGATCCGCTCGGGGGCGACGAACTCCGGTGGGGCAGCGGGCCCCGGTGGGGCGGCGGGCCCCGGTGGGGCGGCGGGCTCCGATGGGGCAGCGGGCTCCGAGCGGCCGACGGGCTCTGATCGGGCGACGGGCTCTGATCGGTCCCCGGTGGACTCGGCCGGGTCGGCGGCGGACTCCCGTGAGGCGGCGGGCTCCGAGGGGCCGGCCGCGCGCTCCCTGAGGCCTGCCGCGCGCTCCCTGGGATCGGCCGCGGACTCCGAGGGGTCGGCCGCGGGCTCTGGGGGGCCGGACACGGACTCCGCGTTCACCGTCAGCGGGTCGTCCCCCTGCACCTGGGCGATGCCGAAGTCGGTGACGACGACGCGGCCGTGCGGAGCGAGCAGCACGTTGGCGGGCTTCACGTCCCGGTGCACGATGCCGACGGAGTGCGCGGCGCGCAGAGCACCGAGGACGGCGAGTCCGATCCGGGCGGCCTCGGGCACGGCGACCGGGCCCCGGCGGAGCCTCTCCCGCAGGGACTCGCCGGGCACCAACTCCATGACGATCCAGGGAAGTCCGTCCAGCGCCTCGGCCGCGTCCAGCTCGTCGGGGCCCAGGGGGCCCGGCCGTTCGTCCCGCTGCTCCGCCTCGACGACCACATCGTGGATGGTGACGGCGGCGGGATGGTCGACGCGCGCTGCGGCCCGGGCCTCGCGGTGCAGCCGGTGGGCCGCCCGCCGGTGACTCTCGGAGTCCGGGTCGCCCGGCAACCGGGGCTGTCTGACGGCGACCTCGCGCTGCGCGTGTTCGTCGAGGGCCCGCCAGACGGTGCCCGTGCCGCCGGCACCGATGCGTTCGACCAGCCGGTAGCGCCCACCGACCAGCCGGCCCAGCGCGGCGTCCGTCCCGCCCCCGTCGTTGCTCATGCCCCATCAGTACCCCGAGGGGCGGCGGATTGTCGACGCGGGCCGTTTTCAACGGTGTTGGACCGCCGGGATCAGGTCCCGTCGATGTCCAGGTTCGCGATCGCCGTGCTCGCCACCTCGCGCCCCCGATCGGTGAAATCGCTGTCGCGCGGGTAGCTGACGGTGAGTTTGTACATGTCTCCGCCGGGGGTCCGGTAGTAGAAGATCTGGACCTCCCGCGGGCGGGGGTTCTCGCTGTCGTCGGTCGTGAAGGGGACGGTGTTGCGGGCGGCCTTCTTGTCCCGGTAGGTGGTGTCCTGGGGATCCGTCTTCTTCGGGCCCTCGTCCATGTCCAGGTCGTAGTTGCCGCTCTCCTTGAACCGGGTGTCGTCGTCGTACATCTCGGCGGCCGCGGAGCCCGCGATGTTGCCGCCGGTGTCCTCGGCCTTCTTCTCCAGGGACAGGCCGATCCAGATGCTGCCGCTCCAGTCGGTGTACCTCACCCAGTGGCCCTGGTCGGACTCCGGGTCCGGCACGGTCCGCTGGTACGCGGCCGGGACGGCGAGCGACGCGGCGAGATCCTTCTCCCGCTTGGTCTCCCAGCCGCCGGGCAGCGGCCCGGCGAACGGGTTCGCGATCACCAGGTACGCCGTCACCGCGGCCGCGACGACGGCGGCGCCCAGCCCGATCCGGCCCGCGCGGCCGAACCGCGGGCGCCGGCCGCCGGTGCCCTGGCCGGGTACCCGCGCCACTTGGGTGGGCTGTGCGGCGGGCGGGTGCGCGGCCGCCTCCAGCAGGGCCCGCACCCGGGCGGCGTCCGGGCGGCGGGCCGGGTCCTTGTCCAGCAGGCCGCGGATGGCCTCGGCCAGCGGGCCCTGGGCGGAGGCGGGCGGCGCCGGCGTGGCGTTGAGGACGGACTGGAGCGTGGCGGGGGTGTTGCTGCGGCGGAACGGCGAGACGCCCTCCGTCGCCGCGTACAGCACCACCCCGAGGGACCACAGGTCGCTCGCCGGGCCGGGGCGCTGCCCCAGCACGCGCTCGGGCGCGATGTACTCCGGTGAGCCGACGAAGCCGCCGGTGTCGGTCAGGCTGGTCTCGCCCTCGATCTGGGCGATCCCGAAGTCCGTGAGGACGACCCGGTCGTAGCGGCCGAGCAGCACGTTGTCCGGTTTCACGTCGCGGTGCAGGATGCCCGCCGCGTGGGCGGCCTCCAGCGCGCCGAGCACCTCAAGGCCGATCCGGGCGGCCTCGCGCGCGGACAGCGTTCCCTCGTGCAGCGCGTCGCCCAGCGAGCGGCCCCGCACCAGCTCCATCACGATCCAGGGCTGGTCGTCCACGACCGCGACGTCGTGGACGTTCACGACGGCCGGGTGGTCGAGCCGGGCCGCGGCGCGGGCCTCGCGGCGCATCCGTTCGAAGGCGTTGGCGCGTTCGCGTTCGGGAAGGTGGTCCGGGACGCGGGGCTCCTTGACGGCGACCTCCCGGCCGACCGTCTCGTCCTCGGCCCGCCAGACCGTGCCCATGCCGCCGTGCCCGAGTTTGGCCAGCAGCCGGTAGCGCCCGGCGATGAGCCGCCCGGCGCCGGGGCCCTCGGACGCTGTGGCCTGCCCGGGCGGCACGGCCTCGGTGGGCGACGGGGGGGAAGGGGGCGACACTGCGTAGGGGTTGCCCGGCACCGGCGCCTGCCGGTTCGGCGGTTGCAGGACAAAACTCGTCGGCTCGTCGGCCCCGGACCGGGCTCCCCCGCTGTTGCTCATGGGCTCATCCATACCGCGCCAACCGCTCGCGGATCCACAAAGGACGCGAGCCGGTCACAGACCCGTGACGTCGACCCGCGGCTCTCCTCCGCGTATGTACCGATACAAACGTGGTGCCGACATGGACGCGGTGCTGATACGTGACGTGGTGCCGATACGGACGCGCGCGGTCGCGGGCCTGTCATCGGGTGCGCCCGCCGGTCATGGCGCCGGCGCGGGCACGATCGGGGCGCGCCGGGAGCACGCGGCACTCGGCGGACTCCGCTGGTCACGGGCCGGGAGCACGTGATACCCGGCGGGTTCCCGTGGTCACGGGCCTGACGCGGGCGTGCGTATGGCGGGCTCGCCGGTCACGGCCCTGGTGCCGGCGTGTTCGTCGTGGTCTGCCGGGGCGGCGGGGTCTTCGGTGTCGCCGATGCGGAGCTCGTCGGGGTGGGGCCGCCGCCCCCCTTGCCGCCGTCTCTGAGCAGCGCCGCCGCGGACACCCCGGCTCCGGCCATCGCCACGACCAGCAGCGCCGCGATGAGGGCGCGCCGCGCGGGCTGCCGGAGGAAGGGTTCCTCCGGCCGGTGCGGACCGCTCGGGTCCGTCTGGGGCGCGGGCGGTCGCCGCAGGGCGGGGACCGACGGCCGTCCGCGCGGCACGGCACCCACCGTCGGCGCGTAGGCGGGCGGCGGCACCGGCGGCGTACGGCCCGTGTCGCGGTAGGCCCGGAGCATCCGCTCCGCCCGGTCCGCGTCCAGCCGCCGGTCGGGATCGCGCTCCAGCAGGCCGCGTACGACGGGCAGGAGCGGCCCGGCCTGTGGGGGCGGCTGGATGTCGCCCACGACGACCGCGTGCAGGACGCCGCCCAGCGAGTCGCGGTGGAAGGGCGATTCGCCGCTGAGGGCCGCGCACAGCAGCGCGCCCAGCGACCACAGGTCGGACTCGGGCCCGGTCCTGACCCCGGACATCCGCTCGGGCGCGGTGTACTCCGGCGAGCCGACGAACGCGCCGTTCTCGGTGAGCGTGGGGGCGCCCGCGACCTGCGCGATGCCGAAGTCGGTGAGGACGACCCGGTCGGTGCCGGTCTCCAGCAGCACGTTGTCCGGCTTGAGGTCGCGGTGCAGCACCCCGGCCTGGTGCGCGGCGCCCAGTGCGCCGAGCAGCGCGATGCCGATGCGGGCCGCTTCGGCGGCGTCGACCGGCCCCTGCTGGTCGAGCCGGTCGGCGAGCGAGCCGCCCTGCACCAACTCCATGACGATGTAGGGGCGTTCGCCGTCCTCGACCACGTCATGGACGACGATGATGTGCGGGTGGCTCAGCTGAGCGACGGCCCGGGCCTCACGCAGCGTACGGTCCCGCTGCCGCCGCGCCTGCGCTGCGGAGAGCGTCTCGTCGTAGGGGAGTTCCTTGACGGCCACCCTCCGGCCCAGAAGCTGGTCGGTCGCCCGCCAGACCACTCCCATGCCGCCGCGACCGAGCCTCTCCTCCAAGCGGTAACGCCCAGCGACCACGCGGAAGTTCGCTCCCTCGGTCCCCATGAGCCCCATCATGCCGCAGACGGCGTCGACGCCCACGAAATCCGGTCGCCGCCCGGCCCCGGCGGGGCGGCGCGCCGCTCGGCGGTGCTTCCGGCTGCCGCGATCCGGGAGCAGGTCACCGCTGACCCGGCGGAGGAAGGGCGGTTCCGGCTAACCGACCTGCCGCGGCTGCTGCCAGCCCTGGAGTACCCACTTGAACTGCTTGCTCGTCCGCGCCCAGTCCTTCTCCGGCGAGGAGATGTAGATCGCATATTCGACGCCGTCCCGCGAGAAGTACGTCTCCTCCGCGGCGTGGCGGGGCCCGGCGACGTAGGGCGGGTCCTTGGCCAGCGCCGTCCAGGTGTACTCCCACCGCGAGCCCTTGCGGTCCCGGTAGGTGTTCTCCTCCATGGTCACCCGCTTGTAGCCGACCAGCCGCTGGACCTGCTGCTCCAGGTCCTCCTGGTGGGAGCGGGCGTCGGCGAAGTCGGGTGAGGTGTCGATGGCGATGCGGACGAAGTGCAGGCCGCCGTCCGGCGAGTAGTCGATCTGCTGGAGCTCGCCCTGCGGGCCGAAGGGCGTGCGCTTCCAGCCCTTGGGCAGGTAGAGGCTGAACCCCACGGGGTCCTCGTAGCGGACCCAGCTGTCCGGAACCGACCCTCCGGCCGCCTGGGTGCTGGTGGACGTCGTCGAGCCGGAGCCGTCGTCCTGCGACGTCCCGTTCCACTGCTGGAGCACCACGGCCGTGCCCCCGCCGATGATGGCCGCGAGCGCGACCACCAGGGCGAGGGTGCGCAGCCGGCGGCGCCGGCCGGAGCCGGTCCGCTGCGGGCCCGTCGCACCCTGTCCGGCTCCGGCGGGGCCGTACGGCCGGGTGCCGGCCGTGGACGTCCCGGCAGACGCGGTACCGGACAGGGCCGCGGTACCGGACAGCGGCGGGAGCGGTGTCCCGGTGTGCGACCCCGAGCCGCCCCCGAACGAGCCGGAGCCGCCGGTTGCTGTGCCGGTGCCGGTCGCACCCGTGCCGGTGCCGGTGCTCCTGCCCGGCCCGGTGCCCGTTGCGCTGTGGTGGTCCCGGTACGGCGTCGTGCCCCCGTACTGCGTCGGCACGTACGCCTGTGCCCCGTGGGGCCGTCGGCCCTCCGCCGCCTCGGCGAGCATGTGCTCGGCCTCGTGCACGTCGGGCCGGGCGGCCGGGTCCTTGCGCAGCAGGGCGGTGATGACGGGTTCGAGCGGACCGGCGTGCCGGAGCTCGGCGGCCTCCTCCTCGACCACGGCCTGCATGGTGGTCAGCGGGGTGGTGCGGCGGAACGGCGACCGGCCCTCCACCGCCGTGTAGAGCGTCGCGCCGAGCGCCCACAGGTCGGAGGACGGGCCCGGGTCGTGGCCCCGCACCCGCTCGGGCGCCAGGTAGTCGACCGAGCCGACGACCTCTCCGGTGCGCGTGATGGTCGTGTCGCCCTCGATCTGCGCGATGCCGAAGTCCGTGAGCAGCACGCGCCGGTCAGTGCCGAGCAGGACGTTGCCGGGCTTGATGTCGCGGTGCAGGACACCGGCGGTGTGCGCGGCGCGCAGCGCCCTCAGCACCCACAGGCCGATACGGGCCGCCTCGCGCGGCTCGACACGCCCTTCCTCCTTGACCGCGTCGGCCAGGGAACGGCCCTCGACCAGCTCCATCACGATCCACGGGCGGCCGTCGTGCTCCAGGACGTCGTGCACGGTGACGACCGCGGAGTGGTTGATCCGGGCGGCTGCCCTGGCCTCGGCCCGGGTGCGTGCCAGGAGGATCGCCTGCTCGCTCTCGGAGACGTAGAGGGCGGCGGTCAACTCCTTGATGGCGACCGACCGGTGCAGCACCTCGTCATGCGCACGCCAGACCCGGCCCATGCCGCCACTGCCGATGGATTCGGCCAGCCGGTAGCGGCCCGCGACGAGCAGGCCCTGCATCTGATTCACGTTGCCCCGCAATGGTCTTGACAGGGTCAGCGTAAGGACCCGCCCTCACCCAGGGAACAAGCGGGGTACCACGGTGACCGCACTGTGACGGTTGTCGCCTGCCGGGACGTGAGGCAACCAGAGTGTGAACTGCGGCGTACAGGCGGCGCGCCGGTCGGCTCACTTGGTCGTCTTGTACGTCGCCGCCGCCTGTTCGTACAGCCGGGTCACCTCGTCCCGGTCGGACTCCGGGCCGCGCACCTGGACCACGTGGTAGCGCCCCTCGACCAGCATCGCCAGGTTACGGACGTACAGCTCGCCCCCGTCGCCGCCGGTCCAGGTGAACTGCCCCTCGGCCATGGTCCGTCCCCCCACCTCGATCGTCTTCAGACCGGTGGAGGTGGCCCAGCTGGAGTCGCGGTAGGGCTGCAGCTCGCGCTCCCTCTCCCGCTGGTAGGCCATCGGATCACGGCCGTACTCCGAGGCGCTGTCCCGGCCCGGGACGACGATGAGCTCGAAGCCGCCCTTGGCGAAGACGACCTGGCCGCCGCCGCGCGTGGTGCGGTCCCAGCCCTTGGCGACGGCGACCTGGAAGCCCGCCGCGTCCTTGCGCAGGGTGAAACCGTCGCCGATGTCGGGGCCGGTGGTCTGTGTCTCGGTGGTGCCGGCCGACGACGACGGGCTCTTCTCCCCCTCGGGCGAGGTCTGTTCGGGCCGTGGCTCACTGCTGGCGTCCGGCTCGGGCGCCCGGCTCACCTCGCCCGCGGCCCCCGTACGGTCCGCCCCGCCCGTGCCCTCACCGTCAGACTTGGGCATGAAGAGCATCGCGTAGGCGATCGCCGCGGCCATCGCGAGCAGCACCAGCACGAGCAGGGTGCGGCCGAGGCGGCGCGGGGAACCGGTCTCCTTCTTGGCCCGTTTGTGCCGCCCGTGGTGCGCGGGCAGCCCCGCCTTCCGCCGGCGCACCAGCTCGCCCCGGCGCCGTACGACGGGCAGCCGCCTGGCGTCCACGGGCGGCGTCGGGACGACGTGCACCCCGGCCTCCGGCTCGGGCGCCGAGCGCACCAGTGAGCGCAGCCAGCCGCGCACTTCCTCGAAGTCGAGCCGCTCGGTGGGGTCCTGACGCAGCAGCGACTCCACGACCGGCCGCAGCGGTCCGCACTCCTCGGCGTAGGCGGGCGGTTCCGCGCACACCATCTGCACCAGCTCGGCCGTCGACTCCTCCGGGTAGGGCGCGTGCCCCTGGACGGCCCGGAAGAGCAGAGCGCCGAGCGCCCACAGGTCGGTCGCGGGACCGATGGGCGCGGCCAACTGCCAGTTCTCGTGGACGGGTCCGGCCTGCTCCGGCGCCCAGCGCTCGGTCACCGGCCCGACGACGGCCATCCGCGCCTGCCGTGCCCGCTCGGCGGCCAGCGCCGTGGCCGGGCCGCGCCGGGGCGCGGGGGTGTCCGCGACCAGGTCGTCCCACCGGGTGGACTCACCCCGCGACGCGGCGTCCGGGGCGGGCGGGAGCGCGGCCCGCTCCCCGCCCCGCGGCGCCGCCGCACCGCCGGCCGTGCCGCGGGGCGCCGCGCCGTGCCAGGCGGCCGACCGCGGACCGCCGCCCACCCCGTAGGGGTCCGCGATCCGCCCCGGCGGTACGGCACCGGAGGCCGTGCCCTGTCCGGGGATGTACGGCGACGGCGCCGGTCCGTCGCCGTAGGGCGTGACGCCGCCGTCCGGTGCGGGGCGGGCTCCGGGCAGGGCCGTGCGCCCGCTCTGCACCTCCTGCACCCGTGCGGCGGCCCGGGCGCCCGCCCGGTAGGCCGCGATGGCCCCGGCCCGCGCCGCCCGGGGGTCCCGGCCGTCCTCCGCGGGCCCGCGCGCCGGCACGACACGGCCACCGCCGGTGCCGGCGGCCTCTGCCGAGGGCAGCCCTCCGGCTTCCCGGGCCTCTATGGCAGCGCGCCGCGCCGCCTCGGGGTCACTCGTGCCACCGGTCGGCCCCGGGGCTCCCGGCGCGCCGGGGCCGTGGGCCGGCCCGGCACCTTCCGGTCCTCGCCCGGTCTCCTCGAACGCCGGTTCCGGAACGGGGTCGTAGCCGCACAGGGCCTCCTCCGCCGCCCCCACCGCCAGCCCGGTCAGCATCACCCGGCCGTCGTCGCAGACGAGCACCGTCCGCGCGGTGATGTTCCGGTGGACCCAGCCGTGCGCGTGCAGCACCCGCAGGGCCATCAGGACGTCGGAGGCCACCTCGGCCGCCCGGTAGGGCGTCAGCGGCTTCTCGGCGAGCAGGGCCGCCAGCGGGCGCGCGGCGACCAGTTCGCTGACGATCCACAGCGAACCGCCCTCGGCGAACACGTCGAAGACCTGGTCGAGCCGGGGATGGTCGGGAATGGCCGCGGCGGCCTGCGCCGCCTCCACCGCGCGTCGCACCACCGGGTCCGCGGGCCGCCGGACGCCTCCCCGCGCGCCGCCGGGCCGCCGCCCGCCGCCGTCACGTGCCGTGAACCCGTCGGGCAGCCCCTCCGCGTCGAGCACCTCGGCCTCGACGATCTCGGGCAACGGGACCTGCCGGACCAGGACTTCCTGTCCGCTGTAGGTGTCGAACGCCCGGGTCTCCGTGAGTTCGTACTCGTCGGACGGCGGCAGCGGCAGGCGGTAGCGGTCGGCCAGCACCCGACCCGCGTAGTCGTCCACGTTGCCTCCCCCGGCAGCCCGGTCGGTCACATCCGTTCGCCCCACGGTCCGTTTCGGCTGCGCACGGTCCGCAAACCTTTACGATACGTGCCGCAGGCAACCCGCATGCGGGGATGCGAGATCTCCCTCCCCAAACCCCGGGGGCCTCATGCTCAGGACTTGGGTTCGAAGGTCTTCGTGAGGGTCCGCCACGTCTCCTTGCGCACCGCGTCACCCCATGTGGACGCCTTCGCCGTGTACATCAGCGCGTACCCCTGCCGGTCGTCGACCACGAAACCCCGGTCGATGGTCCGGTACTTGGTGCCGCCGTCGCTGTAGGTGAACTCCCAGTCGGCGGTGTTCCAGCCGCGGTAGTCCACCTTCTCTATGCGGATCTTCCGGTACTGCGCGCGCACCATGAAGCGTTCCTGGTTCTTCCAGTCCGCCACGGGGTCGCCCTTGGGCGTGGACGTCCAGGCGATGAGCAGCTTCTGCCCGTCGGGCCCGGTGAAGCGGTCGCCCGCCGCACCGGTGGACTGGTACTTCCAGCCCTTCGGCAGGCCGATCGAGTAGCCCTGGTCGCCCTGGTGGGTCGACTCCGCGGCGCTCTCCTTGCCGCCGGAGCCGCCCTCGTCCGAGGAACCGCTTGCCGCGCCGCTCGGCTCGCCGTCCGTGGACGGCCCGGACGGTGCCGGCTGCTTCTGGGCGCCGTCCGTGCGCGCGGGGTCGCTCTTGTCGCCCTTGGTGTCGGCGCTGCTCGACGCCGTGGCGGAGGTCTTCCCGCCGCCCTGGCCGGAGGCCCCCTTCGAGTCCTTGTCGTCCCCGCTGAGCGCGAGGGCGAGCACGGTGCCGATCACGGCCAGCACCACGACCACCGCGATGATCATCAGGGTCCGCCGCGGCACCACGTCGGTGAGCGGCGCCCGGGGCACCGGCCGCGGCGGCAGGTCCGGCGGCGGCATCACGGGCCAGCCCGAACTGCGCCCGCCGGAGGCCGGCTTCGTCTCCGGCGCACTGCGCTCGCCGCCACGCGCGGACGCCCCCGCACCCGACTGCGCCCCGGACGCACCCGCGGCCCCGGACCGGCCCGCGCCACCGCCCGAAGCGGAGGAGGCCGCGCCCGCCGACCCGGCGGCGGCATCGTCGGCGCCGGTTCCGGCGGAGGTGGACCGGGCCGAGGAGGAGCCGGTGGACGCGGACTTGGCGGCAGCGTCCGTCGCCCCGGCGGCGGCGGATCCCGCCGCGGCCTTGCGCACGGAACGCAGCGCGCCGCGCAACCGCTCCCCGGCCTCCTCGCCGCGCTTGCCCGCCGAACTCCCCTTGCGCGAGGACCTGTCCGGCTGGGCGGGCAACGGCACGACCTTCGTCGCGTCCATCGCCTCGGACGCGGCCTTCTCGGGTGCGTGCAGCACCGAGTTCAGCATCGCCCGGGCGCCCGCGTCGTCGAGCCGCTGCGCGGGGTCCTTGGTGAGCAGCCCGTGGATGACGTCCGTCAGCGGACCCGCGTTCTTCGGCTCCTCCAGCGGCTCGGTCATCACGGCCGTCAGCGTCGCTATGGCCGACCCCTTGTCGTACGGCGGCGCGCCCTCCACCGCCGCGTACAGCAGGCCGCCGAGCGACCACAGGTCGGCCGCCGGGCCCGGCTTGTGCCCGCGCGCCCGCTCCGGGGAGATGTAGGAGGGCGCGCCGACGAGCATGCCGGTCGAGGTGATGGACGGGTCACCCTCGACCTGGGCGATGCCGAAGTCGGTGAGCACGACCCGGCCGTCCTCGGCGATCAGCACGTTCGACGGCTTCACGTCGCGGTGCAGGATGCCCTCGCGGTGGGCCGAGCGCAGCACGTCGAGGACCGCGAGCCCGACCTCCGCGGCACGCTTCGGCTCCAGGAGGCCGTCCTCCCGGATGACCTCGGCGAGGGACTTGCCCTCGACGAGCTCCATCACGATCCAGGGCCGGTCGTCCTCCTGGACCACGTCGAAGACCGTCACGGCGCTGTTGTTGCGGATCCGCGCGATGGCCTTGGCCTCGCGCAGCGTCCGCGTGATCAGCCGCCGCTTCTCCTCCTCGTCGATGTTCGACGGGAAGCGCAGCTCCTTCACGGCGACCGTCCGGCCGAGGGTCTCGTCCTCGGCCCGCCACACCGTGCCCATGCCGCCCCGGCCGAGCACCTTGCCCAGCCGGTAGCGCCCCGCGAGGAGACGCTCCCTGTTGCCCTGACGAGTGTCCTGACGAGATGTGCCCGCCCGCTCCGCCTCCGACATGCGTCCCCTCATACAACCCGCCCTGACAGAGCCTCCATTGTCTCTCACCCGACAAGTGCCCGGCGCCCAGGGGGCCCCTCCCGGTTGTCCGCGCCCCCACCCTCCCGGAACCCGGCTGCGGCACGCCCAGCGCCGCCTTGCATGATGGGCCCTGACCAGGGAGGAGACCGTATGCCGCCGATCCGGACATTGCTGGCCCTGCCGGTGGCCGCCGCCCTGTTCGGTCTGCCGCCGGCCGACTCGTCCGCCCTGTCGGTGCCGCCCGCGGACGCGGTGCTGCCCTCGCTGGTGACGCGAGGCGGAGCCCCGGCCGCCGCCCTGCTGGCCCGGGAGGGAACCACCACCCGCTACGCCGCGGCGGGTCCGGGCATCGCCCGGTCGGACCACTTCCGCGCCGGCAGCCTCACGAAGACGTTCCTCGCGACGGTCGTGCTGCAACTGGCCGCCGAGCACCGGCTGTCACTGTCCGACACGGTCGAGCAGCACCTGCCCGGTCTGGTGCGAGGAGCCGGCAACGACGGCCGCGCGCTGACCCTGCGCTCCCTGCTCACCCATACCAGCGGTCTGCGCGACTTCACCACGGACACCGACGGGACCGCGCCCGTCACACCTCGTCAGGCCTTGAACCTCGCTCTCACCCACCCTCCGGCCGAACACGGCCGCTTCTCCTACTCGAACACCAACTACGTGCTGCTCGGCCTGGTCGTGCGGCAGGTGACCGGCCACTCGTACGCCACCGAGGCCGAACGGCGCATCCTCACTCCCCTGCGTCTGACGGGCACCTCCTTCCCCGGCTCGCGCTCCACATTGCCCTCCCCCCACGGCCGCGCCTACACGGCCGACGGAACCGACGTCACCGAACTCGACCCGCGAGTGGCCGGAGCGGCGGGCGAGTTGGTGACCACACTCGACGACCTCGACCGCTTCTACGGGGCCCTGCTCGGCGGCCGGCTGCTGCCCCCGCACCGGCTGCGCGAGATGCTCGACACCCGTGCCGCACACGGCGCGTACGGCATGGGGCTCTTCCCCGAGAGACTTCCGTGCGGCGCGACCGTGTGGGGGCACAACGGGCACATATCCGGCAGCTATGTGCGCACCGCGGCCACCGTCGACGGCCGGCGTGTCCTCACCTTCCGCGTGAACACGGACGCGATAGCAGATCCCGGCCTCGAACCCGCGGTGCTCGCGGCCGAGTTCTGCCCCCGCACCTCGTAGAACGACCCGCCCCCGCACGAAGATCCCACTTCCGGCCACTCGTTCGAGTGACATCCGCAGGAGCCCAGCCGCCGACCGGCATCAGCACCGGCTCCGGCATCGGCATCGGCATCGGCATCGGCATCGGCATCGGCATCGGCATCGGCATCGGCATCGGCATCGGCATCGGCATCGGCATCGGCACACAACGACCCGATCCCCGACGGCACTCTGCCCCACGGCACGATCTCCGGCTACAACGGCACGATGTCGGGCGCCCCCAGCCGCGCCGCGTCCGCCGTCAGGTCGTCGGGCTGCCGCTGCGACTCCCGCTCGGCCTCCACCCGCTTCTGGTAGTGCTCGACCTCGCGCTCGATCTGGTCCTTGTCCCAGCCCAGCACCGGGGCCATCAGCTGCGCCGCGTCGCGTGCGCTGCGGGTGCCCCGGTCGAAGGTCTCGATCGAGATGCGTGTCCGCCGGGTCAGCACGTCGTCCAGGTGCCGCGCGCCCTCATGGGAGGCGGCGTACACGATCTCGGCGCGCAGATAGTCGTCGGCCGCGGGCAGGGGCTCACCCAGCGACGGGTCCTCCGCGATGAGCTGGAGCAGTTCCTCGGCCAGCGTGCCGTAGCGGTTCAGCAGGTGCTCGACCCGCACCACGTGCAGTCCGGTCCGGGCGGCGATCCGCGCCCGCGCGTTCCACAACGCCCGGTAACCCTCGGCGCCCAGCAGCGGCACGTCCTCGGTGACGCACTCGGCGACGCGCATGTCGAGTCCGTGCACCGCGGCGTCCACCGCGTCCTTGGCCATGACCCGGTACGTCGTGTACTTGCCGCCCGCCACGACGACCAGCCCGGGCACCGGATGCGCCACGGTGTGCTCGCGCGACAGCTTGCTGGTCGCGTCGGACTCACCGGCGAGCAGCGGCCGCAGCCCCGCGTACACGCCCTCCACGTCGTCCCTGGAGAGCGGCACCGCAAGCACCGAGTTCACATGCCTCAGCAGGTAGTCGATGTCCGCGCTGGACGCGGCCGGGTGGGCCTTGTCGAGGTCCCAGTCGGTGTCCGTGGTGCCGATGATCCAGTGCCGGCCCCAGGGGATGACGAACAGCACCGACTTCTCCGTGCGCAGGATCAGCCCGGTCGTGGAGTGGATCCGGTCGCGCGGCACGACCAGGTGGACGCCCTTGGACGCCCGGACGTGGAACTGGCCGCGCTCCCCGACCATCGCCTGGGTGTCGTCCGTCCACACGCCGGTCGCGTTGACGACCTGCTGGGCGTGGATCTCGTACTCGCCGCCCCCTTCGACGTCCTGCACCTTCGCGCCGACGACCCGCTCACCCTCGCGCAGGAACCCCGTCACCCGGGCGCGGTTCGCGGCCTGGGCGCCGTAGGCCACCGCCGTGCGCACCAGGTTCGTCACGTAGCGGGCGTCGTCCATCTGGGCGTCGTAGTACTGCAGCGCCCCGACCAGGGCGTCCTTCTTCAAGCAGGGAGCCACGCGCAGGGCATGAGAGCGCGTCAGGTGGCGGTGCATCGGCAGGCCCCGACCGTGCCCGCGGGCCATGGACATGGCGTCGTACAAGGCGACACCCGACCCCGCGTACAACCGCTCCCAGCCCTTGTGCTGCAACGGGTACAGGAACGGCACGGGCTTCACCAGGTGCGGGGCGAGGCGCTCCAGCAGCAGGCCGCGCTCCTTCAGGGCCTCGCGGACGAGCGCGAAGTCGAGCATCTCCAGATAGCGCAGGCCGCCGTGGATGAGCTTGCTGGACCGGCTGGAGGTGCCGGACGCCCAGTCACGCGCCTCGACCAGACCTGTGGACAGGCCCCTGGTCACCGCGTCGAGCGCGGTGCCCGCACCCACCACGCCCGCACCCACCACCAGCACGTCCAGCTCGCGCTCGGCCATGGATGCGAGTGACTCGGCGCGCTGCGCCGGTCCGAGTGTCGCTGTCCTCACCGCTGCCTCCCGCTCGTCGGTCGCGCCGGCCGCACCCGTCGGGTGCGGCCCCGTCCGTATCCCCCTGCCCAGATTCTGACCGGGTTGCCCGACTTCAGCCACCACGGGCCCGCAGCCTGTGGACAACGCTCACGGAACACTCACCGAAACTCGGCCGGGCAATCCCACATATCGGTCATATTTACTCCTAGTCTGACATTGCGCTCGCCCGTCCTGTCCACAGGGCTTGCGCCCCTGTCCCACTTCGGTTATCGGGAAGGACGGCCACGCCATGCCCGCAGATCTCGCCGTCATCGGACTCGGCCCGTACGGCCTGCCCCTGGCCCAGGCCGCCGTCGCCGCCGGCGTCCCCACGCTGGGCTACCGGACCGGCCCCGAGGCGGGCTCGCTCAGCCCCGCCGAGCTGCGCCGGATGCTCTCGGGGGGCTTCCGGCCGACCACCGACCCCGCCGAGCTCGGCCGGGTGCGCACGGCGGTCCTCTGCCCGCCGACTCCGCCCGCAGCGGACGGCGGGCTCGACCTGACCCAGCTCGAAGCAGCCGCCCGCACCCTCGCCGGCCACCTGCGTCCGCACACCACGGTCATCCTGGAGTCACCGGTGTACCCGGGGACGACCGAGGGGATCCTGCGTCCGCTCCTGGAGGAGGGCTCCGGGCTGCGCGCGGGCCGCGACTTCCACCTCGCCTACTCCCCCAGCCGGGTCGCCCCGGGCAACCGCGACGTCACGCCGGCCACCACGCCGAAGGTCATCGGCGGCCTCACCCCGGCCTGCACGGAGTCGGCCGCCGCTTTCTACGGGCGGCTGACCGACAAGGTGGTACGCGCGCGGGGACTGCGCGAGGCGGAGACCGTGCAGCTGCTGGAGACGAACTACCGGCACGTGAACATCGCCCTGGTGAACGAGATGGCCGTCCTCTGCAACGACCTGGGCGTCGACCTCTGGGACGTCGTCCGCTGCGCGGAGACCAAGCCGCACGGCTTCCAGGCCTTCCGTCCGGGCCCCGGCGTCGGCGGTCACTCCGTCCCCCAGGACCTGACGGCCGGCGGCGGCCGCGGGCTGCGCATGGTGGAGCTGGCCCGGGAGGTCAACAACCGCATGCCGGGCTACGTCGTCCAGCGCGCCGCCACACTCCTCAACGAACACGGCAAGTCGGCCCGGGGCGCGCGCGTGCTCCTCCTCGGCGTCACCTACAAGCCCGACCTCGCCGACCTCCAGGGCACCCCGGCCCGCGAGATCGCCCTGCGCCTGAGGGACCTGGGCGCGGCGGTCAGCTACCACGACCCGTACGTCCCGTCCTGGAGCGTCCACGACCACCCGGTCCCGCGCGCGGACTCCCTCTACGAGGCAGCAGCCGACGCGGACCTGACCATCCTCCTCCAGCAGCACCGCACGTACGACCTCCAGGGCCTGTCGGTGAAGGCCCAGCTGCTGCTGGACACACGCGGGGCGGCGCCCACGGGGGCGGCGCATCGGTTGTGAAGGGGGGCGCGCGGGGTGCGTGAGCCCTGGGGGCTGGTGGCATGCGGCACGCCACGCGGGTACCTTACGGACACAGGCGGAGCCCACCGCAGCGGTCACTGCGGCAGGCTCCTGGATGGATCACGGAGTGTCCGCCCCTACTTCTTCTGGGGGCGGCCGCTCACCATCCGAAACAAGGTGGAGCCCACCGCAGGGGGTACTGCGGCAGGCTCCTGGATGGATCACGGAGTGTCCGCCCCTAGTTCTCGTGGGGGCGGCCGCTCACCATCCGAAAAGCCGCAAGATCCACCTCCTCCGGCACTGCACCGTCCGAAGACGGAGTCGGTCCCAGCGGGTGGGCTTGCGGTGACGTCCCATGGGCGCCCCCTTCCACGACGCCGCCCATTGACCCGGTAGACGGCACGTCGGCATCGGGCCGGGCCCCGAGGAGCGGGGTCCGGACCGTGTCCTTGGAAGGGGGCACCCAGAAGAACCGGGGCGCCGATCACGGACACTAGCCCCTCGAAACCGCCCTCCACGGGTCAGAACGGCCCGAAGGCACCCGTGCGCCCCCCATCGGCAACACGCGCCCCGTCACCGCCACTTGGGCATGCGAAAGGGCCCGGCCACTCCCCTGAGTGACCAGGCCCTTCTCAAGCTGAGCGGACTACCGCCGGTGCTGTGAGTCCGCCACCGTCACCTCGACGCGCTGGAACTCCTTGAGCTCGCTGTAGCCGGTCGTGGACATGGCGCGGCGCAGGGCGCCGAAGAGGTTCATCGAGCCGTCGGGGGTGTGGGACGGACCCGTGAGGATCTCCTCCAGGGTGCCGACCGTGCCCAGGGCGACCTTCTTGCCGCGCGGCAGCTCCTCGTTCACCGCCTCCATGCCCCAGTGGTGGCCCTTGCCCGGCGCGTCGGTGGCACGGGCCAGCGGGGAGCCCATCATCACCGAGTCGGCGCCGCAGGCGATCGCCTTGGGCAGGTCGCCGGACCAGCCGACACCGCCGTCCGCGATCACGTGCACGTAGCGGCCGCCCGACTCGTCCATGTAGTCGCGGCGCGCCGCGGCCACGTCGGCGACGGCCGTCGCCATGGGGACCTGGATGCCGAGCACGTTGCGCGTGGTGTGCGCCGCGCCGCCGCCGAAGCCGACGAGGACACCGGCCGCGCCGGTGCGCATCAGGTGCAGGGCCGCCGTGTACGTGGCGCAGCCGCCGACGATCACCGGGACGTCCAGCTCGTAGATGAACTGCTTCAGGTTGAGCGGCTCGTGCGCGCCGGAGACGTGCTCCGCGGAGACCGTCGTACCGCGGATGACGAAGATGTCCACGCCCGCGTCCACGACCGCCTTGGAGAACTGGGCGGTGCGCTGCGGGGAGAGCGCGGCGGCGGTGACGACGCCGGAGTCGCGCACCTCCTTGATGCGCTGCCCGATCAGCTCCTCCTTGATGGGGGCCGCGTAGATCTCCTGCAGACGGCGGGTCGCGGTCTCCGCGTCCAGCTCCGCGATCTCGTCGAGCAGCGGCTGCGGGTCCTCGTAGCGCGTCCACAGGCCTTCGAGGTTCAGCACGCCGAGGCCGCCGAGCTCACCGATGCGGATCGCGGTGGCCGGGGAGACGACCGAGTCCATGGGGGCGGCCAGGAAGGGCAGCTCGAAGCGGTAGGCGTCGATCTGCCAGGCGATCGAGACCTCCTTCGGGTCCCGGGTACGGCGGCTGGGGACGACGGCGATGTCGTCGAAGGCGTACGCCCGGCGGCCGCGCTTGCCGCGCCCGATCTCGATCTCAGTCACGTCTGTGGCCTTTCCCTGATGCGTTGCAGCGTCTTCCAGTATCGCCGACGGGCACGACGAGGGCGGCCCCGGATGCTCCGGAGCCGCCCTCGGAAGCCGGGGCCGCTACTTGCTGCGGCTGTAGTTCGGTGCCTCGACCGTCATCTGGATGTCGTGCGGGTGGCTCTCCTTGAGACCCGCGGAGGTGATCCGGACGAAGCGGCCCTTGGTCTCCATCTCCTCGATGGAGGCGGCGCCCACGTAGCCCATCGTCTGGCGCAGGCCGCCCACGAGCTGGTGCAGCACGTTGGCCAGCGGACCGCGGTAGGGCACCTGGCCCTCGATGCCCTCGGGCACGAGCTTGTCGTCGGAGCCGACCTCGGCCTGGAAGTAGCGGTCCTTGGAGTACGACTTGGCCTGGCCGCGGGACTGCATCGCGCCGAGCGAGCCCATGCCGCGGTACGACTTGAACTGCTTGCCGTTGATGAACTGCAGCTCGCCCGGGGACTCCTCACAGCCGGCGAGGAGGCTGCCCAGCATGACGGTGTCGGCACCGGCGGCGAGGGCCTTGCCGATGTCGCCGGAGTACTGCAGGCCGCCGTCGCCGATCAGCGGGATGCCCGCCGGGCGGGCCGCGAGGGACGCCTCGTAGATGGCCGTGACCTGCGGGACGCCGATGCCGGCGACCACGCGGGTGGTGCAGATCGAGCCGGGGCCCACGCCCACCTTGATGCCGTCGACGCCGGCGTCGATGAGCGCCTGGGCACCGTCACGCGTGGCGACGTTGCCGCCGATCACGTCGACGCCGACGCTCGACTTGATCTTCGACATCCAGCTGAGCGCGTTGCTGTTGTGGCCGTGCGAGGTGTCGACCACCAGGAAGTCCACGCCGGCGCCGGCGAGCGCCTGGGCGCGCTCCAGGGCCTCGGGGCTGGCTCCCACCGCCGCGCCGACGAGCAGCCGGCCCTCGGCGTCCTTCGCGGCGTTCGGGTACTGCTCGGCCTTGACGAAGTCCTTGACCGTGATCAGGCCCTTGAGGACCCCCGCGTCGTCGACCAGCGGGAGCTTCTCGATCTTGTGGCGGCGCAGCAGCTCCATGGCGTCCGCGCCGGAGATGCCGACCTTGCCGGTGACCAGCGGCATGGGGGTCATGACCTCGCGCACCTGCCGCGTGCGGTCGGTCTCGAAGGCCATGTCGCGGTTGGTGACGATGCCGAGCAGCTTCTTGTTGCCGTCGGTGACGGGGACGCCGCTGATGCGGAACTTGGCGCACAGGGCGTCGGCCTCGGCGAGCGTGGCGTCTGGGTGCACCGTGATCGGGTCGGTGACCATGCCGGACTCGGAGCGCTTGACCAGGTCGACCTGGTTCACCTGGTCCTCGATGGACAGGTTGCGGTGCAGCACGCCGACGCCGCCCTGGCGGGCCATCGCGATCGCCATGCGGGACTCGGTCACCTTGTCCATCGCCGCGGAGAGCAGCGGGATGTTGACCCGGACGTTGCGGGAGATGCGGGACGAGGTGTCGACCGCGTTGGGGAGCACCTCGGATGCACCCGGCAGCAGCAGCACGTCGTCGTAGGTCAGCCCGAGTGTCGCGAATTTTCCGGGCACTCCGTCGACGTTGGCAGTCATGACACCTTCCCCAAATGGCCTTGATCGGTGCGGATGTCCATGCTAACGGGAAGCGGGGCTGTCTCATTCCACGGTTCCGGCCCGCACCGGGCTTCGTATGTTCGTACGGAAGCGGCGCACCGCCTGTTCAACGAAGGGCCGCCGAGGGCCTACTGCTCGGCCAGCGCCCGCAGTCGGCTCAGCGCCCTGTGCTGCGCCACCCGGACCGCGCCGGGTGACATTCCCAACATCTGACCGGTCTCCTCGGCCGTGAGTCCCACCGCGATGCGCAGCAGGAGCAGCTCCCGCTGGTTCTCGGGAAGGTTGGCCAGGAGTTTCTTGGCCCATTCCGCGTCGCTGCTGAGCAGGGCGCGCTCCTCCGGACCGAGGGAGTCGTCCGGACGCTCGGGCATCTCGTCGGAGGGGACGGCCGTCGAGCCGGGGTGGCGCATCGCCGCGCGCTGCAGGTCGGCGACCTTGTGGGCGGCGATGGCGAAGACGAACGCCTCGAAGGGGCGGCCGGTGTCCCGGTAGCGGGGCAGCGCGAGGAGCACCGCCACGCAGACCTCCTGCGCGAGGTCCTCCACGAAGTGCCGCGCGTCGCCCGGGAGACGGGACAGCCGGGTGCGGCAGTAGCGCAGGGCCAGGGGGTGGACATGGGCGAGCAGGTCGTGCGTGGCCTGCTCGTCCCCGTCGACGGCGCGGTGGACGAGCGCACCGATCGCGCCCTGGGCAGGGGCCGCCTCGTCGTCGCGCATCGGTCCATGGTGCCTTGCGGCCGCCGGGTCCGCGGCACCGCGCCCGTTGTTGTGCACTGAAGCGTTATGAGCAGGTGCGCCGGCACTCATCCCCTGCGCCCTCCCCTTCCGCTCGACCGACTCGTCCCCGAGGAACTCCACACCCTCAAGGATGCGGCATCCGCGGCGAAACGAGCAGCGGGCACCCTGCGGGCCCCGGGCCCACCCGCGCCCACCTGGCTCTCCGCGGCCACAGCACGATCGCTGGGACCTGTCGTTCGGATCAAGCCGGGGACGTCGGTCCTCGCTCGCCCCCTGCCGGACCCTCGACCGCGCCCGGGCGGGTACGGATCCCCGGCGTCGGCGTCGGCCGTCGGCTTCGGCGCGCACGGCTCCCGCGGGGGCATCCGGGTGCCCCCGCTCTTCCGCCGGGGCCGGAGCCCCCGCCTCGGAACCGGCCCGGCCCGGAGGACGGGCGTGATCCGAGGGACAGGCGTGATCCGAACGACAGGTCCTAGCGCACCAGACCCCACCGGAAGCCGAGCGCGACGGCGTGGGCCCGGTCGGAGGCGCCGAGCTTCTTGAACAGGCGCCGGGCGTGCGTCTTGACGGTGTCCTCGGAGAGGAACAGCTCGCGGCCGATCTCGGCGTTCGAGCGGCCGTGGCTCATGCCTTCGAGGACCTGGATCTCACGCGCGGTGAGCGTGGGCGCCGCGCCCATCTCGGCCGAGCGCAGCCGGCGCGGGGCGAGCCGCCAGGTCGGGTCGGCCAGGGCCTGGGTCACCGTCGCGCGCAGTTCCGCGCGGGAGGCGTCCTTGTGCAGATAGCCGCGGGCACCGGCGGCGACCGCGAGGGCCACGCCGTCCAGGTCCTCGGCGACGGTGAGCATGATGATGCGCGCACCGGGGTCGGCCGACAGCAGCCGCCGGACCGTCTCGACGCCGCCCAGTCCGGGCATGCGTACGTCCATCAGAATCAGGTCCGAGCGGTCGGCCCCCCAGCGGCGGAGGACTTCCTCGCCGTTGGCCGCCGTCGTCACGCGCTCTACGCCGGGCACGGTCGCCACCGCACGACGGAGCGCCTCTCGGGCAAGCGGGGAGTCGTCGCAGACGAGGACGGATGTCATGACCGCCCTCCGCAGCTGATGCGCGTCACCTTGAGCCTCCAGGCTGGTACGAAATCGTCACCTGTGCGGTCGACCGTCTCGGACGCGGGCCCGAGCACTTGTTCCTTCAACCGCCTCGCACTCTCAACGACGGTCACTCGAAAGAGTTACGGGGGCGGCTGCCCTCTTCGGCACTCTACGTGAGGGGGCGGACACGGTGGAGACATGCACAGCGGACCCTCGAACTTTCATCACAAGCTATGCCCCATTCAGACCCATTTCTTCCGTTTTGCCAGTGTCTGGAGCTAGATTCGCAATGAGTCATATTTTCATCTCCTTAGATCGTAGTTGTACGGTCGTAGACACCGGATCCGCCCAGACGGCTACAAGGGGTCACGTAATGGCAGATTTCTCCCGCCTTCCCGGACCGAACGCGGACCTGTGGGACTGGCAGCTGCTGGCTGCCTGTCGAGGGGTGGACAGCTCGCTCTTCTTCCACCCGGAAGGTGAGCGCGGTGCGGCGAGGAGCGCTCGTGAGAACTCGGCCAAAGAGGTCTGCATGAGGTGCCCGGTACGCGCGGAGTGCGCTGCCCACGCCCTGGCGGTGCGTGAGCCGTACGGCGTGTGGGGCGGGCTGACCGAGGACGAGCGCGAAGAGCTCATGGGGCGGGCGCGCAACCGGCTGGTGTCGGCGTCGGCATCGGGCGGACACACCGCCTCGAACAACTGAAGGAACGTTTCTGCGAAGGGCACGCGCACGCGTGCCGTTGGTTTTTGACGCGGTGGGCCGCTACGGGCGGCGGGCGGCCCGGGCCAGCTGGTCGAGTGTCGCCGCCACGGCGGGGACCTGTGCGAGGTCGGGCAGGGTGAGTGCGACGATCTCCCGCCGCACCGCCGGTTCGAGCCGCACGGCGCGCACCCCCCGGGGCCGGACCGACTCGACGGCCAGCTGGGGAAGGACGGCCACGCCCAGGCCGGCGCCGACGAGGCCGACGACCGCCGGGTAGTCGTCGGTGGCGAAGTCGATGCGGGGGGTGAAGCCGGCCGCGGCGCACACCTCGACGAGCTGTCCGCGGCAGCGGGGGCAGCCCGCGATCCACGGGTCCTCGGTGAGCTCGCCGATCGCGACGGACTCCGCGCCCGCCAGCCGGTGACGCTCCGGCACGAGCGCGACGAGCCGGTCCGACAGCAGCGGCCGTACGACGAGGTCGTCCCACTCCTCCGCGCCGGCCGCCCCCTCGTAGCGGAACGCGAGCGCCACGTCGCAGTCGCCCTCGCGCAGCAGGCCGACGGACGCGGGCGGTTCGGCCTCCTCCAGGAAGACCCGGGTGCCGGGGTGGGCCCGGCGCAGCGCGGCGAGGGCGGTGGGGACGAGCGTGGAGCTGCCGCTGGGGAAGGAGACGAGCCGGACCCGGCCCGCGCGCAGCCCGGCGATGGCGGCGACCTCCTCCTCCGCGGCCGTGAGCCCGGAGAGGATCCCGGCGGCGTGCCGCACCAGGGCCTCGCCGGCCTGGGTCAGGCGCATCTCGCGTCCGGTACGGATCAGCAGCGGTGTGCCGACGGAGGTCTCCAGGGCCTTCATCTGCTGGCTGACGGCGGGCTGGGTGCAGCCCAGCTCGCGGCCGGCGGCGGAGAAGGAGCCGGTGGTCGCGACGGCGCGCAGGACACGGAGATGACGAGCTTCGATCACCCTTCGAGGATAGCGAGGATAAGTCACTCTTTGATGTCTCCGCTGAAATCACGTCGACGCTTTGGGGGCCGGTCGCCTACCGTGCCGGCATGAAGCTTCTGTCAGTGAATCTGGGCCGCGCCGTGGCCGTGCCCTACACGGACCATCCGCAGGGAGTGACCGGGATCGACAAGCGGCCGGTGGACGGTCCGGTGCGGGTGTCCGCGCCCGGCCCCAAGGGCGTCGGCGGGAGCGGACTGGCCGGGGACACGGTGTGCACGCTGAAGTACCACGGCGGTGACGACCAGGCGGTGTACGCCATGGCCCGTGAGGACATGGACGAGTGGGAGCGCGAGCTGGACCGGACGCTGCCCGACGGCGCGTTCGGCGAGAACCTCACCACCTGCGGCCTCGACGTGTCCGGCGCCCTGATCGGCGAGCGGTGGCGGATCGGGCCCGAGGTGGTGCTGGAGGTCACCTCCGGACGGATCCCGTGCCGTACGTTCCAGGGCCACCTGGGCGAGAAGGGCTGGGTGAGGCGGTTCACGCGGCGCGGGGCGCCGGGGGCGTATCTGCGGGTGATCGTGCCCGGGGAGGTCCGCGCGGGCGATGCCGTCGAGATCGTGCACCGCCCGGACCACGAGGTGACCGTGGCCCTGCAGTTCCGCGCGGTGACGACCGAGCGGACCCTGCTGCCGCGGGTGCTGGCGGCGGGCGAGGCCCTCCACCCGGAAGTGGCACGGACGGCCCGGGAGTACCAGGAGAAGTACGGGGCCTGACGGCCGCTCACCACGCCGGTCTCCACGGACCCTTCACCACGGACGGCCCCCCGGGGAAGCGGATGCACGCGGTCCGGGTCACTAACCTTCTGCCATGACAACGGCTCTGATTACGGGATCGACGGCAGGCATCGGGGCCGCGTTCGCGCGGCGACTCGCGGCGGACGGGCACAACCTGGTGCTGGTGGCCCGCGACACCAAGCGGCTTCGGGAACAGGCGACCGAGCTGCACGACCGGCACGGCATCGAGGCGGAGGTGCTGACGGCCGACCTGGCGGAGGACGAGGGCATCGAGGCGGTGGCCGGACGCCTCGGCGACCGCAAGAACCCCGTCGACCTGCTGATCAACAACGCCGGGTTCGGCAACAAGGGCCGCTTTCTGGACGTCTCCATGGCCGATGAGCTGCGGATGCTGAAGGTGCACTGCGAGGCGGTGCTGCGGCTGACGTCGGCGGCGACGGCGGCGATGCGCGAGCGCGGCCGCGGCGGCGTCGTCAACGTCGCGTCGGTGGCCGCCTTCGTCCCCCGGGGCACCTACGGCGCCTCCAAGGCCTGGGTCGTGCAGTTCACGCAGGGCGCGGCCCGCGACCTGGCCGGCAGCGGCGTACGGCTGATGGCGCTGTGCCCGGGGTTCGTGCGCACCGAGTTCCACGAGCGGGCCGGGATGGGCACCGACAACATCCCGGGGTGGATGTGGCTCGACGCGGACAAGCTGGTGGCGGCGGCGCTGCACGATCTGGCGCGCGGCAAGACGCTGTCGATCCCGGACCCGCGCTACAAGGCGCTGATGGGGGCGGCGAAGCTGGTGCCGCGGGGGATGCTCGGGGCCGTCTCGTCCAGGACGGGCCGGAAGTACGGGCCGCAGTAGCCGCACGCGGCACGGCCCGGCCGGCTGGTCCCCTGCCCCGGGCCACCGTTCACCGGGAGGCACCCGGGCCGCCCCCTTGGGACAATGAAGCTGTTCAGCCGGACCCAGGGGGGCCGGAGGCGAGGCCATGACCTTCGTACAGCTCATCGAATGCAGGACCAGCCGGCTCGACGAGATGAACCGGCTGATGGACCGGTGGGTCGAGCAGACCAAGGGGAAGCGGACCGCGTCGCACAGTGTGGTGGCCAAGGACCGGTCCGACGCCTCGCACATCGTGGAGATCGTGGAGTTCCCGTCGTACGAGGAGGCGATGCGCAACTCCGGGCTGCCGGAGACCGACCGGATCTTCAAGGACATGGTGGCGCTCTGCGAGGAGACACCGACCTTCACGGACCTGGACGTGGTGCGGGACGAGCAGCTGTACGCGGCCACCGCGCGCAGGTTCTTCGAGCTCGCACCGGGGAAGGGGGACGCGCCGCCGTTCAACGACGTGTTCGTCGAGGACTACCACGACCACGATCCCGGCAATGTGCAGGATGTCATCGGGCTGGACGCGCTCCGGCGCGAGGTGGAGGTGTGGCGGGGCGGCTTCGACTTCTCGTTCACCATCGAGGACCAGATGGCGCAGGGCGACCGGGTGTGCACCCGGTGGACCTTCCACGGGCGGCACACCGGCGAGTTCCTCGGGATCCCGCCGACCGGTCAGGAGGTCACCATGACCGGGACGACCGTCCACCGCTGCACTCCGGACGGGAAGATCGCCGAGGGCTGGTGGCAGTACGACCGGCTGGGGCTGATGCAGCAGCTCGGGGTGCTGGAGCCGCTGGAGCTGTGACCGGCGGGCCCGACCGGGCCGCTGGAGTTGTGATCGACGGAAACAACCCGATGGACGCAACGGGAGAAGCCCCCGTTCCGCGTGGGCGGAACGGGGGCTTCTGCTACGAGGTCGGTGCCTCAGTGGGCGTGGCCGTGGCCGTGGCCCGCGGCGGCCGGCTCCTCCTCTTCCTTCTTCTCGACGACCAGGGTCTCGGTCGTGAGGAGGAGGGAGGCGATGGAGGCCGCGTTCTCCAGGGCGGAGCGGGTGACCTTGACCGGGTCGATGACGCCGGCCTTCACCAGGTCGCCGTACTCGCCGGTGGCGGCGTTGAAGCCCTGGCCCTTGTCGAGCTCGGCGACCTTCGAGGTGATGACGTAGCCCTCGAGACCGGCGTTCTCGGCGATCCAGCGCAGCGGCTCGACGGCGGCGCGGCGGACGACCGCGACACCGGTGGCCTCGTCGCCGGTCTTGCCGAGGTTGCCCTCGAGGACCTTGACGGCGTGGACCAGCGCGGAGCCACCACCGGAGACGATGCCCTCCTCGACCGCGGCGCGGGTCGCGGAGATGGCGTCCTCCAGACGGTGCTTGCGCTCCTTGAGCTCGACCTCGGTGGCGGCACCCACGCGGATGACGCACACGCCGCCGGCCAGCTTCGCGAGGCGCTCCTGGAGCTTCTCGCGGTCCCAGTCGGAGTCGGTGGTCTCGATCTCGGCCTTGATCTGGGCGACGCGGCCGTGCACGTCTTCCTTCTTGCCGGCGCCGTCGACGATGGTGGTGTCGTCCTTGGTGACGGTGACGCGGCGGGCGGAGCCGAGGACGTCCAGGCCGACCTGGTCGAGCTTGAGGCCGACCTCCTCGGAGACGACCGTGGCGCCGGTGAGGACGGCCATGTCCTGCAGCATCGCCTTGCGGCGGTCGCCGAAGCCGGGGGCCTTCACGGCGACGGCGTTGAAGGTGCCACGGATCTTGTTCACGACGAGGGTCGACAGGGCCTCGCCCTCGACGTCCTCGGCGATGATCAGCAGCGGCTTGGAGGCGTTGGCCTGGATGACCTTCTCCAGCAGCGGCAGCAGGTCCGCGATGGCGGAGATCTTGCCCTGCGTGATGAGGATGTACGGGTCGTCCAGGACTGCTTCCATGCGCTCCTGGTCCGTCACGAAGTACGGCGACAGGTAGCCCTTGTCGAAGGCCATGCCCTCGGTGAAGTCCAGCTCCAGACCGAAGGTGTTGGACTCCTCGACGGTGATGACACCGTCCTTGCCGACCTTGTCCATCGCCTCGGCGATGAGCTCGCCGACCTGCTGGTCCTGGGCGGACAGCGCGGCGACGGCGGCGATGTCGGACTTCTCGTCGATCGGGCGGGCCGTGGCGAGCAGGTCGTCCGAGACGGCCTTGACGGCGGCGTCGATGCCCTTCTTCAGGGCGGCCGGGGAGGCACCGGCGGCGACGTTCTTCAGGCCCTCGCGCACGAGCGCCTGGGCGAGCACGGTCGCGGTGGTCGTACCGTCACCCGCGATGTCGTTGGTCTTGGTCGCCACCTCCTTGACCAGCTGGGCACCGAGGTTCTCGTACGGGTCCTCGACCTCGACCTCACGGGCGATGGTCACACCGTCGTTGGTGATGGTGGGAGCGCCGAACTTCTTGTCGATGACGACGTTGCGGCCCTTGGGGCCGATCGTCACCTTGACCGTGTCGGCAAGCTTGTTGACGCCGCGCTCGAGGGCGCGACGGGCGTCCTCGTCGAACTTCAGGATCTTCGCCATGGGAGCGTGAGCCCTCTTCCGGAATCTGGGATATACGGCACTGCGCCCCGGGCGCCCGGCTTATTGGCGATAGCGGGAGCCAGGGGCGCAGTCAAAGCAAGGTGCTTGGGGTGAATTACTTCTCGACGATCGCGAGCACGTCGCGGGCCGAGAGGACGAGGTACTCCTCGCCGTTGTACTTCACCTCGGTGCCGCCGTACTTGCTGTAGAGCACGACGTCGCCGACGGAGACGTCGAGCGGAAGACGGTTGCCGTCCTCGAAGCGGCCCGGGCCCACGGCCAGGACGACGCCCTCCTGGGGCTTCTCCTTGGCGGTGTCCGGGATGACCAGGCCAGAGGCGGTGGTCTGCTCGGCGTCGAGCGGCTGGACCACGATGCGGTCCTCGAGCGGCTTGATGGCAACCTTGGAGCTGGTGGTCGTCACGATCCGACCTCCCCCTTCGGAGATCTCACGGGGTTAACTGTCTGAGGTGGCGACCAGGTGGATCCGTCGTCGCGGGTGCCGGACCTGCCCGTCGCTGTGTTGGCACTCTCCTAGGGGGAGTGCCAGAGCCGAGACTATGACTGCGATTAGCACTCGGTCAAGCGGACTGCTAATTGCCGACGGCGCGTCGGGCAACTGCCCTCTCCAGGTGGTCCTCGAGCCGCCCCACCCGCAGCCCCCGTTCCCCGATCTCCCGCAGCAGGCGCCCGGTCCGTTCCGTGAGGGTCGGGGACCCGGTCTCCCCGGACGGCACCGAGACGATGTCCCCGGGCCGCAGCTCGTGCGCGCCCCGGGTGTACGTCAGGTCGCCGTCGGCGCCCAGGGACGCGCGCCACAGGACGACCGCGGTGATGCCGCAGTCGGCGGCGGCGCGCAGGGTCGTGGTGTCGTAGGTGCCGTAGGGCGGGCGGAAGAGCCGGGGGGTGACGCCGAAGCGCGAGCGGAGTTTGTGCTGCTGGCCGCAGATCTCGGCGCGCTGCCCGGCGTAGGGCAGGCCACGCAGGGCGGGGTGGTCGAGGGTGTGGTTCTGCAGGGACGCGCCGACCGCGCGCAGCCGGGCGAAGTGTCCGTAGCCGGGACCCACGACGCTGTCGGTGAGGAACATGCTGACCGGGAGCCGCCGTTCGCGGACGAGGCCGATGAAGCGGGGGTCGCGCTCGGCGCCGTCGTCGTAGGTGAGGAAGACGACCGGCTCGCGGGTGGGGACATGGTCCACGACGGGCGGCAGCCGGCGGGTGTCGCCCACCCCGCGGGACGGGTCCTGCGCCCGGCCGTCGGCTGCGCCGGGCCGCTCCCCCGCGCCCCCGGCGCAGCCGGTCAGCAGGGCCGCGCACAGCAGGGCGGCGGCCGTCCGCCTCACAGGTAGTCCTCCAGCCGCGCGACCGTGTAGCCCTGGGCCGTGACCTTGTTCAGGAAGCGGCGGACCATGTCGGCCATCGTGCCCTTCCACTGGTCGCGTCCCCGGAAGTGCGTGAGGACGATGTCGCCCGGGCGCAGCCTGCGGCCCCCGTCGCGGTACTCCCAGTGGTCGGCGAAGACCTCCTCGTTCCACAGGGGCACGTACGCGATGCCGCAGGCCTTGGCGGCGCGCAGGGTCGACCGGTCGTAGCTGCCGTAGGGCGGGCGGAAGAGTGCGGGGCGCGTGCCGAACTGTCTTTGCATGTAGCGCTGCATGCCGCAGATCTCGCGCTTCTGCGCCCGGTACGACAGGCCCCGCAGGTTGGGGTGGTACAGGGTGTGGTTGTGCAGCGCCACGCCCCCGGACTGCATCCTCCGGAAGTAGCCGGGGTCGTCCTTGACCAGGTAGCCGCTGAGGAAGGCGCTGTAGGGCACGTCGAGGTCGCGCATCATCCGCAGGAACGCGGGGTCCTTCTCGGCCCCGTCGTCGACGGTGAGGAAGACGACCTTGTCGCTGGTGGGGATCCTCGTGAAGACGGGCGGGAGGTCCAGCTCCCGGTGGCCTTCCACCTCGAAGCCCTTGCGGGTCCTGATCCTGGGCTTCGTCACGGGGGCGGGCGGGGCGGCCGACAGGGTCCTGCGCAGGTCCCAGCGGTGTGCGGCGGCGACCCGGGCGGCGTGCGCGGCGCGCAGTCGGGTGGCGTAGGAGTCGAGCGCGCGGGCCGGGGGCGCGTCGAGGGGCTGCTGGCCGCCGGCCGGGGTGACCTGGTCGCCGCCGTCCTGCGCGCAGCCGGAGGCGATGGCGGCGAGGACGAGCACGGCGAGGATGATCCGTGCGCCGGCGGGCGCCCGCCCCCATGCCCGGCTTTTATCGTTTTGTACGACTGCTCGCATGGTGCCGGATCCTCCCAGCCCCCTCCGGGCGATCCCGCCCGACACCGCGGCCGGCGCCCGACCATCCACCGACTGGCCCAAACCCCGGCCCCCACCGGGAACGGGCCGCGCTCCCTCCGTCAGCACCCGGCCGACCACGATCCCGCTGCGCATCGGCAACTCCGACCAGCCGCCATCCCCGGCACTGGACAACCCCGCGCTCCGGCAACCCCCACAGCCCGCCGTACCCCCGCGCATCGGCAACCCCCGACCGGCACCGGCCGCACCCCCTCCCCCGCCGTGGCCGACAATGATCCGGTGAACGACCTCGACCTCCTCCTCACCCCCGAAGGCAGCGCCCTCCTCGACGAGGTGCGGGACACCGACCCGGCGCGGGAGCTGGCCGTCGCGACCCGGCTGCGCCGCGAGCACCCCGCGGAACTGGTGTCGGCGGCGCTCGGCCAGGCACGGCTGCGGCAGCGGGCGGTGGCGAAGTTCGGGGCGGAGGACGCGGGCCGGATGTTCTTCACGCCGAACGGGGTCGAGCAGTCGACGCGGGCGAGCGTGGCGGCCTACCGGGCCCGGCGGATGGCCGAGGCGGGCATCACCTCGGTCGCCGACCTGTGCTGCGGCATCGGCGGTGACGCGATCGCGCTGGCCCGGGCCGGCATCCGGGTCCTGGCCGTGGACCGCGACCCGGGGACGGCCGCCGCGGCCCGGGCCAACGCCGAGGCGCTGGGCCTGGCCGGCCTGGTCGAGGTGCGCGAGGCGGACGTCACGGAGGTGGACACGGCCGGATTCGACGCCGTGTTCGTCGACCCCGCCCGGCGCGGCGGCCGCGGCCGGATCTTCGACCCCGAGGCCTACTCGCCGCCGCTGTCCTGGGCGGTCTCCGCCGCGCGCCGGGCGCCCCACGCCGCGCTGAAGATCGCCCCCGGCGTCCCGCACGAGGCGGTCCCCGAGGACGCCGAGGCGGAGTGGATCTCCGATGGCGGGGACGTCAAGGAGGCCGTGCTGTGGTTCGGCACCGAGCCGGGGGCGGTCCGGGCGACCCTCCTGCCCGGCCCCCGCAGCCTGCTCTCCCGCGGTCTGCCCGACCCGGACGTCCGCCCGCCCGGCCGCTACCTCTACGAGCCCGACGGCGCCGTCATCCGCGCCCACCTGGTCGCCGAGGTGGCCGAGCAGGTCGACGGCGGTCTGCTCGACGCGACGATCGCGTACGTCACGGCCGACGCCCTGCGCCCCACCCCGTACGCCACGGCCTACGAGATCACCGACCACCTCCCCTTCAACGTCAAGAAGCTGAAGGCACTCCTGCGGGAGCGTCAGGTCGGCACGCTGACCGTGAAGAAGCGGGGGTCGGCGGTCGAGCCGGAGGAGCTCCGCAGGAAGGTCAAGCCGCAGGGCCCGCACGCGGCGACGGTGTTCCTGACCCGGGTCGCGGGCGGCCCGGCGATGCTCGTCGGGCACCCCGCCTGAGCGTCAGGACGGTTCGGCCGCCCTCCGCAGCAGCAGGTGCCGCTCCCGCTCGTTCCGGGTGAGCGACGCCGCCCGTGCGAACTCCGCCCGGGCCTCCTCCGTCCGGCCCAGCCGGGCCAGGAGGTCGCCGCGGACGCTGGGCAGCAGGTGGTAGTCGCGCAGGGCGGGATCGCCGGCCAGCGCGTCGACGAGGGCGAGGGCCGGGGCCGGGCCCTCGGACATCGAGACGGCCACCGCGCGGTTCAGCTCCACGACCGGCGACGGGGAGCGGGCGGCCAGAAGGCTGTAGAGGGTGGCGATACGGGCCCAGTCGGTCTCCTCGTAGGTGTACGCGTGCGCGTGGCAGGCGGCGATGGCCGCTTGCAGGGTGTACGGGCCCGGGGCGCCGGAGGAGGTGGCCTCGGCCCGGCCCAGCGCCGCGAAGCCGCGGCCGATGAGCATGCGGTTCCAGCGGGAGCGGTTCTGGTCCTTCAGCAGGACCGGCTCACCGGAGGGGCCGGTACGGGCCGCCGTCCGGGACGCCTGGAGCTCCAGCAGCGCGGTGAGGCCGTGCACCTCGGGCTCCTT
The DNA here is from genome assembly GCF_042733745.1 of Streptomyces sp. NPDC059696. NCBI lineage: Bacteria > Bacillati > Actinomycetota > Actinomycetes > Kitasatosporales > Streptomycetaceae > Streptomyces > Streptomyces sp. NPDC059696. Next base: position 71,078 of record NZ_JBHWFG010000002.1, read on the forward strand.
CGGCATCAGCGCCGAGAGCACCCGGGCCAGGCGCAGGGCGTCCTCGCACAGGGACGGGCGCAGCCAGTCGTCGCCCGCCGTGGCGGCGTACCCCTCGTTGAAGATGAGGTAGATGACGTCGAGGACCGAACCCAGCCGGGCCTCGCGGTCGGGGCCGTGGGGCACCTCGAAGGCCACGTTCCGCGTCGCGAGGGTGCGTTTGGCACGGACGACGCGCTGGGCGATCGTCGGCTCGGGGACGAGGAAGGCACGGGCGATCTCGGCCGTGGTGAGGCCGCCCAGCAGACGCAGGGTGAGGGCGGTGCGGGCCTCGGTGGACAGGACGGGGTGACAGGCGGTGAAGACCAGGCGCAGCAGGTCGTCGTCGATGCCGTCGGGGTCGGCGGGTTCCTGAGGGGGCGACGCGGCCGGCAGGTCCCGGCCGATCTCCGCCAGCTTGCGGGCGTAGTTCTCCCGGCGCCGGACCAGGTCGACGGCGCGGTGGCGGGCGGTGGCCATGAGCCAGGCGCCCGGGTTGTCGGGCACCCCGTCCCGTGGCCACTGCTCCAGCGCGGACACCAGGGCGTCCTGCGCGAGTTCCTCGGCGATACCGACGTCCCGGACGACCCGGGCGACACCGGCGATGATCCGCGGCGACTCCATGCGGAAGACGGTCTCGATGGCCTCGGCGGCGCGGCCGGACCGGGACGCGGACGGCCGGGCCGGTTCCGGCGGCGGTACCGGGGCGGCCCCGGACACGGTCGGCCGGGCCGGGTCCGGGGGCGGTGCCGGGGCGGACCCGGACACGGACGGCCGGGCCGGTTCCGGGGGCGGTGCCGGGGTGGGCTGCGGGGTCACAGCCCACCATCAGACACCCCTCGTGCCGCCCGGCCAAGCGGAACCGGCCGTGCGGGACGGTCAGTCCTCGGCGATCTGCCGGACCTCGGCGGTGATCGTCCAGTAGTCCTCGTGCAGGGACAGGAACCGCTTGGTCCACTCGATCGCCTCGGCCTTGTCCTTGCACTGGCTGATCGAGTAGCCGCCGATGACCTCCTTGGACTCGGTGAACGGCCCGTCGGTGACGGACAGCTGTCCGCCCTCCCAGGTCACCCGGCTGCCGTCCGAGGTCGGCGTCAGCCCGGCCGTGTCGAGCATGACGCCGGCCTTGGTGATCTCCTCCAGCAGCTTGCCCATGCGCTCCATGAGCTCGGGGCTCGGCCCCTCGGCGGGGGCGTTCTTCTCGTCGATGCGGATCAGGGTGAGAAAGCGCGGCACGGTGACTCCTCCGGTCGTCGGACAGCGGGGCTCCTCCCCGCTCTCACCCCTGCGTCGATCGGGGAGCCGCCGGATCGACACGCTCGCCGGATTTTTCTTCGACGATTTTTCCGGGCCGCGTCGTCCCAGGTCAGCGCAGTGACTCCCACAGTTTCCGGGCCTGCGGCTCCTCGGCGACCACCCGGTTGGGGTCCGACGGCGCCGGCACCACCGGCATCATCACCGTCCGCACCCCGCTCGCCGTGAGCCCCTGCAGGCTCTGCCCGAGACGGGTCAGTTCGGCGAGGGAGTCCAGGCCGGTGTCGGCGGTGAGTCCGGCGGTGACCGTGTCGGCGACGCGGTACAGCCTGGCCGGGTCGGTGAACAGGTCCTGGGCAGCGATCTGCTCCAGCAGGGCCTTCACCAGCTGCTGCTGGAGGCCTATGCGGCCCAGGTCGCTGCCGTCGCCTATGCCGTGCCGGGTGCGGGCGAACGCCAGGGCCCGGGTGCCGTCCAGGTGATGCGTGCCCGCCTTCAGCCGCAGGTGGCTGTCCTCGTCGGTGATGTCCTCGTCCGTGGTGACGGTGACACCGCCGAGCGCGTCGACGAGCCGGGCGAAACCCGAGAAGTCGATTTCGAGGTAGTGGTCCATACGGACGTTCGTCATCGCCTCGACCGTCTTCACCGCGCACACCGGGCCGCCCACCTCGTACGCGCTGTTGAACATCGCGAGGCGGGCGACCCGCGTCGAGCCGCCGGAGGGGCGCGGGCAGGACGGGCGGGTGACCAGGGTGTCGCGCGGGATGCTCACCACCGTCGCGGTGGTCCGCCCCGCGTCCAGGTGGACGACCATCGCCGTGTCCGAACGGGCGCCCGCGCTGTCGCCGCCGCCGAGTCTGCGGTTGTCCTCGCCGCTGCGCGAGTCCGAGCCGAGGACCAGGATGTTGAGGGCCTCGCTCGGGGCGGCCGGTGCCGAGGGCGAGGGTGTGGTCACCGGCTTCGGCGGCCGGTTGTCGCCCAGGGCGCCGTCGATGTCGACGCCGGTGATGTTGTCGCTGAGATGCCAGTAGGCCCAGCCTGCCGCTCCGGCGCCCAGCACCAGCGTCCCCGCCAGGAGGAGGCCGGCCGTTTTCAGCGCTCGCGTCCGCCGGCCCGCTTCCGAGCCCTGGTCCCCGTTGTGTCCCGTCACGGGCAGGAACATAAGTCCGAATTATGACGGGCAGGGGTCTCAGGGCGCCCTTTCTTCGGAAATTCTCAGATTTCAGGACGCGGGCCCGCCGAAAGTTTCGGCAGTGGAGCCGATTGACTTCGGCTCGGCATGCGGGTGGCCGGAATCAACCGCCGACGCGGCCCCTACCGTTCCGCGGGTGCCGCCGTGCTGCTGCGCACCACCAGGCTCGTCGCCAGCTCCACCCGGGTCGCCGCCGGGCTCCCCCCGTCCCGGCCGAGGTCGAGCACCAGCTTGGCCGCCGCCTCGGCCATCTCCGTCAGCGGCTGCCGCACGGTCGTCAGCGGCGGCCCGACCAGGGGCGCCACCGGCAGATCGTCGAACCCGACCACGCTCAGGTCCTCGGGGACGCGCAGCCCCAGCTCGCGCGCGGCCTCGTACAGCCCGAGCGCCTGCAGGTCGTTCCCGGCGAAGATCGCGGTCGGCCGGTCCGGGCGGCGCAGCATGTCCAGGCCGAGCCGGTACCCGGCCTCGTGGTGGAAGTCGCCGCTCGCGATCAGGGCGGGATCCACCGGCAGCCCGGCCGTCTCCAGCGCGGCCCGGTAGCCGTCGATCCGGGCCCGGCTGCACATCATCTGCGAGGGCCCGCTGATCGCGCCGATCCTGCGGTGCCCCAGCTCGACCAGGTGCCGGGTGGCGGCGAGCCCGCCCTGCCAGTTGGTCGCGCCGATCGAGGGCACGTCGGCGCCCGGGTCACCGGCCGGGTCCATCACCACGAACGGGATGGAGCGGCTGGTGAGCAGCGCCCGCTGGGACTCGTCGAGCCCGGACAGGACCAGGATCACGCCGTGCGGCCGGCGCGCGGCGACCTGGTCGGCCCAGGTCCGCCCGGGGGTGAGCCGCCCCGCGCTCTCGGACAGCACGACGCTGAGCCCGGCGTCCCGGGCCACGTTCTCCACGCCCCGGATGACCTCCATCGCCCAGGCGCTCTCCAGCTCGTGGAAGACGAGGTCGATCAGGGGCGAGCGGGTCGCCTCGGCACGGCGGCGCCGGTAGCCGTGCGCGCGCAGCAGGCCCTCGACGCGGGACCGGGTGGCCGGGGCGACGTCGGCCCGGCCGTTGAGGACCTTCGAAACAGTCGGCGCGGAGACGCCCGCCTCACGGGCGATCTCGGCGAGTGTCGCGGTCTGCGCGGTGCGCCCCTCTGTCCGGGTCTGCGTCCGGCTTTCAACGGGCTCCGGGGATGTCATGGCGGCGATCGTAACCCTGCGGGCCCCCTTGACGAAGTCCTCGCACCGCCATAGGTTCCCGGAACATTCGAAGTTCATAACGAAACATTCGTTGATTCGTTCGTGAGAGGGCCGTCCGTCCACCCGACAGGAGCTTCATGACCACCGCGCCCTGGCGTGACCCCGCGTTGCCCGCCGCCGCCCGTGTCGACGACCTGCTCTCCCGGATGACCCTGGAGGAGAAGACCGCCCAGCTGTACGGCGTGTGGGTGGGCGCCGCGACGGACGGCGAGGGGGTCGCCCCGCACCAGCACGACATGACCGTCGAGTACGACTGGGCCGAGCTGATCACCCACGGCCTGGGACAGCTCACGCGCTCCTTCGGCACCGCCCCCGTGGCCCCGGCGCTCGGCGCGCAGGCCCTGGCGCGCGCCCAGCGCCGTATCGCCGCGGCCGGGCGCTTCGGCATCCCGGCGATCGCGCACGAGGAGTGCCTGGCCGGCTTCACCGCCTGGCAGGCCACGGCCTACCCGGTCCCGCTGGCCTGGGGCGCGACCTGGGATCCGCCGCTGGTCGAGGAGATGGCCCGCCGCATCGGCGACGACCTGCGCTCGGCCGGCGTCCACCAGGGTCTCGCACCCGTGCTGGACGTGGTACGCGATCCGCGCTGGGGCCGTGTGGAGGAGACGATCGGCGAGGACCCGTACCTGGTCGGCACGGTCGGCACCGCGTACGTGCGGGGCCTGGAGTCGGCCGGGATCGTCGCGACGCTCAAGCACTTCGCCGGGTACGCCTCGTCGGCCGGCGCCCGCAATCTCGCCCCGGTACGGGCCGGTGTCCGCGAGTTCGCCGACGTCACCCTGCCGCCCTTCGAGATGGCCCTGCGCGAGGGCGGTGCCCGTTCGGTCATGGCCGCCTACACCGAGACGGACGGCGTCCCGGCCTCCGCGGACCCCGGGCTGCTGTCCCGGCTCCTGCGCGAGGAGTGGGGCTTCACCGGCACGGTCGTCGCCGACTACTTCGGCATCGGCTTCCTCCAGAGCCTCCACCGGGTCGCCGCCACCCCCGCCGGGGCGGCCCACGCGGCCCTGGCCGCCGGCATCGACGTCGAACTGCCCACCGTCAAGTGCTACGGCAGGCCGCTGCTGGAGGCGGTCGGCTCGGGCGAGATCCCCGAGGAGCTGGTGGACCGCGCGGCCCGCCGCGTGCTGCTCCAGAAGTGCGAACTGGGCCTGCTGGACGAGGACTGGACCCCGGAGCCGGCCGCCCGGATCGAGCTCGACTCGACGGGCAACCGCATCCTCGCGCGCCGCATGGCCGAGGAGTCGGTGGTCCTGCTCGACAACCCCGGCGGCCTGCTCCCGCTGGCCCCCGACACCCGCATCGCGGTGGTCGGCCCCCGGGCGGCCGACGCCCTGGCCATGCTGGGCTGCTACTCGTTCCCCTCCCACGTCCTCACCCACCACCCCGGGGTGCCGGCCGGTATCGAGATCCCGACCGTGCTGGAGGCCCTGCGCACCGAGCTCCCCGATGCCAAGGTGACGTTCGCGCAGGGCTGTGACGTGACGGACCCTGACACCGGGGGCTTCGAGGAGGCGATCGCCCGCACCGCCGAGGCGGACGTGTGCGTGGCGGTGCTCGGCGACCGGGCGGGCCTGTTCGGGCGCGGCACCTCGGGCGAGGGCTGCGACGCGACGGACCTCGGCCTGCCGGGTGTCCAGGGCGAGCTGCTGGACGCGCTGGTCGCCACGGGCGTGCCCGTGGTGCTGGTGCTGCTGACCGGCCGCCCCTACGCCCTGGGCCGCTGGCACGGCCGCCTCGGCGCGGTCGTGCAGGCGTTCTTCCCCGGCGAGGAGGGCGGCCCGGCCGTGGCGGGCGTCCTGTCGGGCCGTGTGAACCCCTCGGGCCGCCTGCCCGTCAGCGTGCCGCGGGTCCCCGGCGGGCAGCCCTGGACCTATCTGCAGCCGCCCCTGGGCCTGGCGGGCGAGGTCAGCAACCTCGACCCGACCCCGCTGTACGCCTTCGGCCACGGCGGCTCGTACACGGCGTTCGCCTGGGAGGACGGCACCCCCGCCGGTCCGGCCGAGATCGGCACGGACGGCTCCCACGACGTGTCGGTGACCGTCCGCAACACCGGCGACCGCGCGGGCGCCGAGGTCGTGCAGCTGTACCTGCACGACCCGGTGGCCTCGGTGACCCGCCCCGACGTCCGGCTGATCGGTTACCGGCGGCTGGAACTGGACCCGGGCGAGGCGGCCCGGGTCACCTTCCGCTTCCACACGGACCTGTCGGCCTTCACCGACCGCTCGGGACGCAGGGTCGTCGAGCCGGGCACCCTGGAACTGCGCCTGGCGGCCTCCAGCGCGGACGTACGCCACACGACCCGCCTGAACCTCACCGGGCCCCTGCGGGTACTGGGGCACGACCGGCGGCTGCGGTGCGAGACGGAGGTGTCCCGGGAGGCCCGCTGACCGGCCCGGTCAGCCGAGCCCCACCGACTCGAAACGCCAGCGGTGTACCGCCCGGGTGGTCAGCTCGGGGGCGGGCTCGGGGAGTTCGGGCAGTTCGGCGTCGTAGGGGGCGTCCCACCAGGTGAGGACCAGGACGCGGTCCTGGGGTGCCCGGAGGGTCTCCCGGCGCAGGGGCTCGCGGGGGAGGTCCTGGGCGCGTGCCCAGGCCAGAAGCTCCTCGCCCCGTCCCTCAACCGCCCGGGCCTCCCACATCAGCGCGACCGTCACGAGTAGAGGTTCTCCTTGCTGACCTCGTGCACATGGTCGTGGTCGTGGTCGTGCCCGGGCACGTGCGGCTCGGTCACCGGCAGGGAGGAGTCCGCCGACAGGTCCCAGGCCGACGCCGCCCGGTTGCGGGCGACCATCTCGGCGCCCAGGGCGGCGACCATCGCGCCGTTGTCCGTGCACAGTTTGGGCCGCGGCACGCGCAGCCGGATGCCCGCGGCCTCGCAGCGCTCCTGGGCGAGGACGCGCAGCCGGGAGTTGGCGGCCACGCCACCGCCGATCATCAGGTGGTCGACGCCCTCGTCCTTGCAGGCCCGCACGGCCTTGCGGGTCAGCACGTCCACGACCGCCTCCTGGAAGGAGGCCGCCACGTCCCGCACCGGCACCTCCTCCCCCGCCGCCCGCTTGGCCTCGATCCAGCGCGCGACGGCGGTCTTCAGCCCCGAGAAGGAGAAGTCGTAGGCCGGGTCGCGGGGGCCGGTCAGGCCGCGCGGGAAGGCGATCGCGTTCGGGTCGCCCTCCTTGGCGTACCGGTCGATGACCGGCCCGCCGGGGAAGCCGAGGTTCAGCACCCGGGCGATCTTGTCGAAGGCCTCGCCGGCCGCGTCGTCGATGGTGGCGCCCATCGGGCGGACGTCGGAGGTGATGTCCGAGGACAGCAGCAGCGAGGAGTGCCCGCCGGAGACCAGCAGGGCCATGGTCGGCTCGGGCAGCGCGCCGTGCTCCAGCTGGTCCACGCAGATGTGCGAGGCGAGGTGGTTGACGCCGTAGAGCGGCTTGCCGAGGGCGTAGGCGTAGGCCTTCGCGGCGGAGACGCCGACCAGCAGGGCACCGGCGAGACCGGGACCGGCGGTGACGGCGATGCCGTCGAGGTCGCGGGCGGTGACGCCCGCCTCCTTCAGGGCGCGGTCGATGGTGGGGACCATCGCCTCCAGATGGGCGCGGCTCGCGACCTCGGGGACGACGCCGCCGAAGCGGGCGTGCTCGTCGACGCTGGAGGCGACGGCGTCGGCCAGCAGGGTGGTGCCCCGGACGATGCCGACGCCGGTCTCGTCGCAGGAGGTCTCGATTCCCAGTACGAGGGGTTCGTCAGCCATTGATCTCGGTTCCTTGTACGGAGTTCTCGGGGGCGGTCAGGCGCATCACCAGGGCGTCCACGTTGCCCGGCTGGTAGTAGCCGCGCCGGACACCGATGGGTTCAAAACCGAAGCGCTCGTACAGCTTCTGTGCGCGGACGTTGTCGACCCGGCACTCCAGCATCACCTCGGCGCACTCGAAGGTGGTGGCGGCCCGCAGCAGTTCGGCCAGGAGCCGGCCGCCGAGGCCGGTACCCCACAGGTCGCGGGAGACGGCGATGGTCTGCACGTCGGCCTGCTCGCCGGTGGCGACCAGACCCGCGTACCCGACGATCCGGGAGCCGGCCTCGGCGACCACGTACCGCCGGTTGGCCTCGGGCCCGCGCGCATGGGCGAGCTCGGACCAGAACATGCCCCGGGACCAGGCGTCCTCGGGGAACAGCTCCCGTTCCAGCTCCAGGACGGGGTCGATGTCCCACCAGCGCATCTCACGCAGCGTGTACGTCACGGGTTCGGTCACTTGGGGGTGACCACCTTGTAGTTCTTGGGGACCTGGGCGTCGGGGCGGCGCAGGTACAGCGGCCGGGGCGCGGGCAGTTCCTCGCCGGCGGCCAGCTTCTCCGCGGCCAGCCGGGCGAGGGCGGCGGCGGACACGTGCTCCGGCTCGTGCGCCTTGGGGAAGGTGGCGGGGTACAGCAGCGCGCCCGCGCCGACGGAGGGCAGCCCCTCGACCTGCTCGGCGATGTCGGCGGGCCGGTCCACGGCCGGGTCGGTGACCCGGGTGCGGGAGTCGGCGTAGCGGGCCCAGTACACCTCCTTGCGGCGGGCGTCGGTGGCGACGACGAACGGGCCCTGGAGGTCGGCCGCGTAGGCGAGGCCGTCCAGGGTGCACACGCCGTGCACGGGGACGCCGAGGGCGAGTCCGAAGGTGTCGGCGGTCATCAGGCCGACGCGCAGCCCGGTGTACGGTCCCGGGCCGATCCCGGCGACGATCCCGGTGACGGCGTCGAGCCGCAGACCGGCCTCGGCGAGCACCCGGTCGATCGCCGGCAGCAGCAGTTCCCCGTGCCGCCGTGCGTCGACCTGACTCGAGGAGGCGATGACGTCGCGTCCGTCGTGCAGGGCGACGGTGACGGCGGGCGTGGCGGTATCCAGAGCGAGCAAGAGCACGCAAACAGCCTACGGCTCCCGGGGGCCCGGCACGGTCGCACCTGTCGGGTCGTCACCTGCTGCTACCGTCACCTACCGTCACGACAGGGACGTACGACGTGAGGTGGACGCCGGTGACAGCCAGCAGCTCGGGAATCGTGGCCGGGCTCACCGCCGCGGCCCTCGCGACGGTCGGCTACCTCGCCCACGAGGCCGCCCGGACGGTCCCGGCCGGGATGGGCAGGGCGGCGCACGCGGGGGTGTCCCCGGCGCCCGGCACGTCGAAGGCGCCGCAGGTCAAGCGGGACCCGACCGCGCTGCCCGCCGACTCGGGGAAGGGCGCCCGGGTGGTGTACTCGCTGCGCCGCGACCGGGTGTGGCTGGTCGCCGGGGACGAGGCGGTCAGCCGTACCTTCGCGGTCGAGCCCAGCGCGGTGGACCCGGCTCCGGGCCGTTACGCGGTGACGTCGCGCTCGAACGCGGTGACCGGCTCCGACGGCGTCCCGGTCGAGCACGTGGTGCGCTTCGCCAGTGTGGACGGCGTGGTCGTCGGCTTCAGCGCGGCCGTGAACGAGTCGCCCGGCCCGGCCCCCGCCCCCGACTCGAAGGTCCGCACGGGCGGTATCCGCGAGTCCCGGGCGGACGGCGACGCGATGTGGACGTTCGCGACGATCGGCCGCGCGGTCGTGGTGGTGCGCTAGGCGCATCGCGACCGGGAGCGGGAACGGGATCGGGATCGGGATCGGAGGATCCTCAGGCCGCTTCGCGGTGGGCCGGGGCGCGCTCGGCGCGTTCCGGCTGGGGGGCGCGCGGCGGCGTGCAGAGCAGCGCGGCCGCCTCACCGGCCGCCAGCAGGTCGCGCATGGACACCCCGGCGACCGCGAACCGCTGCGGCTGCCCTTTGCTCTCTGTGGCCGACATGGACGCCTCCCGAAGGACCGGGGCACACGTAGTTAGGTTCACCTAACCACTGACTGGATACCATGTGACCACGCACAAGACGCCGGACGCAACATCTTGCCGACGTCTTGTCGGAACGTTCATCAAAAGACCGCACACCGCGACTCCGCGTGAGGGCTCCAGGCAGGGGCTTCAGGTCCGCGTGAGGGCTCCAGAGAGCGGCTTCAGGTCCGCGTGAGGGCTCCGGGCAGGGGCCTCAGGCGGAGAGCACGCTCAGGTCCGCCTCGGCCCAGCGTTCACCCACACCGGTGAGCGTCATCTGCCGGACCTCGTCCGTCGTGTCGCCCACCGCCCGGTGGATCACGACCTGGAGCCGGTCCTCGGTCAGCTCCTCGACCTTGCCCTCGCCCCACTCCACGACGATCACGGAGTCGGGCAGCGAGACGTCGAGGTCGAGGTCCTCCATCTCGTCGAGCCCGCCGGAGAGCCGGTAGGCGTCGACGTGGACCAGGGGCGGCCCGTCGCCCAGCGCGGGGTGCACCCGGGCGATCACGAACGTCGGCGAGGTGACGGCCCCGCGCACGCCGAGCCCTTCGCCCAGGCCGCGGGTCAGCGTCGTCTTGCCCGCGCCGAGCTCCCCGCTGAGCATCACCAGGTCACCGGCGCGCAGCAGCTTCGCGAGCCGGCGGCCCAGCTCCCGCATCTGCTCGGGGGACGTGACGACGATCTGGACGGAGCCGGGCTCAGCCGGGCTGTGCGGTGCTGGTGCTTCCATAGCCCTTCACGGTAGCCCCTGCGGGCACGGCACCCGTGCGGGTGAGCAGGTCGGCGAGGCGGTCGGTGACCACTTCCGGGTGTTCCAGCATCACCAGGTGTCCCGCGTCCGGCACCAGCACCAGCTCGGCGTCCGGCAGCAGATCGGCGATGGCCTCGCTGTGCTCGCTCGGTGTGACCAGGTCCTGCACCCCGGCCAGCACCAGCACCGGCAGGTCGGCGAAGTGGGCGAGCGCCTCGGTCTTGTCGTGGTCGTTGAACGCCGGGTAGTACTCGGCGACCACGTCGATCGGGGTGCTCTCGATCATCCGCTCGGCGAACCGGGCGATGGCCGGGTCGACGTCCCGGGAGGCGAAGGAGTACCGCTTGATGATCCCGGCGAACAGGTCCGCGGTCGCCCGGCGCCCCTTCTCCACCAGCTCGGCCCGCTGCCCCAGCGCCTTCAGCACCCCGGGCAGCACCCGCCGCACCGCGTTGACCCCGGCGACGGGCAGGCCGTAGTTGACCTCGCCGAGCCGGCCCGACGACGTCCCCACGAAGGCGACCCCGACGACCCGTTCGCGGATCAGCTCCGGGTACTGGTCGGCCAGCGCCATCACCGTCATGCCGCCCATGGAGTGCCCCACGAGCACCAGAGGCCCCTCGGGCGCCGCCGCGTCGATGACGGCCTTCAGGTCCCGGCCCAGCTGCTCGATCGTGATCGGCTCGTCGTCCCGCGTCTGGGCCACGCCCCGCCCGGACCGGCCGTGGCTGCGCTGGTCCCAGTGCACGGTCCGCACGACGCCGCGCAGGGCGGCCCGCTGGAAGTGCCAGGAGTCCTGGCTGAGGCAGTAGCCGTGACTGAAGACGACGGTGACGGGAGCGGGTGACTTACGGCCGAACAGCCGGCGGCGGCGCGGGCCGATGGCGGCGGGGGCGGCCTCCTCGTCGAGGTCGTCGACCTCGTAGTAGAGCTCCGTGCCGTCGTCGGCGGACGCCTTGCCGGGCATGCCCCGCAGCGAGCCGTAGGGTCCCGCCGAGTCCAGGGCGAGCCGGGCCTTCTGGCGCATGCCGCGGCCGACCGTCATCCGCTCCAGCGCGACGCCCGCGGCGGCGCCCGCGGCCACCACGCCTATCGCCACCCCGGCGACGCCGGTCGCCCGGCGCCAGCCGCCCGCCGCCCCCGCGGCGGAGGCCGCGACGGCCGCGGAGGCGACGTCCGCGACGACCTCCGCACTGCTCTCGCTCACGTACCGCTCCTCTTCGCCGGGTGCCGATCGGGTTCACCGGGTCGGGGTGATGCCGATGGTGCCGTTGTGACTGCCGTTTCTCGCGTGACCGGTTCTCTGTGCCGAGTTACCCGTCCCGTTCCTCATTCACATAGACGCGAGGAACGCGCGTTCCGATCCGGGTCACGATTTCGTAGGCGATGGTTCCGGCCGCCTGCGCCCAGTCCTCCGCGGTGGGCTCACCCCGGTCCCCCGGCCCGAAGAGGACCGCATCGCTCCCCGCCACCGGCTCGTCTCCCCCCAGGTCGACCACGAACTGGTCCATGGCGACCCGCCCGGCGATCGTGCGCCATTTGCCCTCGACCAGGACCGGGCCGGCCGAGGAGGCGTGCCGCGGGATGCCGTCCGCGTAGCCCAGCGGGACCAGGCCCAGGGTCGTCGGGCCGGGGGTCACGTACCGGTGGCCGTAACTGACGCCGTGCCCGCCCGGTACGTGTTTGACCAGGGCCAGCGAGGCGGACAAGGTCATCACCGGCCGCAGCCCGAAGTCGGCCGGGGTGCCGAGCTCCGGGCTGGGCGAGATGCCGTACGTGGCGATGCCGGTGCGGACCAGGTCGAAGTGGCTCTCGGGGAGCGTGAGGGTGGCCGGGGAGTTGGCGATGTGCCGGACCTCGGGCCGCACGCCCCGCTGCTCGGCGTGGGCGACCATGTCCCGGAACACGGCCAGCTGGGCGGCGATGGAGGGGTGCCCGGGTTCGTCGGCGCAGGCGAAGTGCGACCACAGTCCCGTGACGCGCAGCAGCCCCTCGGCCTCGGCCCGCAGCGCGGCGGAGACGAGCGCGGCCCAGTCGTCGCCGGGCTGGCACCCGTTGCGTCCGAGGCCGGTGTCGGCCTTCAGCTGCACCCGGGCCGGCCGGTCGGCTCCCCTGGCCGCCTCGACGACCTCCTGCAGGGCCCACATGCCGCTGACCGACACGTCGATTTCGGCGTCGACCGCCTCGCGCCAGGGCCCTCCGGGTGTCCACAGCCAGCACATGATGCGGCCCGGCAGCCCGGCGGCCCGCAGGGCGAGGGCCTCCTCGGGCGTGGCCGTGCCCAGCCAGGTCGCTCCCGCGGCGACGGCCGCACGGGCGCACGGCACGGCCCCGTGGCCGTACGCCTCGGACTTCACCACGGCCATCACGGCCGCGCCCGGCGCATGGGCGCGCAGGGCCCGCACATTGGCCCGCAGCGCCGCCAGATCGATCTCGGCCCGAGCCCGCAGGGGCGCGGTCGGGGCTGTTCTCTCGCTCATCGCGCCCAGTGTCTCAGAGGCCTCCGAGGGCAGACCGCCTACGTACCTCTGTGCGTCGCCCGGGTCGAGCGGGAGCGGGGCCGCCGAGCGAACCGGCGATGGGGAAGGGCTGCCGGGAGCAGGGCGGGGGCGGGACGACCCGGCGCGGGGCGTGGAGCGGCCCGCGGTGCGGCCGGGGTGTACGGCGATGTGCCACGCAGCAGGACCGGTCGCTCCGGTGCCGCCATCGGAGTGGTCCGGCCCGTGCGCGGCTACGCCATGACCGACCCCGGCCGTCGAACCCCCGGCCGAACCCGGCCGCCCGGCCCTCCACACACCGACCGAAACCGGCCGCCGGTGTTCAGGTACACCCCGGCCAACCCCGGTCACCCGATCCTCCACGCCCCGGCCGAAACCGGCCGCCCGGACGCCCAGCACACCATCCGGACCCGGCCGCCCGGCCCTCCAGCACACCATCCGGACTCGGCCGTCCGGCCCTCCAGCACGCGATCCGGACCCGGCCGCCCGGCCGTCCAGCACACCATCCGGACCCGGCCGCCCGGCTCTCCAGCACACCATCCGGACCCGGTCGCCCGGCCCTCCAGCACGCCGTCCGAACCCGATCGCCCGGCCCTCCAGCACCCCATCCGGACTCGGCCGTCCGGCCCTCCAGCACGCCATCCGAACCCGGTCGCCCGAGCCCTCCAGCAGGCGATCCTGACCCGGTCGCCCGGCCCTCCAGCACGCCATCGGACCCGGTCGCCCGGCCCTCTGCGCCCCCGGCTCACCCCAGGACGTTCCGCCAGGCCTCCGGGATCGTGTCCGCCACGTCATGCGCACCCACCGGCGCCCCGTCCGCCGCCAGTCGTCCGGCCAGCCCGTGCAGATACGCCCCCACGCTCGCCGCGTCCACCGCGGAAAGCCCCGCCGCCAGCAAGGACCCGCACAGACCCGACAGCACGTCCCCGCTCCCGGCCGTGGCCAGCCAGCCCGTCCCGGTCGGGTTCACGCGGACCGGCCCGCCCGCCGAGTCGGCCACCAGCGTCGTGGAGCCCTTCAGCAGCACGGTCGCCCCGTAACGCCGCGCCAGTTCCCGGACCGCGGACAGCCGCCCGCCCTCGACCTCGGCCCGTTCCACGCCCAGCAGCGCCGCCGCCTCCCCCGCGTGGGGTGTCATCAGCGTCGGCGCCCGCCGCCCCCGCACGGTCTCCGCGTCCGCCAGCCGCAGCCCGTCGGCGTCGATCAGCACCGGCACCTCCGCCGCCAGCACCTCCGCCACCGTCACCGCGTCGTCCCCGGCCCCCGGCCCGACGACCCACGCCTGCACCCGTCCGGCGTGCTTCGGCCCCCCGTCCGACACGAGCGTCTCGGGAAACCGCGCGATGACCGCGTCCCCGGCCGGCCCGACGTACCGCACGGCCCCGGCCCCACCCCGCAGCGCGCCCGAGACGGCGAGCACCGCGGCCCCCGGGTAGCGCGCGGACCCGGCGGCGATGCCGACCACGCCCCGCCGGTACTTGTCGCTCTCCGCCCCCGGCACCGGCAGCGCCCGGGCCGCGTCCGCGTGCTGCAGCGCCTCCAGCTCCGGCTCGGCCGGCAGCTCCAGGCCGATGTCGACCAGGCGCACCGACCCCGCGTGCTCCCGGGCGGGGTCGATCAGGAGACCCGGCTTGTGCGTGCCGAACGTGACGGTCAGGTCGGCCCGCACGGCGTCCCCGTGCACCTCCCCGGTGTCGGCGTCGACACCGCTCGGCAGGTCGACGGCGACGACGGCACCCCGCGATCGCTCGGCGGCGGCGGCCAACGGCACCGCGTCCGGCCGCAGCCCACCCTTCCCGCCGATCCCGACGATCCCGTCGACGACGAGGTCCGCCCCCTCGACGAGCGGCACGCCCTGACCGGCCCCCGCGACCCACCCCCCGGCCCGCCGCAACGCCGCGAGCCCCGCGGCGTGCGCCCGGTCCGGCGCGAGCAGCACCGCCGTGACCCCGGCCCCCCGGCGGGCCAGCCGGGCCCCGGCGTACAGGGCGTCACCGCCGTTGTCGCCACTGCCGACCAGCAGCACGACCCTGCTCCCGTACACCCGCCCCAGCAGGTCGGCGCAGGCCGCGGCCAGCCCGGCGGCGGCGCGTTGCATCAGCGCCCCCTCCGGCAGCCGCGCCATCAGCTCCCGCTCGGCGTTCCGGACCGTCTCCACGCTGTAGGCAGTACGCATGCGGTCGAGTTTCCCGCAGGACCGCCGGACCACTCCCCCTCACACGCACCCCGCGCGTCTCCCGCCTCGACCGACCGGGTCGCAGCCGTTGACGCTCCGCCGCCCCTTTGCCAGACTCCCCGCCGCGCAGAAAGCGCTTGCACCCCGCTGCGCACACCGGGCTCGCACACCGCCTGCCCTTCCCCCACGTCCGACGAAACCGAGGCCCCCATGGGACGCAGAGCCGCATTACTGGCCGCCGCCGGCGCCACCGCCCTCCTCACCGCCGCCGGCACCCTGACCGCCCCCGCCACGGCCGCCCCCACCCGCGCACTGGCCTGCGGAGACGGCTCCTACCAGGCCGAGGCCGTACGCAGCGGCGACACCTGGACCGCCCGGCGCGGCGGCAGCACCGTGTACACCGGCACCGACCTGCGCGCCGCCGTCCAGGCGGCCGTCGACAGCCTCACCTCCGGGCGCACGTCGAAGGAACGAGTCGTGGTCCGCGGCTCGGGTTCGGTCCCGGCGGGTGCGCGCATCTCGCTGCCCAGCTACACCGTCCTCGACGTCTGCGGCACGATCGACGTCACCGGCAGCGGCTCGGGC
Organism: Streptomyces sp. NPDC059696; assembly: GCF_042733745.1. NCBI lineage: Bacteria > Bacillati > Actinomycetota > Actinomycetes > Kitasatosporales > Streptomycetaceae > Streptomyces > Streptomyces sp. NPDC059696. The sequence goes on from NZ_JBHWFG010000002.1 coordinate 86,623, forward strand.
GACCAGGCGCCCGTCTACTCGCGCGGCACCCGTGACGTCGAGATCCAGAACCTCACGCTCACCGGCACCCCGCTGTACGGCATCTTCCTGCGCAACGTCCAGAACGTGACGCTCGGCCGGATCGACATGCGCCTCTCCCGCGGCCTGGGCGTACGCATCGACAACCGGGGCGACACCAGCCAGTGGACGCGTAACGTCCGCATCGACGACGTCTACGTCTCGGGCGCGTCCAGCCACGCGGTCGAGACCTACGGCGTCGACGGCCTCACGATCGGCACCGTCACGGCCCGCAACGTCGGCGAGTCGGGCCTGCTGCTCAACCAGACCGTCAACGCCACCGTCACCAAGGTGGACGCCGAGAACGCCGGCGCGGGCACCGGGTACGCCGCCTTCCGCATGGCCAACCGCAACGGCCGGATCGGCAGCGGCTACCCCACCAACATCCGCGTCGGCGAGGTCGTCGCGCGCGGCGGCGGACGCGGCGTCTTCTGCGTCTCGGAGAGCGGCGGGGCCGTCATCGACAAGGTGACGCTCTCCCGCACCGGCAACAACTCGGTGCTGATCGAGAACTGCTACAACGTCAGCCTCGCGGCGCGCGGCGGCACCATCACGGGCGGCGGTGAACTGCGCCTGGCGGCCCGCTCGGAGTTCCCCAACAACAAGGACATCACCATCCAGAACCTGACGGTCACCGACTCGGCCGTCAGGGAGAGCCCCTGCGGTGAGAACACGACGTTCCGCAACATCACCCGGGTGAACAGCAGTCAGTCGATCTGCTGAGCGGCCGCCCCCAGGCTCCGGAGCCCCGGCCTGCCTGCCCGCGCGGGCTTCGGAGCCCCCGCCTGCCTGCCCGCGCAGGCTCCGGAGCCGTCGGCCGGCCGGTGCGCACCGGCTGGTGCACCTGCCGGCCGCGCGATGATCCGCCCCACGGTCCACCGAAGCGGCCGCCCGCCGTTCCGTCGCCCACGCCGGACCGGTAGCATCGGGCTACGTTTTGAACTTGTTCAAAAGGGGGATCGACGAGACATGACCAGCTCGACAGCACCCAGGGAAAGCGACAGCCCCGCCACCGCCCTGGGCCCCACGGCCCTGGTCCTCGGCGTCTTCTCGGCCGTGGGCACCTGGGCGTTCCTGTTCCCGTGGACGGTCCTGGCCGGAGCGCTCGCGATGACGTTCGGGGCGATGGGCCTGCACTACGCCCGCAGGGGCACCGGCCGGATGTGGCCGGCCGCGGCCGGTACGACCCTGGGCGCGATCGGCTTCCTCGGCACCGCCACGCTGCTCTGGGGCCTGTATTAGCCGGGCCCCCAGGGGGCGTGTCTCACCCCTCGGCGATGACCACCGCGGAGGCGACGCCCGCGTCGTGACTCAGCGACACATGCCAGCTCCGCACGCCGAGTTCGGCGGCCCGGGCCGCCACCGTCCCGGTCACCCGCAGCCAGGGCCGCCCGCTGTCCTCGACACACACCTCGGCGTCGGTCCAGAGCAGCCCGGACGGCGCACCGAGCGCCTTGGCCAACGCCTCCTTCGCCGCGAACCGCGCGGCCAGCGAGGCGACCCCCCGCCGCTCCCCGCTGGGCAGCAGCAGCTCCCGCTCCAGGAAGAGCCGCTCGGCCAGCGCGGGCGTACGCTCCAGTGAAGCCGCGAACCGTTCGATCTCGGCAACGTCGATGCCGACCCCGATGATGCTCATGGACAGCACCCTACGGTGACGGGCCGAATCCCGCCCGGACGGCGCCCGGAGCATCTCCAGGACGACCCCGTGATCTTCAACTCCCCACCCTCCCTATAGAGTTCGCGCTGACCGCGATGAGCAAACGGCATCGCATCCAACGGGAGGACACCGACCATGAAGTTCACGTCGCTGGGAACCGCTGCCAGTGCCCTGGCTCTCTTCGCCACGGCCCTCACCGGCACCGTCGCCGCCGCGGGCACCGCCGCGGCGGCCCCGCCGAAGGACTGCAGCAAGGCGATCGTCAACGTCAAGGCCAAGGAGACCGTCAACGTCCGCAGCGCGCCGAAGACGTCCGCCACGGCCCTCGGCATCTGGGGCAAGGGCAAGAAGGGCGGCATCTGCAACGACGGCAAGTCGTTCAAGGGCGGCTCGTACACGGCCTGCGGCAAGACGAGCAACCAGTGGTACTACGGCGGCGACAAGGTGAACGGCTGGGTCCCGAAGACCTGCATCAACTGGTAGTCGCCGGACGGGCGGTGGGGGCGGGCGGCGACGAGCCGCCCGCCCCCGGTGCTCACTCCACCGTCACCGACTTCGCCAGGTTCCGCGGCTGGTCCACCTCGTTACCGCGGGCCGTGGCCAGCTCACAGGCGAACACCTGCAGCGGCACCGTGGCCACGAGCGGCTGCAGCAGCGTCGGGGTGGCCGGCACCCGGACCAGGTGGTCCGCGTACGGCACGACCGCTTCGTCGCCCTCTTCCGCGATCACGATCGTGCGGGCGCCACGCGCCCGGATCTCCTGGATGTTGGACACGATCTTGTCGTGCAGCACCGACCGTCCGCGCGGCGAGGGCACCACCACGACCACCGGCAGGTCCTCCTCGATCAGCGCGATCGGCCCGTGCTTCAGCTCCCCGGCCGCGAACCCCTCCGCGTGCATGTAGGCGAGTTCCTTGAGCTTCAGCGCGCCTTCCAGCGCCACCGGATACCCCACGTGCCGTCCGAGGAAGAGCACCGTCTTCTTGGTGGCCAGCGTGCGGGCCAGCTCCCGCACCGGCTCCATCGTGCCCAGCACCTCCTCCACCGCACCGGAGATGGAGGACAGGTCGCGGATCACCGCCCGGATCTCGTCGCCCCACTTCGTGCCGCGCACCTGGCCCAGGTACAGGGCGACCAGGTAGCACGCCACGAGCTGGGTGAGGAACGCCTTGGTGGAGGCGACGGCCACCTCGGGCCCGGCGTGCGTGTACAGCACCGCGTCCGACTCGCGGGGAATCGTCGAGCCGTTGGTGTTGCAGATCGCCAGCACCTTGGAGCCCTGCTCCCGGGCGTGCCGCAGCGCCATCAGCGTGTCCATGGTCTCGCCCGACTGGGAGATGGCGATGACCAGCGTCTGCGCGTCCAGGATCGGGTCCCGGTAGCGGAACTCGCTGGCCAGCTCCACCTCGCAGGGCAGCCGCGTCCAGTGCTCGATCGCGTACTTGGCGATCAGCCCGGCGTGGAAGGCCGTACCGCAGGCGATGATGACGACCTTGTCGATCTCCCGCAGCACGCCCGGCGGGATCCGCACCTCGTCCAGCGTCAGCGAACCGGAACCGTCGATCCGGCCCAGCAGCGTGTCCGCGACCGCCTTGGGCTGCTCGGCGATCTCCTTGAGCATGAAGTAGTCGTAGCCGCCCTTCTCGGCGGCCGAGGCGTCCCAGTCGACGTGGTAGGACCGCACGTCGGCCGGACGGCCGTCGAAGCCGGTCACGCTCACGCCGTCCCGGCGCAGCTCCACCACCTGGTCCTGCCCGAGCTCGATCGCCGAGCGGGTGTGGGCGATGAACGCGGCGACGTCCGACGCGAGGAAGGCCTCGCCCTCCCCCACCCCGACCACCAGCGGGGAGTTCCGCCGGGCGCCGACCACCACGTCCGGCTCGTCGGCGTGCACCGCGACCAGCGTGAAGGCGCCCTCCAGCCGCCGGCACACCAGCCGCATCGCCTCGGCGAGGTCCGCACAGGCGGAGAACTCCTCGGCGAGCAGGTGCGCCACCACCTCGGTGTCCGTGTCGGAGGACAGCTCGTGACCCCGCTCGGCCAGCTCGGCGCGCAGCAGGGCGAAGTTCTCGATGATGCCGTTGTGCACCACGGCGACCCGGCCCGCGTTGTCGATGTGCGGGTGGGCGTTGGTGTCCGTCGGGGCGCCGTGCGTCGCCCAGCGGGTGTGTCCGATGCCCGTCGCGCCGGTCGGCAGCGGCCTGCCGTCCAGCTCCTTCTCCAGGTTGAGCAGTTTGCCGGCCTTCTTGGCCGTCGCCAGCCCCCCGTCGGCCAGGACGGCGACGCCCGCCGAGTCGTACCCCCGGTACTCCAGCCGCTTCAGCCCGGCCATGACGACCTCGAGCGCGGACTGCGGCCCCACGTAACCCACGATTCCACACATGGGCCGCAGCCTACGGTCCGATGCTCCCGAAAAACCCCCGAAGCGTGCCCGGATTCGGAAATGAACCCGCCTTCCACGACCCCGGCGAGGCCGAGTTCGGTCCTGACGCCTCCTCAGGAGCACCTACGGTGACGACGGGCCGCCGAGCCGACCGCCCCTCAGACCTTCGCCCGGTAGGCCCGCATCGCCAGCGGATAGAACACCAGCGCGATGCCCGCCGCCCACACCAGCGACCACATCACCGGCTCCGCCACCGCCCCGCCCAGCAGCAGCCCCCGGAACGCGTCCGACAGGTGCGTCACCGGATTGACGTCACTCCACGCCTGGAGCCAGCCCGGCATCGTGTCGACGACGACGAACGCGCTGCTGGTGAAGGTGATCGGGAAGATGAGCGTGAAGGCGAACGCCTGCACCTTCTCGGCGTCGCCCGCCAGCATCCCGATCAGCACCGCGCTCCAGGACACGGCCGCGGCGAACACCATCACCAGCAGGGTGCCGAGCAGGAACCCGCCGAGCCCGCCGGTGATGCGGAAGCCGAGCGCCAGACCGAGGCCGATCATCAGCAGCAGTGCCCACAGGTGCTTCGCGAGGTCGGCGGTGATCCGGCCGACGAGCGGGGCGGAGCGGGCGATGGGCAGGCTGCGCAGCCGGTCGAAGACGCCCTTGGTGAGGTCGGTGTTGAGCGCCATCGCGGTGTACATCGTCATGAACAGGGTGTTCTGCACGATGATCCCGGGCAGCGCGTACTTCAGATACGCCTCCGGCGAGCCGGCCATCTGCCCGCCCAGGACATAGGTGAAGAGGAACACGAACATGATCGGCGTGATGCTGTAGTCGACCAGTTCGAGCGGGTTGTGCTTGACGGCGACCAGGCTCCGCCAGGCCATCGTGAAGGTCTGCCGCAGTCCGGCGAGGGGCGGTACCCGGCCGGAGGCGGTGACCGGGGTGTCGAGGGTGCCCGCGGTGGCGGTCATGACCGGCTCACCGCCTTCTCCAGCTCCTCGTCCTCCGGGACGGCCGCGCCGCCGTCCTCCTCGCCCTGGCCCGGCTCGGCGCGGTGGCCGGTCAGGGAGAGGAAGACCTCGTCGAGCGAGGAGCGGCGCAGGGCCAGCTCCCCGACCGCGATCCCCTCCCGGTCCAGCGCGCGCACCACGGCCGGCATCAGCTCGGGGTCCTTCACCGGGGCCGTGACCGCCTCGCCCTCGATCCGGGCCGCCGGCCCGGCGGCGCCGGCCACCAGGGCGTGCGCCCGCGCCAGGTCCTGCCCGGCGATCGGCCTGAGCTCCAGCACCTGGCCGCCGACCTGCGCCTTCAGCTGGTCCGGCGTGCCCTCGGCGATCACCCGGCCCTTGTCGATCACCACGATGTCGTCGGCGAGGACATCGGCCTCGTTCAGGTACTGCGTGGTCAGCAGGGCCGTCGCCCCGTCCGCGACCAGACCCCGCAGCAGGTCCCACAGCTCACCACGGCTGTGCGGATCGAGACCGGTGGTCGGTTCGTCGAGGAAGAGGATGCTGGGCCGGCCGACCAGGCTCGCCGCGAGGTCCAGGCGTCTGCGCATCCCGCCCGAGAAGGTCTTCGCGGCCCGCCCGGCCGCGTCGGTGAGCTGGAACCGCTCCAGCAGTTCACCGGCCCGCGCCTTCGCCTCCCGCCTGGGCAGCCCCAGCAGCCGGCCGATCAGCAGCAGGTTCTCCGTGCCGGTCAGGTTCTCGTCGACCGCCGCGTACTGCCCGGTCAGCCCGACGAGGGAACGGACGGTCCCGGCCTCCCGGACCACGTCGTGCCCGGCCACCCGGGCCGTCCCCCGGTCCGGGCGCAGCAGTGTCGCGAAGATCCGCACCGCGGTCGTCTTCCCGGCACCGTTGGGACCCAGCAGCCCGAGCACCGTGCCCTTGCGGGCCGCCAGATCGACACCGGCCAGTGCCTCGGTCTCCCGGAACCGCTTGACCAGGCCTTCCGCCTCTATCGCGTACGTCATGGGTACTCCCGGGCGCTCGTGGACCCCGGACCGGGCCCACCCTTCCCACAACTGTGACGCACGCCACTGACATTCCACCCGGATCGGTTTTTCTCCGTCGCAAGCCGGGCGAACACCTCGCGTGACGGATCCCACCTCACCGTCCGTTCGTACTCCCGTAACAATGGACTGTGATCTCTCCGGTCTCCCCGATGCCCCGGAGCGCCCACCGGCCCCGCCCGGAGGCGACTCCCTACGTCGACCTCACCCGAGCCGAGTGGAGTGCGCTGCGCGACAAGACGCCGCTGCCACTGACGGCCGAGGAGGTCGAGAAGCTGCGCGGTCTCGGCGACGTGATCGACCTCGACGAGGTGCGGGACATCTACCTCCCGCTGTCCAGACTTCTCAACCTCTACGTCGGTGCCACCGACGGCCTCCGAGGCGCCCTGAACACGTTCCTGGGCGAACAGGGCTCCCAGTCGGGCACCCCGTTCGTCATAGGAGTCGCCGGTTCGGTCGCCGTGGGCAAGTCGACGGTCGCCCGCCTCCTCCAGGCCCTGCTGTCGCGCTGGCCCGAGCACCCGCGCGTCGAGCTGGTCACCACCGACGGCTTCCTGCTGCCGACGAAGGAACTCCAGGCCCGCGGCCTGATGTCCCGCAAGGGCTTCCCGGAGTCCTACGACCGCCGGGCCCTGACCCGCTTCGTCGCCGACATCAAGGCCGGCAAGAACGAGGTCAGCGCGCCCGTCTACTCCCACCTGATCTACGACATCGTCCCCGACAAGAGGCTCACGGTCCGCCGCCCCGACATCCTGATCGTCGAGGGCCTGAACGTCCTCCAGCCGGCTCTGCCCGGCAAGGACGGCCGCACCCGCGTCGGCCTCGCCGACTACTTCGACTTCAGCGTGTACGTCGACGCCCGCGTCGAGGACATCGAGACCTGGTACCTCAACCGCTTCCGCAAGCTGCGCGCGACCGCCTTCCAGAACCCGGACTCGTACTTCCGCAAGTACACCCAGGTCTCGGAGGAGGAGGCGCTGGATTACGCCCGGACGATGTGGCGCACGATCAACAGGCCCAACCTGGTGGAGAACATCGCCCCCACCCGTGGCCGCGCCGCCCTCGTGCTGCGCAAGGGCCCGGACCACAAGGTGCAGCGGCTGAGCCTGCGCAAGCTGTGACGCCGACGGCAAAGGCGGGTTAGATGGGCGCCATGCTCCATCTGCGTCTGATCACACCGTCCGACCGGACCGACGACGTGGTCCAGCTGGTCGAGAAGACGGTCGGCACCACCCACCTCGTCGTGCTGCCGGGCGCCGCCCGCGACCCCGCCGGGGACGTCGTGATGTGCGACGTGGCGCGGGAGGCGGGCGACGAGCTGCTCACCGGGCTGCGGGAACTGGGGATCGACACCACCGGTTCCATCGCCGTCGAGTCCATCGACCTGTCGCTGTCCGAGCGGGCCGAGAAGGCCGAGGCGGACGCACCCGGCGAGGGGTCCGACGCGGTCCTGTGGGAGCACCTGTCCGACGCGACGCACGAGGAGTCCACCCTCTCCGTCACGTACCTGGCCTTCATCACGCTCGCCACGATGATCGCGGCCTGCGGTGTGGTCCTGGACAACTCGATTCTGATCGTCGGGGCCATGGCGGTGGGACCGGAGTTCGGCCCCCTCGCGGGAATCAGCACCGCCGTGGTCCGCCGCCAGCCGCGCCTCGCCGCGCGCTCGCTCATCGCCCTGCTGGTGGGCTTCGCGGCGGCGATGGCGGTGACGGTCGCCTTCAGTCTCTTCATGGACGCCATCGGCCTCTTCACCGAGGCCCAACTGGAAGCCGACCGCCCCAACACGGGCTTCATCTACGCCCCCGACCGTCTGTCCTTCGTCGTGGCGGTCCTGGCCGGCATCGCCGGCACCCTCTCACTGACCTCGGCGAAGTCGGGCGCCCTGGTGGGCGTGGCCATCTCGGTCACCACGATCCCGGCCGCGGCGAACGCCGCCGTGGCCCTGAGCTACGGCGACACGAAGCAGACCTGGGGCTCCACGGAACAGCTCCTGCTGAATCTGCTGGGCATCATCCTCGCGGGCACCCTGACGCTGGCGGCCCAGAAGTGGCTCTGGTCCAGGCAGCCCAAGAACACGCCCTAGCGGCAGCGCCCCAGGGGGCGCGGGGAACCGCGCGACACGCCACGGCGCGCGGTCGGCCCGCCGTCCGCCGCAGCCCCCGCCCCCTGCCCGCTCATCAACCGAGCGCGGACTTCACCACATCGGCCAGCCGTCCGGCCACCGCCCGGGCCTGCTCGATGTCGGCCGCCTCCACCATCACCCGGACCAACGGCTCGGTCCCCGAGGACCGCAGCAGCACCCGCCCGGTCTCCCCGAGCTCCCGCTCCGCGTCCGCGACGGCCTCGGACAGCTCCGCGGAGGTCTTCACCCGGGACTTGTCCACGTCCGGGACGTTGATCAGCACCTGCGGCAGCCGCTCCATGACGGCGGCGAGATCCGCCAGCGTGCGCCCGCTCTGCGCCACCCGCGCCGCCAGCAGCAGCCCGGTCAGCGTCCCGTCCCCGGTCGTCGCGTGGTCGAGGATGATCACGTGCCCGGACTGCTCGCCCCCGAGGGCGAACCCGTGCTCCTTCATCTCCTCCAGCACGTACCGGTCACCGACGGCGGTCTGCACCAGCCGGATGCCCTCGCGCTCCATGGCCAGCTTGAACCCGAGGTTCGACATGACCGTCGCGACGACGGTGTCGGAGCGCAGCGCGGAGCGCTCCCGCATCGCCAGCGCGAGCACGGCGAGGATCTGGTCCCCGTCCACCTCGGCACCCGTGTGGTCGACGGCGAGACACCGGTCGGCGTCACCGTCGTGCGCGATGCCCAGGTCCGCCCCGTGCTCCACGACGGCGGCCCTGATCTTGTCCAGGTGCGTCGAACCGCAGCCGTCGTTGATGTTGAGCCCGTCGGGCTCGGCCCCGATCGTGACGACCTCGGCACCGGCCTGCCGGAACGCCTCCGGCGAGACCCGGGCGGCGGCGCCGTGCGCCTCGTCCAGGACGACCTTCAGCCCGTCGAGCCGGTTCGGCAGGACACTCAGCAGATGCGCGACGTACCGGTCGGCGCCCTCCTCGTACGCGCGTACGCGGCCCACGCCGGACCCGGTCGGACGGTCCCACGGGGCGCCGGTGCGGTGCTCCTCGTAGACGGACTCGATCCGGTCCTCCAGCTCGTCGGCGAGCTTGTGCCCGCCACGGGCGAAGAACTTGATGCCGTTGTCGGGCATGGCGTTGTGGCTCGCGGAGAGCATCACACCGAGATCGGCGCCGAGCTCCCCGGTCAGGAACGCCACGGCGGGCGTCGGCAGCACGCCGACACGCAGGACGTCCACCCCGGCGCTGGCGAGGCCCGCGACCACGGCGGCTTCCAGGAACTCCCCGGACGCACGGGGGTCACGCCCGACCACGGCCTTCGGCCGGTGTCCCTCGAACGTGCCCGCCTCGGCCAGTACGTGTGCCGCGGCCACGGAGAGGCCCAGGGCCATCTCCGCCGTCAGATCCGCGTTGGCGACACCGCGCACGCCGTCCGTGCCGAAGAGTCGTCCCACAGTGGTGTCCTCCGTAGTGCTGAAGAGAATGCGGCAGTGCTGGAGAGAATGCGGCTCACATTCCCGCGTACCTTCCCTGAGACTGTCCGGGACCGGTAGGGGTTGTGTAAACGAACCGCCCCGGCAGCACAACCGTGCCGCCGGGGCGATCGAGGCGAAGCCAGTCGCGAGGACGGGCGTCGCGTTTAGCGCTTGCTGTACTGCGGCGCCTTGCGGGCCTTCTTCAGACCGGCCTTCTTGCGCTCGACCGCACGGTCGTCGCGCTTGAGGAAGCCGGCCTTCTTCAGCGGGCCGCGGTTGTTGTCGACGTCCGCCTCGTTCAGCGCACGGGCGACACCGAGACGCAGCGCACCGGCCTGGCCGGAGACACCGCCACCGGCGATGCGGGCGATGACGTCGTAGCGGCCCTCGAGCTCGAGAACCTTGAACGGCTCGTTGACTTCCTGCTGGTGCACCTTGTTCGGGAAGTAGTCCTCGAGGGTGCGACCGTTGATCTTCCACTTGCCGGTGCCCGGGACGATCCGGACGCGGGCGATGGCGTTCTTACGACGGCCCAGGCCGGCGGCCGGCTGGGGCTCACCGAAGCGGGAGGCCATGGACTCCGAGGTGTACTCACCCTCGACGGGGACCTCGGACTCGGTGGTGTAGCTGTCGATGTCAAGCTCTTCGAGCGGCTGCTCGGCAGTGGTCTCGGCCACGATTCTCCTCAGATTCTGTTCAGTCTTAGGGGGTGGCCGGACTTACTGCGCGACCTGGGTGATCTCGTACGGCTGCGGCTGCTGCGCGCCGTGCGGGTGCTGGTCACCCTTGTAGACCTTCAGCTTCGAGAGCATCTGACGGCCCAGCGTGTTCTTGGGGAGCATGCCCTTGACGGCCTTCTCGATGGCCTTCTCGGGGTTCTTGTCGAGCAGCTCGTCGTAGCGGACGGAGCGCAGACCACCCGGGTAGCCGGAGTGGCGGTACGCCATCTTCTGGGTCCGCTTGTTGCCGGACAGGTGCACCTTGTCCGCGTTGATGATGATGACGAAGTCACCAGCGTCGACGTGGGGGGCGTAGATCGGCTTGTGCTTGCCGCGGAGGAGTGTCGCGGCAGTGGTGGCGAGACGACCCAGGACAACGTCCTGAGCGTCGATGACGTGCCACTGGCGCGTCACATCGCCGGGCTTGGGGCTGTACGTACGCACGGTTCGTAGCCTTCGCTTCGAGTGAATGGTCCATAACTGGTCACCGAAACGATCACGACAGCCTGGACCGCACTGCGGCGACGCATACCGCGTACGTGGGGTCGCTGGTCATCGGCCCGGTGGACCGGTGTAAGGGCCCGTCCCGTGAGAATGAGCAAGCCAATACACAACGAACAAGCAGAATACCGGGGCTCAGCACAAGGGTCAAAACGCGGTATCACCGCAGCCGCTCGGTCACCGACAGGCACACGGCGGCACAGAACGTGACGGCCCGCCGCAGCGTCCGCCGCCTCGGCGGTCTCACATACGGGAACACCGACGAGACGACCACGTCCACCACGACCGCGGCCCACCACCGCACGCCGGACCCGCCCCCGCGTGGACGGCGCAGCGCCCCCAGCGCCCCCACCACGACCGACGGCCACACCCCGGCCGTGAGGACCGGCCAGGACAGCAGACACCCCAGCAGCACCACGGCCGGCAGCAGCCGTCCCAACCACCCGCAGATGTCGCCTTTGCCCGTGCGCATGGGAGGAACGCTAGGGGCTTCGGTGCCCAACCGGGCGGACCAGCACGCCCCTTGTCCCGTCTAAGATGCGCCCCATGAGCTTTGGGCAGGGGGGACCTCAGTCCCAGTGGGATCCCTGGAAACCGCAGTCGCAGCAGCCCTGGAACAGCGGGGGCGGCCAGTCTCCGGACTGGGCAGCGCTCGCTGAAGCCTCCGAGGCCCGCAACAAACGACGCCGGGTGCTGCTGATCGGCGGCGGCGCGCTCGCCACCGCCGCGATCGGCACGGCCGTCGCGGTGGCCGTCGTGTCCGCCGGCGGCGACAAGCAGGGCAGTCCGACCTCGCTGCCCTCGTCCGAGATCCCGAGCCAGTCCGCCTCGGCGCCGTCCTTCGCCCCGACCAGCGCGCCGCCGCCCCTGGACCCGAAGGACTTCATCGCCAGCGCGAGGAAGGACAAGGCCCCGCTCAGCCCGGACACGCTCTTCCCGGGCACCCAGCTCACCGTCGGCGAGACGGTCTACAAGAAGGGCCCCACCGCGGACACGAGGAACTGCGCCTCGGCGGCCGGCGGCACCCTCCCCAAGATCCTCACCGGCAACGACTGCACCCGCCTGATACGGGTGACCTACGTCAAGGACGGCATCGCGGTGACGGTCGGCGTGGCCGTCTTCGACACCGAGGCACAGGCCGCCAAGGCCAAGGGCCAGACCACCAAGAAGAGCTTCGTCAAGTCGCTCTCCGGCGGCGGCGTGAAGGCCTTCTGCGAATCCGGCTTCTGCCGCACGACCAGCAACTCCTACGGCCGTTACGCCTACTTCACCAACGCCGGCTTCACCAGCGGCAAGGACGTGACGACGAAGGACACCGAGGTGTTCGCCACGGGCGACGACCTCCAGCAGTTCACGTTCAACCAGATCCGCCGCCGCGGGGAGGCCCAGGCCTCGGCCGCGGCCGACGAGTGACCGGGCGTCAGCAGCAGCCGGCCGACGGCAGCGACCGCTTGTTCCGCGCTTCCCTGCTGCGCGCGGCGAGCAGGTCGTCCGCCGGGTAGCCGACCTCCTCCAGCGTCAGCCCGTGCGGCCGTACGACGTGCACGGCCGAGTCGCGCACACCGGCCGCCAGCACCTTGCCCGGCCAGTCGGCGGGGCGGTGCCCGTCCCCGACGAACAGCAGCGCCCCGATGAGCGAGCGCACCATGTTGTGGCAGAAGGCGTCGGCCCGCACGGTCGCGGTGATGACACCGTCCGCACCGCGCACCAGGCTCAGCTCCTGGAGCGTGCGAATGGTGGTCGCCCCCTCCCGCTTCTTGCAGTACGCGGCGAAGTCGTGCTCGCCCAGCAGCGGCCGCGCGGCCTCGTTCATCGCGTCGACGTCCAGGGGCCAGTCGTGCCACAGCACGTGGCTGCGCAGCAGCGGGTCGACGCCCCCGGGGTTGTCCGTGACGCGGTACGCGTACCGCCGCCAGACCGCCGAGAAGCGGGCGTTGAAGCCGCTGGGAGCCTCCCTGAGGGCCCAGACCCGCACGTCCCGGGGCAGCCGCCCCGCGAGCCGCTTCAGCAGCTTCTGATGGTGCTCGGCCCACACCTCACGCGGCAGATCGACGTGAGCGACCTGCCCCCGTGCGTGCACACCGGCGTCGGTGCGTCCCGCGACGGTCAGCTCGTACGTCTCCCGCGACCGGGTCACGGTCCGCAGGGCGTCCTCGATCTCCCCCTGCACGGTCCGCCGTCCCCCGGCCTGCTTGGCCCACCCGGAGAACTCACTCCCGTCGTACGACAGATCGAGCCGGACCCGCACATGGCCGGCCTCCACTTCCTCACTCACCCCAGGATCCTCTCACCGACACGAAAGCGGGCCCGCCCCCCTCACCAGGGAACGGACCCGCCAACAACGCCCTCGCAGGGGCGCGGGGAACTGCGCGACAAGCCACCACGAACCCGCAGCCGCAACCGCACAGCCCCCGGCAGAACGCTTACGCGTCCTTGGACTCCTCGGTCTCCTCGGCCTTGGTCGTGTCGACCTGGGCCTCGGCAGCCTCGTTGTCCTTCGCGGCGCGCTTGGTCGCGGCCTCGGCCTCGCCCGTCGCCTCCTGCGCCACCGTCAGCGCCTCGACCAGCTCGATGACGGCCATGGGCGCGTTGTCGCCACGGCGGTTACCGATCTTGGTGATGCGGGTGTAGCCACCCGGGCGGTTCTCGTACCGCGGGCCGATCTCGGTGAAGAGCGTGTGCACGATGCTCTTGTCCGTGATGACCTGGAGAACCTGACGGCGGTTGTGAAGGTCGCCCTTCTTCGCCTTGGTGACCAGACGCTCGGCGTACGGCCGCAGACGGCGGGCCTTCGCCTCGGTGGTGGTGATGCGACCGTGCTCGAAGAGCGACTTCGCGAGGTTCGCGAGCATCAGCTTCTCGTGCGCGGCGCTGCCGCCCAGACGGGCACCCTTGGTGGGCTTCGGCATGGTGTTTCTCCTAGGTGTCTGCCCCGGCCGTATCAGGTACCGGGGTCAGTATCCGAGCAGGCGGTCGCCTGTCGGAGATCCGGGGCGCCTTTTCAAGCACCCCGGAGGATCCGCGCCCCACAGGGGCGCGGGGAACTGCGCGACCGGCCACCGCCGGCCGGCAGCCGAAAACGAACCGTCGAACCCGAGCTCTCAGTACTGCTCGGTCTCGACGAAGCCCGCGTCCGCGTCGTCGTCCGCACCGAAGGCGTCGGCGGCAGCGGTCGGGTCGAACCCGGGAGGCGAGTCCTTGAGCGCGAGGCCCATGCCGGCCAGCTTCGCCTTGACCTCGTCGATCGACTTCGCACCGAAGTTGCGGATGTCGAGCAGGTCCGCCTCGGAACGGGCGACGAGCTCACCCACGGAGTGGATGCCCTCGCGCTTGAGGCAGTTGTACGACCGAACGGTGAGCTCCAGCTCCTCGATCGGCAGCGCCAGATCGGCGGCCAGGGCGGCGTCCGTGGGGGACGGGCCCATGTCGATGCCCTCGGCGTCGATGTTGAGCTCGCGGGCCAGACCGAACAGCTCGACCAGGGTCTTACCGGCGGACGCCATGGCGTCACGCGGGCGCATGGCCTGCTTGGTCTCGACGTCGACGATCAGCTTGTCGAAGTCGGTCCGCTGCTCGACACGCGTGGCCTCGACCTTGTACGTGACCTTGAGCACCGGCGAGTAGATCGAGTCGACCGGGATCCGGCCGATCTCCTGGCCGACCTGCTTGTTCTGCACGGCGGAGACGTAACCGCGGCCGCGCTCGACCGTCAGCTCCATCTCCAGCTTGCCCTTGCCGTTGAGCGTGGCGAGGACCAGGTCGGGGTTGTGCACCTCGACACCGGCCGGGGGCGCGATGTCGGCGGCGGTGACCAGACCCGGGCCCTGCTTGCGCAGGTACATCACGACCGGCTCGTCGTGCTCCGAGGAGACGACCAGCTGCTTGATGTTGAGGATCAGGTCGGTGACGTCCTCCTTGACGCCCGGCACGGTGGTGAACTCGTGCAGCACGCCGTCGATGCGGATGGACGTGACCGCCGCACCCGGGATCGAGGAGAGGAGGGTCCGGCGCAGGGAGTTGCCGAGGGTGTAACCGAAGCCCGGCTCCAGCGGCTCGATCACGAACCGGGAGCGGAACTCGTCGACGACCTCTTCGGTCAACGAGGGACGCTGAGCGATCAGCATGTGTGGATCAGATCCTTCTTTCGTGGACGCCCGCTATTTGACGCCCGACGGAAACCGCACCGGGAAAAGTGCGGGTACTGCAAGGGTACGGGCGATACGGCCCTTTTCAGAGCCGTACCGCCCGGAACCACGGTCTGCGCGAAGCAGCCTCGCGTCAGACGCGGCGGCGCTTCGGCGGACGGCAGCCGTTGTGGGGGGTCGGGGTGACGTCCTGGATGGAGCCGACCTCGAGGCCCGTGGCCTGCAGGGAGCGGATCGCGGTCTCACGACCGGAACCCGGGCCCTTCACGAACACGTCGACCTTGCGCATGCCGTGCTCCTGGGCGCGGCGGGCAGCCGACTCGGCGGCCATCTGCGCGGCGAACGGCGTGGACTTCCGGGAGCCCTTGAAGCCGACGTGGCCGGCGGAGGCCCAGGAGATCACGTTGCCGGACGGGTCCGTGATCGAGACGATCGTGTTGTTGAACGTGCTCTTGATGTGCGCGTGGCCGTGAGCGACGTTCTTCTTTTCCTTGCGGCGCACCTTCTTGGCAGCGCCCTGACGACCCTTGGGGGGCATCTATAACTCCTACGGGAGGTGGTCGGTCCTACAGCGAAGACCGTGGACAGGCGTCCGCTGTGGACTACTTCTTGCCCGGCTTCTTCTTGCCGGCGATGGCGCGACGCGGACCCTTGCGGGTACGAGCGTTGGTGCTGGTGCGCTGACCGCGGACGGGCAGACCACGACGGTGACGCAGACCCTGGTAGGTACCGATCTCGACCTTGCGGCGGATGTCGGCCTGGATCTCGCGACGGAGGTCACCCTCGGTCTTGATGTTGTTGTCGACGTACTCGCGGATCGCGACCAGCTGCTCCTCGGAGAGGTCCCGAACACGGGTGTTCGGGTCCACGCCGGTGGCGGCCAGCGTCTGCTGGGAGAGGGTCCGGCCGATGCCGAACACGTAGGTGAGGGCGATCTCCACGCGCTTTTCGCGCGGGATGTCAACACCGGAAACGCGTGCCATTCAATGGCTCCAGTTACTTGTCGGAGGTCTTCCGCAGAACCGGATCCCAGCCGCCGTACCAGGTACGAACTGGGTCCCCAGCCTCCGAACCGGGGGTGTCAGGCGGACGCTCGGTCGCCTGGGTCCTGCGTATGAACATGTTCTGCTTGCGTCGCGCGAATCTCTGCGAGAGATGCAGAGGGATCGGTCGTGCGTCAGCCCTGGCGCTGCTTGTGGCGCGGGTTGTCGCAGATGACCATGACCCGACCGTGACGGCGGATCACCCTGCACTTGTCGCAGATCTTCTTGACGCTCGGCTTGACCTTCATGGGTGTGAGGTTCTCCGGGTCAGTGCCGGCAGCCCCACCACCCAGGGCGGCGGGGCACAGGCAAGATCTACTTGTAGCGGTAGACGATCCGGCCACGGGTCAGGTCGTACGGAGACAGCTCCACCACGACCCGGTCGTCAGGGAGGATGCGGATGTAGTGCATGCGCATCTTGCCGCTGATGTGTGCCAGGACCTGGTGGCCGTTCTGGAGCTCGACCTTGAACATGGCGTTCGGAAGAGACTCGACGACAGTGCCCTCGATCTCGATGGCACCTTGCTTCTTGGCCACGCTTCGCCCTTCGAATCGACTACCTTGATCGACTCCGTGCGGCCGCATGCAGACATGCGGGTACACAAGAGCCGACGAGTCAGTCTACGTCAGGCCCCTCGGAAACACGAATCGAGGATCCTGCCCCGACGGACAGATCTTTAAGCGCCCCTTCAGGGGCGCGGCGAACTGCGCGACGAACCCCCACCGGCCCGCAGCCGCAGGCGACGCTCAGGCCAGCGGATCCGGCGCGGCGACGACGCCCAGCTCGGCGAGCTTCGCCTTGCCCCCGTCGGGAGCCGTCAGCACGAGCGGCCCCTCCTCCGTCAGAGCAACGGAGTGCTCCCAGTGCGACGACCACGTACCGTCCGTCGTGATGACCGTCCAGTCGTCCTCGAGGACCTCGGTCTTCGGCGTGCCGAGGGACACCATCGGCTCGATCGCCAGACAGAAGCCGGGCACCAGCTTCGGCCCCTTCCCCCGGCGCCGGTCGACGTAGTTCAGCAGGTGCGGGTCCATGTGCATCTCGGTGCCGATGCCGTGGCCGCCGTAGTCCTCGACGATCCCGTACTTGCCGCCGCCGGGCTTCGGCTGGCGGCGGATGTACGTCTCGATCGCCCGGGAGACGTCGACGAGCCGGTTGCCCTGCCTCATCGCGGCGATGCCCGCCCACATCGACTCCTCCGTCACCCGGGAGAGCTCGATCAGCTCCGGGGCGTGACCGGAGCCCACGAAGGCCGTGTAGGCCGCGTCGCCGTGCCAGCCGTCGATGATCGCGCCGCAGTCGATGGAGATGACGTCCCCGTCCTTGAGGACGACGTCGTCGGACGGGATGCCGTGGACGACGACCTCGTTCACGGACGTGCAGATCGTCGCGGGGAAGCCGCCGTACCCGAGGAAGTTCGACTTGGCGTTGTGCTCGGCGAGGACCTTGCGCGCGACCTGGTCCAGATCCCTCGTCGTGGCCCCGGGCACGGCTGCCTCACGCGTCGCCGCGTGGATGGCCGCGACGACCAGCCCCGCCTCACGCATCTTGGCGATCTGCTCGGGGCTCTTGATCTGCACCATGGGGGCTACGGCCTTTCTGGACCTTCGACGACGACGAACGCCTTCAACGATACGGGGACCGAGCGGCCGGCCCCACCCGCACAGCGGCCGCGGCTCCCCGAGGGGAACCGCGGCCGTAGCTGCGTACGGACGACTACTCGCCGTCCTCGCCACGCTTCAGCGCCTCCATGGCGCGGGTCGTGACGTCCTCCACCTTGCCGAGCGCCGAGATCGTGACGACCAGGCCCTGGGCCTTGTAGTAGTCGATGATCGGCTCGGTCTGGGTGTGGTAGACCTCCAGCCGCGTGCGGACCGTCTCCTCGGAGTCGTCGTCGCGCTGGTACAGCTCGCCGCCGCAGACGTCGCAGACGCCGTCCTTGGCCGGCTGCTTGTACGTCACGTGGAAGACGTGCGAGGAGTCGTTGCGGCAGATGCGCCGGCCGGCGATCCGCTTGACCACCTCGTCCTCGGGGACCTCGAGGTCCAGCACGGCGTCCAGCTGCATGCTCTCGCTCTCGAGGAGCTCGTCGAGCGCCTCGGCCTGGGAGACGTTGCGCGGGAAGCCGTCCAGCAGGAAACCGTTCTCGGCGTCCGGCTGCTCCATGCGGTCCTTCGCCATCGCGATGGTGACCTCGTCGGGCACGAGATTGCCCGCGTCCATGTAGGACTTCGCCAGCTTGCCGAGCTCCGTCTGCCGGCTGATGTTGGCCCGGAACAGGTCGCCCGTGGAGATGTGCGGGATCGACAGGTTCTTGGCCAGGAACGCGGCCTGCGTTCCCTTACCGGCACCCGGCGGCCCGACGAGGACGATACGCATCAGCGGAGGAACCCTTCGTAATTGCGCTGCTGGAGCTGGCTCTCGATCTGCTTCACGGTCTCGAGACCGACACCCACGATGATCAGGATGCTGGTCCCGCCGAACGGGAAGTTCTGGTTTGCCCCGAAACCAACCAACGCCATCGTCGGCACAAGAGCGATCAGACCCAAGTACAGCGAACCCGGCCAGGTGATCCGGTTGAGCACGTAGCTCAGGTACTCAGCGGTCGGTCGGCCAGCCCGGATGCCCGGGATGAAGCCACCATACTTCTTCATGTTGTCGGCGACTTCCTCGGGGTTGAAGGAGATCGCCACGTAGAAGAACGCGAAGAAAACGATCAGCAGGAAGTACGAAACGATGTAGTACGGGTGGTCGCCCTTGACGAAGTGTTGCTCGATCCAGGTCTTCCACTCGGACTTGCCGCCGGCGAACTGGGCGATCAGCGCAGGGATGTAGAGCAGCGACGAGGCGAAGATGACGGGGATCACACCCGCCTGGTTCACCTTGAGCGGGATGTAGGTGGACGTACCGCCGTAGGAACGGCGGCCGATCATGCGCTTGGCGTACTGCACCGGGATGCGGCGCTGGGCCTGCTCGACGAAGACCACCAGGCCGACCATGACGAGGCCGACGAGGATCACGGTGCCGAACTCGATCCAGCCGCCGGCCAGGGAGCCCTGCTTCTTGATGGCCCACAGCGCGGACGGGAAGGTGGCGGCGATCGAGATGAACATCAGGATCGACATGCCGTTGCCGATACCGCGGTCGGTGATGAGCTCGCCGAGCCACATCACGGCCGCCGTGCCGGCGGTCATCGTGATGACCATGGTGATGGTGACGAAGATCGACTGGTCGGGGACGATCTGGCTGGCCACCGGGCAGCCCGAGAAGAGGGCGCCGCTGCGGGCGGTGGCGACGAGGCCGGTGCCCTGGAGGATGGCGAGCGCGATCGTCAGGTAGCGGGTGTACTGCGTGATCTTCGCCGTACCGGCCTGGCCCTCCTTCTTCAGGGCTTCCAGGCGCGGGATCACCACGGTCAGCAGCTGCAGGATGATGCTCGCCGTGATGTACGGCATGATGCCCAGCGCGAAGATCGTGATCTGCAGCAGCGCGCCGCCGGAGAACATGTTGACCAGGCCGAAGAGACCCTGGTTGGCCTGGGCGTTGTCGATACAGGTCTGAACGTTCCGGTAGTCGACGCCTGGGATCGGGATGTGCGTACCGACCCGGTAGACCACGATGATGCCGAGCGTGAAGAGCAGCTTCTTGCGCAGGTCGGGCGTCCTGAACGCCCGGGCGAACGCGGTGAGCACGGTGCCTCCTGCGACCCCCGCGCAACTGCGTCAAGGGTGACGTCTTGAGAGTCCAATGGAACAACGACATGGGTAACGGTCAACTGCCGCTCAGAGTGCCCGAAGTGAAGCACCCTGTGAAAAGTGGGCAGTGCAGGCCACCTTACCGGCGAGACTGCCGCCCTAGGAACGACCAACCGGGGATACCCCATTTGTGGGGTATCCCCGGTCGGGATCGCTCAGGTCATCGAGACGCCTGTGGTGTTCAGACGAGCTCGGTGACAGTACCGCCGGCGGCGGTGATCTTCTCCTTGGCGGAGCCGGAGACGGCGTCGACCGTCACCTGCAGCGCCACGGAGATCTCACCCTGGCCGAGGACCTTGACGAGGCTGTTCTTGCGAACGGCCCCCTTGGCCACCAGACCCTCGACGGTGACCTCGCCACCCTCGGGGTAGAGCGCGGCCAGCTTGTCGAGGTTCACGACCTGGAACTCGGTCTTGAACGGGTTCTTGAAGCCCTTCAGCTTCGGGAGACGCATGTGGAGGGGCATCTGGCCACCCTCGAAGCGCTCCGGAACCTGGTAACGGGCCTTCGTGCCCTTGGTACCACGACCGGCCGTCTTACCCTTCGACGCCTCACCACGACCGACACGGGTCTTGGCGGTCTTGGCGCCGGGGGCGGGACGGAGGTTGTGGATCTTGAGCGGGTTCTGCTCCGCCATGATCAGTCGACCTCCTCGACCGTCACGAGGTGGCGGACGGTGTGCACCATGCCGCGGAACTCGGGGCGGTCCTCCTTGACGACCTGCGTGTTGATGCCCTTGAGACCAAGGGAACGCAGGGTGTCACGGTGGTTCTGCTTGCTGCCGATGTAGGACTTGACCTGCGTAATCTTGAGCTGCGCCATGATTACGCACCCGCCCCGGCACGCGCACGCAGGAGAGCCGCGGGGGCGACGTCCTCGAGGGGCAGACCACGGCGGGCCGCGATCTCCTCGGGACGCTGCAGACCCTTCAGGGCCTCCACGGTCGCGTGCACGATGTTGATCGCGTTGTCGGAGCCGAGCGACTTCGACAGCACGTCGTGGATACCGGCGCACTCGAGCACGGCACGCACCGGACCACCGGCGATCACACCGGTACCGGGCGACGCGGGCTTCAGGAGCACGACGCCGGCAGCCTTCTCACCCTGGATGGGGTGCGGGATGGTGCCCTGGATGCGGGGGACCTTGAAGAAGTGCTTCTTGGCCTCCTCAACGCCCTTGGCGATGGCGGCCGGCACCTCCTTGGCCTTGCCGTATCCGACACCCACGGTGCCGTCACCGTCGCCCACCACGACCAGCGCGGTGAAGCTGAAGCGACGACCACCCTTCACAACCTTGGCGACGCGGTTGATCGCGACGACGCGCTCAACGTACGCGGTCTTCTCGGCGGCAGCAGCGCCGCCGTCACGGCCCTTCCGGTCCCGCCGCTCGCCGCCACCGGCACCGCCACCGCGGCGCTGGGGTCCAGCCATTGGAATTACCTCTCTCTGTTTCCGCTAGCTACGGAACCGACTCAGAACTTGAGTCCGGCCTCGCGGGCGGCGTCCGCCAGGGCGGCGATGCGCCCCGCGTACTGGTTACCACCACGGTCGAACACGACGGCCTCGACACCGGCGGCCTTGGCGCGCTCGGCGACCAGGGCGCCGACCTGCTTGGCCTGCGCGGACTTGTCGCCCTCGCCACCGCGGATCGAGCTGTCCAGGGTGGACGCCGACGCCAGGGTGTGACCCTTGATGTCGTCGATCACCTGGGCCACGATGTGGCGGTTCGAGCGGGTAACGACCAGACGCGGACGCTCCGCCGTACCGTTGATGTGCTTACGGATACGGATGTGGCGGCGCTTGATCGCGGCGCGCTTGTAGGCGTCGCCCTTAAGGATCTTCTGCCCGTATGCCATGGCTTACTTACCCGCCTTTCCGACCTTGCGGCGGATGACTTCGCCCTCGTACTTGACGCCCTTGGCCTTGTACGGGTCGGGCTTGCGCAGCTTGCGGATGTTGGCCGCAACCTCGCCGACCTTCTGCTTGTCGATGCCCTCGACCGAGAAGCGGGTCGGGGACTCCACCTTGAAGGTGATGCCCTCGGGGGCCTCGACCAGGATCGGGTGGCTGTAGCCCAGGGAGAACTCCAGGTTGGAGCCCTTGGCCACGACACGGTAACCGACACCGCTGATTTCGAGCTTCTTGACGTATCCCTGGGTCACACCGGTGATCATGTTCGCCACCAGCGTGCGGGACAGGCCGTGCAGGGCCTTGCTCTGCCGCTCGTCGTTGGGCCGGAGCACCTGAAGGGTGCCGTCCTCGGCCTTCGCGATGTCGATCGGCGCGATGACGGTGTGGGTCAGTTCGCCCTTGGGGCCCTTGACCGCGACCGTACGGCCGTCGATGGTGACGTCCACGCCGGCGGGAACCGGGATGGGGAGCTTGCCGATACGCGACATTGCTGTCTCTCCTCCGTTCCCGAATTACCAGACGTAGGCGAGGACTTCCCCACCCACGCCCTTCTTCTGCGCCTGCTTGTCGGTCAGGAGTCCGTGGGACGTGGAGATGATCGCCACGCCCAGGCCGCCCAGGACCTTCGGCAGGTTGGTGGACTTCGCGTACACCCGGAGACCGGGCTTCGAGATCCGCTTGATGCCCGCGATGGAGCGCTCACGGTTGGGGCCGAACTTCAGCTCCAGGACGAGGTTCTTGCCGACCTCGGCGTCCTCGACCTTCCAGCCCGTGATGAAGCCCTCCTGCTGGAGGATCTCCGCGATGTGCGACTTGATCTTGGACGCCGGCATCGTCACGGAGTCGTGGTATGCCGAGTTCGCGTTCCGCAGACGCGTCAGCATGTCTGCGATCGGATCAGTCATGGTCATGAATTGGCCTTCGGCCTCTCTCGCCGGGGTTTCCTGGTGCGCCATCCCTCTCCCCGATCCGAGACGGGACGGGTGCGGCGCGGTGGACCTACGGCGTAGTAAGCATGCAATGAGCGGACAGGTGTCCGCGAGCGAAAGGGCGGCGGCAGACGCCCAACCCCACAAGCCTAAGGCATGCGGGCCGGGCGTCCTGCCACCCCTACGTGCTTACCGAGAGCCCTGTAATCCCTGATGAAGGGGATTACCAGGAGCTCTTGGTCACGCCCGGCAGCTCGCCACGGTGAGCCATCTCACGAAGGCACACGCGGCAGAGGCCGAACTTGCGGTACACGGAGTGCGGGCGGCCGCAGCGCTGGCAGCGGGTGTAGCCACGCACACCGAACTTGGGCTTGCGAGCAGCCTTAGCGATCAGAGCCTTCTTCGCCATCTCGCTCACGCCTCCTTGAAGGGGAAGCCGAGGTGACGAAGGAGCGCGCGGCCCTCAGCGTCGTTGGTCGCCGTGGTCACCACGGTGATGTCCATACCCCGGGTGCGGTCGATCTTGTCCTGGTCGATCTCGTGGAACATGACCTGCTCCGTGAGACCGAAGGTGTAGTTGCCACGGCCGTCGAACTGCTTGGGGGACAGGCCGCGGAAGTCGCGGATGCGCGGGAGCGCGAGCGACAGGGTGCGGTCCAGGAACTCCCACATGCGGTCGCCACGAAGCGTGACGTGGGCACCGATCGGCTGGCCCTCACGCAGCTTGAACTGCGCGATGGACTTGCGGGCCTTGGTGACGGCCGGCTTCTGACCGGTGATCGTGGTGAGGTCGCGGATGGCGCCCTCGATCAGCTTGGAGTCGCGGGCGGCGTCGCCCACACCCATGTTGACCACGATCTTGACGAGACCGGGGATCTGCATGACGTTCTCGTACTTGAACTCGTCACGCAGCTTGCCCGTGATCTCCTCACGGTACTTCTGCTTCAGACGCGGAGTGGTGGTGGTCGTCATCAGATGTCCTCACCCGTCCGCTTGGCAACGCGGATCTTGTTGCCTTCGTCGTCGAAGCGGTAACCGACGCGGGTCACGACCTTGTTGCCGTCCTTCTCCACGACCAGCTGGACGTTGGAGACGTGGATCGGCGCCTCGGTGGTGACGATGCCGCCGGCCTGCGAACCGCGAGCCGTCGGACCGGCCTTGGTGTGCTTCTTGACCCGGTTGACACCCTCGACCAGGACGCGGTCCTCGCGGGGGAAGGCCGCGATGACCTTGCCCTGCTTGCCCTTGTCCTTACCGGTGATGACCTGAACCAGGTCGCCCTTCTTGATCTTCATGCTCACAGCACCTCCGGCGCGAGGGAGATGATCTTCATGAACTTCTTCTCGCGCAGCTCCCGGCCGACCGGGCCGAAGATACGGGTGCCACGAGGGTCGCCGTCGTTCTTGAGAATGACAGCGGCGTTCTCGTCGAAACGGATGTACGAGCCGTCCGGACGGCGGCGCTCCTTGACGGTGCGAACGATGACGGCCTTGATGACGTCACCCTTCTTCACGTTGCCGCCGGGGATCGCGTCCTTGACGGTGGCGACGATGACGTCACCGATACCCGCGTAGCGGCGACCGGAGCCACCGAGCACACGGATGCAAAGGATTTCCTTCGCACCAGTGTTGTCGGCGACACGCAGTCGCGACTCCTGCTGGATCACGTCTATCTCCTGATTGTCTGCCGGTTCCCGGGGCGGGCTGCGACACGCGCACACCCGCCCCGAGCCTGGCGGAACGATTCCTAGGGAATCCCCCTAGGAGGGATTACTTGGCCTTCTCGAGGATCTCGACGACGCGCCAGCGCTTCGTCGCGGACAGCGGCCGGGTCTCCATGAGGAGGACGCGGTCGCCGACACCCGCGGCGTTCTGCTCGTCGTGGGCCTTGAGCTTGTTCGTACGGCGGATGACCTTGCCGTACAGCGCGTGCTTGACGCGGTCCTCGACGGCGACGACGACGGTCTTGTCCATCTTGTCGCTGACGACCAGACCCTCACGGGTCTTGCGGAAGCCGCGGTCCGTCTTGGTCTCTTCAGTCACGTTGCTCTCGCTCATCAGGCGCTCTCCACCGTCTCGATGCCCAGCTCGCGCTCACGCATCAGGGTGTAGATCCGCGCGATGTCCTTACGGACGGCCTTGAGCCGGCCGTGGTTCTCGAGCTGGCCCGTCGCCGCCTGGAAGCGGAGGTTGAACAGCTCTTCCTTGGCCTCGCGGAGCTTGTTGAGGAGCTCCTCGTTGCCCAGCTCGCGCAGCTCGGACGCCTTGGTACCGGCCGACATCACGCTTCACCTGCCTCGCGCTTGACGATCTTGCACTTCATCGGCAGCTTGTGAGCCGCACGGGTCAGGGCCTCGCGCGCGATCTTCTCGTTGGGGTACGACAGCTCGAACATCACACGTCCGGGCTTGACGTTGGCGATCCACCACTCAGGAGAACCCTTACCGGAACCCATGCGGGTCTCGGCGGGCTTCTTGGTGAGGGGGCGGTCCGGGTAGATGTTGATCCAGACCTTGCCGCCACGCTTGATGTGGCGGGTCATGGCGATACGGGCGGCCTCGATCTGGCGGTTCGTCACGTACGCCGGGGTCAGCGCCTGGATGCCGTACTCGCCGAACGCGACCTGAGTGCCACCCTTGGCCATGCCGTTGCGCTTGGGGTGGTGCTGCTTGCGGTGCTTGACCCTACGGGGGATCAGCATGACGGTCAGGCCTCCGTTCCGGTGCTCTCAGCCGGAGCGGCGGCGGGAGCCTCGGCCTTGGGGGCCTCGGCGCCGGCAGCCTGCTGCGGCTTACGACCGCGCCCGCCACGCTCGCCACCGCGGCCACCACGGGCCGGGCGGTCGGCGCCACCACGGGCCGGGCGGTTACCCGCACGGGCAGCGGCGTTCTCGGCGCGGACCTCGGCGATGTTCTTGACGTCGCCCTTGTAGATCCAGACCTTCACGCCGATGCGGCCGAAGGTCGTCTTGGCCTCGAAGAAGCCGTAGTCCACGTTCGCGCGGAGCGTGTGCAGGGGCACGCGGCCCTCGCGGTAGAACTCCGAGCGGGACATCTCGGCGCCACCGAGGCGGCCACCGCACTGGATCTTGATGCCCTTGGCGCCGGCCTTCATCGCCGACTGCATGCTCTTACGCATGGCGCGGCGGAAGGAGACGCGGGAGGAGAGCTGCTCGGCGACGGCCTGGGCAACCAGCTGAGCGTCGGTCTCGGGGTTCTTGACCTCGAGGATGTTCAGCTGGACCTGCTTGCCCGTGAGCTTCTCGAGGTCACCGCGGATGCGGTCGGCCTCGGCGCCACGGCGGCCGATGACGATGCCCGGACGAGCGGTGTGGATGTCCACACGCACGCGGTCACGGGTGCGCTCGATCTCGACCTTGGAGATGCCGGCGCGCTCCATGCCGGACGTCATCATCCGACGGATGGCGACGTCTTCCTTGACGTAGTCCTTGTACAGCTTGTCGGCGTACCAACGCGACTTGAAGTCGGTCGTGACACCGAGCCGGAACCCGTGCGGGTTTACCTTCTGGCCCATTACCGGGTTCCTTCCTTGCTGCTGACGACCACGGTGATGTGGCTGGTCCGCTTGCGGATCCGGTAGGCACGGCCCTGGGCGCGCGGACGGAACCGCTTCAGGGTCGGGCCCTCGTCGACGTAGGCCTCGGAGACGAAGAGGCTGTCGACATCGGTGTGGTCGTAGTTGTGCGCGGCGTTGGCGATGGCGCTGTCCAGCACCTTGCCGACCGGCTGGCTCGCGGCCTGCGGGGCGAAACGCAGGACCGCCTGAGCCTCCGTGGCGTCGAGGCCACGGATGAGGTCCACCACGCGGCGGGCCTTCATGGGCGTGACGCGGATGTACCGCGCCTGGGCCCTGGCTTCCATGGTTGTCCTTCCAGTGTCTGTCATGGTCATTCCACCCCGCGCTTAGCGGCGCTTCGACTTCCGGTCGTCCTTGACGTGACCCCGGAAGGTGCGGGTCGGCGAGAACTCGCCGAGCTTGTGGCCGACCATCGACTCGGTGACGAACACCGGAATGTGGGTCTTGCCGTTGTGCACCGCGAGCGTGTGGCCGAGCATGGCCGGCACGATCATCGAGCGACGGGACCAGGTCTTGATGACGTTCTTGGTGCCGGCTTCGTTCTGGGCGTCCACCTTCTTCATCAGGTGGTCGTCGACGAAGGGCCCCTTCTTCAAGCTACGAGGCATCTCAACCCGTCCTTAGCGCTTCTTGTTCGTCTTGCGGCGGCGGACGATGTACTTGTTCGACGCCTTCTTGGGCGAACGAGTACGGCCTTCCTTCTTGCCCCACGGGGACACCGGGTGGCGACCACCGGAGGTACGGCCCTCACCACCACCGTGCGGGTGGTCCACCGGGTTCATGACCACACCACGCACGGTCGGGCGGACGCCCAGCCAGCGCTTACGGCCCGCCTTACCCCAGTTGATGTTGCTCTGCTCGGCGTTGCCGACCTCGCCGACGGTGGCGCGGCAGCGGACGTCGACCAGGCGGATCTCACCGGACGGCATGCGCAGGTGGGCCATCTGGCCCTCCTTCGCGAGCAGCTGCACCGAGGCGCCGGCGGAGCGGGCGAACTTGGCGCCGCCGCCCGGACGCAGCTCGATGGCGTGCAGCGTGGTACCGACCGGGATGTTGCGCAGGGCAAGGTTGTTGCCCGGCTTGATGTCGGCCCCGGGACCGTTCTCGACGCGGTCGCCCTGGCTGAGGCCACGCGGCGCGAGGATGTAGCGCTTCTCGCCGTCCGCGTAGTGCAGGAGCGCGATGCGCGCGGTGCGGTTGGGGTCGTACTCGATGTGCGCGACCTTCGCCGGCACGCCGTCCTTGTCGTGACGACGGAAGTCGATCACGCGGTAGGCGCGCTTGTGGCCACCACCCTGGTGGCGGACGGTCACACGACCGGAGTTGTTACGGCCACCCTTGCTGTGCAGGGGGCGGACCAACGACTTCTCCGGCGTGGACCGCGTGACCTCGACGAAGTCGGCGACGCTCGAGCCACGACGGCCCGGCGTAGTCGGCTTGTACTTGCGGATTCCCATTTCTCAGTCCTCGTCCGATATCGGACGATCCGGACCGCCCTCAGGCGGTCGGACCGCCGAAGATGTCGATACGGTCGCCCTCAGCGAGGGTCACGATCGCGCGCTTGGTGGACGCGCGCTGGCCGAAGCCGGTGCGGGTCCGCTTGCGCTTGCCCTGGCGGTTGATCGTGTTGACCCCGGTGACCTTGACCGAGAAGACCGCCTGGACGGCCTGCTTGATCTGGGTCTTGTTGGCGCTCGGGTCCACGATGAACGTGTACTTGCCCTCGTCGAGGAGCGCGTAGCTCTTCTCGGAGACGACCGGCTTGAGCAGCACGTCACGGGGGTCCGTGAAGGACTTGCTCAGCGGGGTCTCGACGGTGTTCTTGCCCTCGGTCGCGTGGCGACGCGCCTTGGCGACGCGAGCGGCCTTGGCCTTCTTCGCGGCCTTGGAGGCGATTGCGGGGTGACGGATGGCCATCAGACCTCGCTCCCTTCGGTGTCATTGGCCTTCGGGCCGGACACGAAGGACTCGAAGGCGGCCTTGGTGAAGACCACGTCGTCCGAGACGAGAACGTCGTACGTGTTCAGCTGGCCCGGCTCCAGGATGTGGACCTGGGGCAGGTTGCGGGCGGACAGCCACGCGGCCTCGTCGGCGCGGTCGACGACCAGGAGCAGGTTCTTGCGCTCCGAGATCTTGCCGAACAGCGTCTTGGCGGCCTTCGTCGACGGGTTCTCACCCTCGACGACGCCGGAGACGACGTGGATGCGGTTGTGGCGGGCCCGGTCGGTGAGGGCGTGACGCAGGGCGGCAGCCTTCATCTTCTTCGGGGTCCGCTGCGAGTAGTCACGCGGCACGGGACCGTGCACGACGCCACCACCGGCGAACTGCGGCGCGCGGGTCGAACCCTGACGGGCGCGACCGGTGCCCTTCTGGCGGTACGGCTTCTTGCCGCCACCGCGAACCTCGCCGCGGGTCTTGGTCTTGTGCGTGCCCTGACGGGCAGCGGCGTTCTGCGCGACGACGACCTGGTGGATCAGCGGGATGCTGATCTTCTCCACGCCGAAGATCTCCGCGGGGAGCTCGACGCTACCGGTCTTCTCGCCGGCAGGCGAAAGGATGTCAACAGTGCTCATCGGTACCTCAGGCCCCCTTGGCCGCGGTGCGGACCAGGACGAGGCCGCCGTTCGGACCGGGAACCGCGCCCTTGATGAGCAGCAGACCCTTCTCCGCGTCAACGGCGTGGACGGTCAGGTTCTGGGTGGTGACCCGCTCGTTGCCCATGCGACCCGCCATGCGGAGGCCCTTGAACACACGGCCCGGGGTGGCGCAGCCACCGATGGAACCGGGCGAGCGGTGCTTGCGCTGGGTGCCGTGTCCGGCGCCGAGGCCCTTGAAGTTGTGACGCTTCATGACACCGGCGAAGCCCTTGCCCTTGCTCTTGCCGGTCACGTCGACCTTGATGCCGGCCTCGAACACCTCGGCGGTGATCTCCTGGCCGAGGGTGTACTCGCTGGCGTCAGCGGTACGGATCTCGACGAGGTGGCGGCGGGGAGTGACGTCGGCCTTGGCGAAGTGGCCCTTGAGGGGCTTGTTCACCTTGCGCGGGTCGATCTCGCCGAACGCGATCTGGACGGACTCGTAGCCGTCGACGTCGTTCGTGCGGACCTGGGTGACGACGTTGGGGCCGGCCTTGACGACGGTGACCGGAACAACACGGTTGTTCGCGTCCCACACCTGCGTCATGCCGAGCTTCTCGCCCAGGATGCCCTTGATCTGCTTAGCCATCGTTCAGATCACCGGCCTCAGAGCTTGATCTCGATGTCGACACCGGCCGGGAGGTCGAGTCGCATCAGAGAGTCAACGGTCTTGGGGGTCGGGTCGAGGATGTCGATCAGGCGCTTGTGCGTGCGCATCTCGAAGTGCTCGCGCGAGTCCTTGTACTTGTGCGGCGACTTGATGACGCAGTACACGTTCTTCTCAGTGGGCAGCGGCACCGGGCCCGCGACCGACGCACCAGTGCGGGTCACCGTCTCGACGATCTTCTTCGCCGAGGAGTCGATGACCTCGTGGTCGTAGGCCTTGAGCCGGATGCGGATCTTCTGTCCCGCCATGGCTACTCAGTAGTCCTGTCTCTTCTTACGCTCTGGAACCCGGCGGATTCCTTCTGCTGCCTTCGCTCCTCCGACCCACGCGGTCGGGCGTGTCGCACTGCCGCTGACACAGATGTCCCTTGTTCGAACATCCCTGCTGGGCATGCGCACGGCCCTTCCGGAACCGCAGACCGGGGGCGAAGGCCCACCGGGTGCCTGGCCAGTGCCGCACCGCACTTCCCGAAAGATTCCCGTACGTCCGCCCCAGCGCTGCCGTGGTGGCAGTTAGGGCGACGAGTACTGTGGGACTCGCTTCCGGTCCCCCCGGCGGGAGGCGCACAGCATCAACACTCGACCGAGCAACTCGGACAGTCTGCCATATGGGGCAGGGCCGACGCCAATCGAGCCGAGGAGAATACCCCGGGGGTGACGCAGGTCAAACACAAGCCCGGACCGCCCCGGGCTCCTGCCCCCGCAGGAGCCGCTCCAGGTCTGCGTCGTAGGCCCGGAAGCCGGCCTTCCCCCACTCGGGTGCGTCGGACGCCGGGCGCAGGATGCCGGGCAGGTGGGCGACGCGCCACATGCGGTGGACATCGGCGGGGGTGACCCCGGCCCGGCCCGGCTCGACGAGGCCGCACGCGACACGGAGGATCTCCGCGATCCCGGCGGCTCCCTCCCCCGGCTCGGTGCCGGCGGCGAGGGCGGCGGTGACCAGGGCCTGAAGCAGCCGGGTCAGCTGAAGATCGGCCCCGATACGGCACATGCGCCGCACCGGCTCGGGCTCCTCCAGCCGCTCCGAGGGCTCGGGAACGCCGGTGATCCCCTCGGACCAGAGCAGCAGGGAGGCCGCGGGCACCTCGTGGTCCGCGAAGTACCCGAGATCGTCGGCGACGGCCATGACCTCTCCGGAGAACCGCCCGACCACCCGCACGCCCTCCAGGAGACGGCGCAGGTCCTCCTGCCGGGGTGCGAGGAACGCCCCGACCGAGACGTCGGGGAGCAGCCAGGTTCCGGCAGCCCGGACGGCGCCGATCTCCACGACGCCTCCCAGGGCGGCGAAGACCGCCCGCGCAAGGGGCTCGGCTCGGGCCGGGGCGACCCGGTCGTCGCCGCACTCCAGGCTGCGCGTCAGAGCCACTCCCCCGCGTCGTCCTGCTCGCCTGTGTCGTGGCCCCGCATCACGACCACCAGCTGAACGGGTGCGTCGGTGTCGTCATGCTTGACGCCGGCCAGGAGGACCTTGTCCCCGATCCGCCAGGCGGTGTGATCGATGTAGTCCGCCCCGTCCGTCAGGTCCTCGTCCACGGTCTCGAGGCGCGCCCCGAGCACTCCAGACTCCAACTGGGCGGCAACGCGAGGGAGTTCGGCGGACGCGGCGTCGTACAGCTCGTCGATGTAGGTGTCCGGGTCCGGCCGCTCGTCCTCGACCTCCCGGTACCAGAGCGTGAACTCCACCTCCACCGGGCCGTCGCCCTGGATCCAAGCGTGCGCGTCATCGCGGCGCCACGTCGTCGCCCACTGCTTCGCCGGATTCCTGCGCTCGCCTTCCCAGCCGGAGGCATCGAGAACCCTCTCGACGGTTTGGCCGGTGAGCACACCGAGGGCGGAAAGGCGACTCAGTTCCCCGCTTATGTCCGTCATGTGCGGAACTCGTCACCCAACTACCGGTACCAGTCCTCGCCATCACTCTCGAGCGCGCTGCGCACGTAGCTCTCGAGAGTCGGAGCCACGAGATTTCGGCTGTCCGTCTCGTGGTCCCAGACAAACACCTCATTACGTTCAGGCAGCCGCACGAAGGCGAACTGATCACCACCGCCGTTGTCGCCGAAGAAGATCAGAGGGTCGAAAGACATGTACAGCGAGCGGTACTGCTCATCGCCGCGAAACGAGAGATTGTCATCCATAATCCGCTCTGCGGACCATACGACCTCGGTGCCGTACTCGTCGGAAAGTCCGTCGCTCTCGAGCAAGAACGACCGGAGATCACCGGGAAGCGACTGACCGAGGGCCCCTTCGATCCGCTCGAGAGCACTGGGATCAACGGGGCCACGAAGTTCCGCCGACGGGAATGCCTCAAGGATCTCACGCCACATATTTCGGACCAATCTTTCCGTGCACGACTAACGGATGCGCGGGCTGAACCAGTTGCCGAGCATATCATCGACCCGCGTCACTTGATCCAGCACTTCCTGCCGAGTCGGGTTAGGGTTCGCATCGTAAAACCTGTTCCACTCGACACGGATCTGACTCAGGTGGACCCTGCTGTTGATGTCACCCTTTGGTATTCCTCGCAGATTTTCCAAGGAGTGCATTTCGTCCGCCGAAAACAGACCAGGGTATCGTTTCAGTACCTGCTGCTCGATTGCGTGATGGACGACAACCTTCCCCTTGAGCCCGGGATGCGCATCGAAGAATGTCTTCTTGTAATTGTGACTCGCGGCGCTGCCGACGGATGCTTCGGTCCGCGCGGGCACGTTCGGGCCCAGCACCGTCTCGTTTCGGGCCGCGGCTTGTCTGGCGGCGTCCTCGCAAGGAGTGAGCCCCAGCGGATCCGACCACGTCAACGCATTGTGGACATAGGTGGCGGGGTTCGGGCTCGCGGCCAAGCCCAGAGGATCACTACTGAGGTAACGAGCGGTCTCGGGATCGTAGTAACGGAAGACGTTGTAGTGGAGACCGGTTTCCAGGTCGAAGTACTGCCCGGGGAAACGCAGTGGGGTGTAAGCGCGCGCGGTGCGACTCCAGGTGGTGGCGCCCCAGAGAGTCGCCCGCGCGTACCAAGCTGTCTCGCCTTCCTCATCGACGAGTTCGGTGGGGGTGCCGATGAGGTCGGTCACGATGCCGAAGAATCGTCGATCGACTTCTTGGTGTCCGGCGTCCGCATCCAGGATGCGTTCGGTCTGGGCTACGGGGTGCTGCCCTTGGTGGTCCCACGTCAAGACGACTGCCTGCGGCTGATCGGCGGACCACGTCTTCTGCTCGCACAGCGTGGTGCCGTCCCACACGAAGTCCGTGCGCTCCGCGACGCCGACACCGTCCGCGGTGTGCCGTTGCTTGGCGATACGACGCCCGAGCGGATCGTAGAGATACGTCCAGCGGGTGCCATCGGGGGTTGTGACTGCCGTCAGACGGTCTTCGGCATCCCACTCGTAACGCCAGGTGTCCGGCCTGCGCGACAGCTGTGTCTTCTGCCGCAGCGTGATGCGTCCCTGCGCGTCGTACTCGTAACGCACGCCGCCGGCCCTCTCCAGACGCAACCCCCGGTACCTGCGGTCGCCCACCGCTTCCTGCCCGGGGAACACGGCCGGCCAGGACGCCTGCGTCTGGTTCCCCTGTGCGTCGTAGCCGTAACGTTCCGTGCCCTTCGGGCCATGCACCGCGGTCACGCGTCCCGTCGGGTCCGTCTCGTAGCCACTGCGCCCCTCGGCCGAATCCTCGATGCCGGTGAGGTATCCGTCGGACCGGTAGCTGTAGCGACGCCGTCCTCGCGTGTGTCCGTCGTGAACCAGAGATTGGGTGAGCCGACGTCCGCGCGGGTCGTACGTGCTGGCGAGTACCGTGCGGTCGCCGAACCGGCGTGCCAGTTCCTGTCCCAGACCGTCCCGGTCGAAGCTCATGGGGTTTCCCGAGCTGACGAGCTCGACGGCGCTGCCCGCCGAGTCATAGCTCCAGCTGCTCACGGCACCGCTGGGGGTGACGCGGCTCCGCCGACGCCCCGTCAGGTCGTAAGTGTGAGTCAGACGACGGCCGTTGGTCGTCTCGGTGAGGATCCGCCCCGTCTCGTCGTGGGTCATGGTGACCGTTGCATCCGGACTCATCGCCTCGGTGAGGCGGCCGCCCATGTCGTATCGGAAGTGTGTGGTCCTTCCATCGAGGCGCTTTCGGAGCATGCGACCCAGAACGTCGTGTTCCATGTGAATGGTCTGGCCCATGGAATTCGTTCGCGCGATGAGCTGCCCAGCAAGGTCATAGGCGCATCGGGTGGTCGCACCGTCGAAGTCCGTCTCCGACACCATTCGGCCGGCGGCGTCATAGATGTACTGCCAAGTATCGCCTGTGGGCGCGGTCACCTGGTTGAGGCGCAGATCCGCATCATATGAGTAGGTGTACCGCGTTCCTGCGGAATCCGTACGGGCCGACAGCAGGTCGAAGTGCGTGTACTCGTAAGTGGTCACATGACCGGCGGTGTCCTCGTGGCGGAGACAGTTTCCCTCACCGTCGTACTCCCACGTCTCCGTGCCATCGGCATCCGTCTGTCGGGTCAGCCATCCTTCGACGGACCATTCAAGACTCGTGACGTGCCCCATCTGGTCCGTCAACCTGACAGTGCGTCCGAACGCGTCGCGTTCGTGGCGGATCACACCCCCCAGCGGATCAGTGATCTCGACGGGTAGCCCCAACGTGTCGGTGCGGATCGTCGTCGTGTGCCCAAGGGCGTCCGTCACTCCACGCAGGTGCCCACCCGCCGAATACGCGTACTTGATCGTGGCACCATCGGGGTCTGTTACCGCTGTGCGGTTCCCCTTCTCGTCGTAGGAACTCCGGACAGACGTGCGGTCGGGTAGAGCGACCAGCACGGCCAGGCCGAGTGCGTTGTACGTGTACTCGCTGCGAGCGCCGTCAGGACGCACGACCGCCGCGCAGCGGCCCTCATCGTCGTAATCGACCCGCGTGGTCCTGCCCAGCGGATCGGTGTGCGACAGGAGGTGATGGTTACTGTCGTACGTCCTTGTCCGCCGGCCGCCGAGTGGGTCGACGTCGGCCACCACCTGCGAGTCGGCGTTGATGACGTAGCGGCTCTGAGCGCCGGAAGCGCTCGTCACCGTCGTGACCCTATGACCTGGCCGGTCTCCATCGATGCCGTCGTAGGCGAAGGTGAAGGAGACATGGCCGGCCTCACCGCCCTGCGCCGTGCAACGGCCGTGCTCGTCGTAGGAGTAGCGGTACGAACTGCCGTTGGTGTCGGTCCACG
The DNA here is from genome assembly GCF_042733745.1 of Streptomyces sp. NPDC059696. Classification (NCBI taxonomy): domain Bacteria; kingdom Bacillati; phylum Actinomycetota; class Actinomycetes; order Kitasatosporales; family Streptomycetaceae; genus Streptomyces; species Streptomyces sp. NPDC059696. The sequence goes on from NZ_JBHWFG010000002.1 coordinate 121,398, forward strand.
CCGTGATCCGATGCTGGTCGTCATAGGTGAGTCTCAGCGGGGCCCCGGCGGATCCGACGATTCCAGTGAGTCGACCGTCCGTGTAGAGGAAGCGCTTGACGGTGACGTCGGCTCCGCCCTCGCCGGCCCCACGCAGATGCAGCGCACGAACCCTGTCGTCGGCCACCATGAACGTCAGGTGGTACCCACCGGAGTGCCGCATGGCGAGCGGCGTGCCGTCCGGGTCGTAGTCGAACGTGATGGAGGTGCCGTTCCGGTCGGATATCTCGTGCAGCAGTGAGAGACCTCGTACCGCGGGCGCAAAGGTCCGTGTGAGTCCGGTGTCGTGGTCCTGGATCTCGAAGCCGCCGCCGTCGAGGAGGGTGAGCGGCCAGCGAGGTCCCTGGTCCGGATAGGAGCAAGCGCCGGTGGTGGAGGGGGTCTCATAGGTGAGCAACATGCCGTCCTCGGTCACGAAGACGGCGCTGTCGCCGGACACCTCAAGCCGCTGGTCCAGCGTCGAGGACCATGTCGGACCGAACCACCATCCGCAGCGGAAGTTCGAGGAGCCACGGCGTGTGAACACGAGAGGCAACAGGCCGGGAAGTTCGACATCCGTCTGTTGCAGATACATCGCGCCCGTTGCTATGTCGACGGGGTCACCGCAACCGAAGATCTTGGTCTTCAGACGGTTGTAAGCCCCCCCGGCACCGTCCCCGACCAGGCCCTTGGCACTCCTGCCGAGTCCCTTGACGCCCAGGGCCATGCCCTTGAGGCCGCCCCTGCCGAGCACTTTGAGTCCCTTGGCCAGCCCCCCGAGCGTGGTCAGCCCCTTCATGCCCGGTATGCAGTCCAGCGCTGCCAGCCCCACATCCCAGAGGGACGCCCGCCCCTTGGAGTACTTGTAGAGCGTGTCCGCGAGGACCACCGCGGCCGCGATCAGCACGATCGCACCCAGGATCGGACCGCCGATGATCATCGCGACGATGCCTACGACGGTCACGACGACCTTGCACACCGCGACGATCGTGTCCCAGTTGTCGGTGAACCAGTCACCGACCTCCTCCCACCACGACCGGTTCTGAATGCCGGCGTCGGAGGCCTCGTCGATCTTCGACTTCGCCTCGCGGGCCGCCTCGTCACGCATCTTGCGCGCGTCCTCGGCCATCTTCTTCGCCGCCGCCAGCGCGTCCTGCGCGTCGGAGACGTCCGACTGCGCCTTGGACTGGGCCGACTTGGCGTGCTGGACGTCCCGGGTCGCGGCGCGGACCTTCGCCTCATCCGGCTTGTCCGCGTCGGACTTACTGCCCGGCGGGTCGTCCTTGTACTTGTCCGCCTCCTTGCCGGCCCGCGTCACCCACGAGTCCGCCGACGTCAGACGGGACTGGGCCGAGGAGAGGGTGTCCCGCGCCTCACGGCCCTTGCGCAGGGCCTTGTCCGCCAGCGACTGCGCCCGCTCCAGCTTCGGCCAGAAGTCCGCCAGCGCATCCCCGCACATCTCATAGGACTTCTTCAGCTTCTTGAGGTTCTTCGGCACATCCGCGAAGTCCTCCTTGAAGACATCCGCCGACTTCCCCGCCCACTCCAGGAGCGTGCCCTCCCCCGCCATCCCCTTGACCAGACGCAACGCGTCGGAGACATCATCGGCGAAGTCGTGCAGGGTCTTCGCGAGTGTGCGCACCCGCTGCGGATCACCCGGCGTCGGATCCTTGTCCAAGTCCAGGACATGCCAGTCCGAAGGCCTGTGCCCCGCCATACCGCAACCCCCGTCACGCGCACACCAACGTCAACAACCGTATGCACACGTGAACTTACAAGGCACAACCGTTCGACGGAAAGGCAGGGTCCGGATCCTGAACCACGAAGACCGGCATCAAGCGCCGCGTCCGCGCGCAGCCCTCCAGACGTCCTCGACGGCATACACGGACCGCAACCACCAGGCTTCCAGCTTGTTCCGCACGGCCTCGTACGCCCACCGCCACTTGAACCATGCCGGAAGTTCCCGGAACGGCACGAAGGTGAGCGTGTCCCCGATGGCGTTCTCGGCGAAACCACCGGGGCCTTCGGCGCGCAGAGCCGCGTACAGCTCCGGGGTCAGCTCCCCGTTGAGCCTGGCCGCATGTCCCGCCGCCGTGAACGCGAACCCGCGCTGACCGGGGTCCGGTAACCACATCGCCCTGACGATCCTCGGGGACACGTCCGCCAGCGGACAGTGAAACGCCAGGCCGATCACCGCCGTCCCGAGACCGGCCTCGCCACGCTCGAATGCGGCGTCCCACTCCTCGGGGTTGTCGAGCGCCAGCAGGCTCTCGCCACGCTCCCAGTCCCACCCGGGGGACATCAGCCCGTGAACCGGAACGTCGACGTGATCGCGTCGAAGATGTCGAAGAACGAGTCCGCGAGGTCGAGGACCTGGCTGCTGCCGGCGACCAGGGCGACCTTGCCCTCCTGGCCCGGGACAGGGATGTACGTCTGCATCAGGACGGCTCGGATGGTGCGGTTGAGGGCGTCGCCGGGAACCTCGACGTCCTCGATGCCGTGCGTGCGCGCGGCCGGGCCGACGCCCGGGATGTCGACGGTCGTGACCTTCCGCCAGGAGTCGCCTTCCCGCTTCGCCTCCTTGACCGCGAGCTGGCTCGCGATGACGGCGGGGTCGTTCGACAGCGGCTCACCGCGCTCGTTGCGGCCGCCGACGAGGGAGACGGTCACCGAACCCGTGATCGGCGTGTCCCCGCCGAAGCTCTCCGCCATGCAGCCGCAGTACATCGCGCCCGACTTCCAGGCGTCCGCCGCGGCCTTCTGGAGGAAGTCGACGTAGGCGTCCCGGTACTGACCCAACTCCGGGCGCTGCCGCACCCGTTCGCTCACCATCCGCCGGATCGAGTCGTCCCGCGACTCCGGCCGTACGTCGAACTCCCACCAGGACTCCGGCACCTTGATCCGGAAACCGCCCCGCTCGACGGTCAGTGTCTCCATGTAGCGGGCCATGACGCCGGTCTCCCCGTTCGCTCGATCACGTGTGCGCACATCGTGCCACTACTCATCCAGTGTCCAGAACGGTGAGTCCTTCGGAGGTGCCGGGCGGACAGGGTGGGTGCCGAAGTCGATGTCCGCGTCGGCGGTCGGGTCTCCGATGGGAAGACGGTCCCGGTGGTCCGGGCTGTAGTAGGTCCCGTAGGCCCAGTACTCCGGGAGCTCGTGACCCATCAGGCCCACACCGAAAGCAACCGACTCCCGCGTCCCGTACACCGCGTTGATCCTGGCCACCGCCTCCGCGCGGCCGACGCCGACGCGTTCCACCAGTACGTCCACCATCTGCCGGAAGTACACGAGCATCTCGTCGTCGAGGGGCATCACGAACTCCGTGCCTGTCGTGCCGGCCGTGGGGCACGCCCCGAATTCCACGAGCCACCGCAGGCGCCTGACCTCTGCCACGAGCTCTGGCACCGCCTGCCTGGCCATGGCGATGAACGCGGCGTTCTGGTCCCAGAGGCCGTCGGCGCAGTCGACGTAACGAGGTTGCTGGACGAGGGTGGCCGCGATCAGTTCCCGGTGGTCGAAGGCGGGCCACCGCTCGGCACGGCCCGTGTCCGGCACCGTGCTGACCGCCACCAGGTTCATGGCGTGGTCGTCGTCGAGGTTCCTGACGTGCCACGGCCCTGGGGTGGCGGACCTGCACAGGTCCTCGATCGCGTCCAGGTCGAGTTCGTCGCGCGACGCATCTGAAGTCATGCTCCAGTGTCACGGCCCGGCAGGGGCGAACCTGCCGGGGGATGTCCCCACCCCCGCCCTCCGGCCCACCGGATGGCTCGCGGCCCACTCCCCCAGGCACCGTAGGGGCACCGACCACACAGCAGGGGGAACCCATCCGTGCGCACCACCACCGCCACCGCACTCGCCCTGGCCCTCACCGCAGTCGCCACGGCGCCCGCCACGGCCACCTCCGCCCCCGACGCACCGGGCACCGGCGCGCTCTGGCGCATGGACGGCTACGGCACCGTCCTCTCCCTCGACGGCGACACCCTCCAGGAGTTCCAGACGACGTCCGTCAGCTGCCTCAAAGGTGACAGTGCTCGGCGGACCGGCCCCCGCACCTACGCGACCGCCGACGGCGCCACGCTGACCGTCCGGCCCGGCCCCGGCGCCAACCGCGCCACCCTCGGCTACGACACCTCGGTCGGACACCGCTCGCTGCGGCGGATCCAGGAACTGCCGGCCGCCTGCACCCGCCCCACCCCCCAGGACCCCCGCACCGCCTTCGACGTCTTCTGGCACTCCTTCGCCGAGAACTACCCCTTCTTCGCCGCGAAGGGCGTCGACTGGCAGGACATGAGGGACCGGTACCGGCCGAAGGTGCACCAGGACACCACCCGCAAGGAGCTCTTCGGCATCTTCAGCGACATGGTGCGGCCCCTCCACGACGCCCATGTCGCCGTCCGGGACGGGAACCAGGTCTTCGCCCAGGTCCGGCCGGGCACCCAACCGCCCAGTGAGGAACTGGACACCAAGGTCAAGAAGTTCATCACCGAACGCGACCTCAAGAGCGCCCCGTACCGCCAGGACTTCGCCAACGGCCGCATCACCTACGCCGACCTGGCCGGCCGCGCCACCGGCCAGGGCTACCTCCGCATCTCCGGCTTCGGCGGTTACGCCCCTGACGGCGCCCCCTATCCCGTCCACCTCGCCGAACTCGACAAGGCCCTGGACACGATCCTCACCACCGACCGCATCCGGCGGCTCAAGGGCCTGATCATCGACCTGCGTATCAACGGCGGCGGCTCCGACGCCCTCGGCATCCACATCGCCGAACGCCTCACGGACAAGCCTTACGTCGCCTACGCCAAGCGCGCCCGCAACCACCCCACGGACCCGGACCGGCACACCCGCCCCGAGCCCATCCGGGTCGTACCGGCGGCCGGGCCCCGCTACACCGGGCCCATCGCCGTACTGACCTCGGGCACGACCGTCAGCGCCGGTGAGTCCTTCACGCAGGCCCTGATCGACCGGCCGGGCGGCACGGTCCGTGTCGGGCAGCCGACCCAGGGGGTGTTCTCCGACGTCATGGTGCGCAACCTGCCCAACGGCATGACGACGATCCTCCCGAACGAGGAGTTCCTGAACCGGACGGGCCGGACCTACGACGGCACGGGCATCCCGCCCCACCTGACCGAACCGGTCTTCACGAAGGAGGAGTTCGCGAAGAACCGTGACTCGGCGTTCGACCGCGCGGTGCGCGTCCTGAGGAACGAGGACTAGACGAAGGCCACGAAGTCCGACCAGGCCTCCGGCGTGAGCGCGAGCCGGGGGCCCTGGGTGGCGTGCTTGGAGTCGCGGACGTGGATGGTGGCGGTCTCGGGGCCTATGGCGATCTCGACGCAGGAGTCGCCGTCGGGGCCACTGCTGTAGCTGCTCTTGAACCACGCCAGTTCAGCGTTGCGGATCATGTCTCTCCCAGCAGTTGCTCGATAAAGGCCAGCGACTCCCGTGGCGGAAGGGCCTGAGCCCGGATCGTGCCATACCGCAGTTCGAGGATCCGGACCTGTTTGGGATCATTGCTCGGTCGACCGTTGAACGCACCATCCGACCGGCCCACAGCAGTGCCGTCCCCGAACTTCAGCACCTCGATCCTCCCGTTCAGACCGGGGTGGGCGTCGCTGCTCGTCGGCATCACCTGGAGCCTGACGTTGCGCAACCGCCCCACCTCCAGCAGGCGCTCAAGCTGCTGACGCCAGACCATTGTGCCCCCGACCGGGCGTCGCAGCGTCGCCTCCTCCTGGATGAAACTGAGCGCTGGTGCCGGGGCCCGATCGAATACGGACTGCCGGGCCGTGCGAGCGGCGACCAGTTGCTCCACCTCGTCCGCCGAGTACGTGGGCTGCCAGGACTCGAACAGGGCACGTGCATGGTCCGGGGTCTGCAGCAAACCGTTGATGCTGATGCTTTCGTACACCCCGATCTCCACCGCCTGCCCCTCCAACTTGGCAAGCTCCCGCACCTTCTTGGGATACCGAACCCTCTTCACGTCCTCCCAAGCCGCCGCGATCAGCCCACCCGCCCCCAGCACCTCATCCGCCCTGACCAGATAGTCCTGCCGGGGAATCCGCTTCCCGCCCTCGATCTTGTAGACCATGTCCTCGCCGTACCCCACCGCCGCCCCGAACTCCGCGGCCCGCATCCCCACCGCCTCACGCCGCAGCTTCAGCTGCCGCCCCACGGTCGTGATGACCGCGACACCCCACTCGTCGTCGGGATCGACCTCCCAACCCGGCTCGTCCGCCTCACCCTTGAGCCGCCCCGAGTCCGCCTCGACCGCCGTCATCCCGCACCCTTCCGCCGTCGTACGACCGTGCCCGGCGCCCTACCCTTACGCCCGGCCCCGACAGCCCGGACAACGCCGGACAAGCTCCGGACAGTCACCGTACGCACCCGCTGAGTCACTGTTCACGGTAAGCGCGGACGGCCACGCTGAGTGACGTGAAGCAGAACTTCCCCGAACTCCGCACCTCTGTCCGCCACTTCAGCCTCCAGCTCTCCGCCACCCCGCGCGGCGCCCGCCTGGCCCGTCTCCTGGCCGCCGAACAACTGCGCACCTGGGGACTGCCGCTGGACCCGGGGCGGCAGATCGTCGCGGAGCTGTCGGTCAACGCGGCGACACACGGCCGAACCCCCGGCCGCGACTTCCGCCTGCTCCTCTACGTCGTCGCCGGAACCCTCCGCGTCGAGGTGACGGACACCCGCGCAGATCGGCTGCCGACGGCCCGACTCGGCCTGGGCCTGCTCCTCGTCGACGCACTCGCCGACCGCTGGGGCGTCACCCGGGGCCTGCCGCCCCGCAAGACGGTCTGGGCGGAGATCGACTTCTCACCGGAGCCCGAAAGTCTGAGTTCCGGCAGCACAGGCACCCTCCCCCAAGGACCACAAGGGTGAAAGAACCCGACCAAACCCCACCCCTCCTCCCAGCCGCCGGGCCGCCTCACCCTCGCGGGTGAACATCGCCAACTCAGCTGGATTCGACGGCCCTTGCCTGCCCTACGCTCAGCGCAACACAACCGCAGACATGCGACGGCCCCCGCCGGGACGGCAATCCCAGTGCGAGGGCCTGACCACCGAGGAAGTAGGAGCTTCCCGATGGATACGCAGAACCCTAACGTGCCCTCGCACGCCCACACCCGGGTTGCCGCAAAGAAGCACCCGAACCGACGGAACCCCCACGGCGGCCTGGTTCACGACAACACCCGCCACACCACCCGCTTCACGGTGATCGGCAACCACCTGGCCCAGCACCCGGAGCTGTCGCTGCTCGCGATCGGGCTCTCGGTGCACATCCAGTCGCTCCCGGCGGGCTCCCGCATCGACATCAAGTCCCTGGCGGCCCGGTTCCCTGAGGGCACCACCCGCATCGCCGCCGCCCTGCGCGAGCTGGAGGCGCACGGCTATCTGCGCCGCGCCCGCGAGCGCGTCCCGGACGGCCGGATCATCACTCGCACGACCTCTTGCAACCAGCCGGGCCACAGCCGTACGGACACCCCGCGCCCGGCGCCGGGGAAGCGGACGAGGCAACCCGGTGGCAAACCCCTCCCCGCGGTACCGCGCCCGGCCTGCCCCGCCCCCGCCCTCCTTCAACAGGCCACGGACCTCCTCAGCCGGCTCCGCCGCGAAGACCCCCGTCTCCTCCTGTCCACGAGCGACACCGCCCACCTCGCCCCGGGCGTCGCCGCCTGGCTGGAGCGGGACGTCACCCCGGCCGCCGTACGGCACGCCCTGACGACCGATCTCCCACCGGAGCCCCTGCACCGCCCGGCCGCCCTCCTCGCCCACCGCCTCACCGCCCAGCTGCCGCCACCGCCGCCCTTCGGGGCACCGCAGGCGCCATCGCCGCCCACCCGGCACCCCCTCCAGACCTGCGACGGCTGCGACCGCGCCTTCCGCGCCCCGAAACCCGGCCACTGCCGCGACTGCCGCGCCAGTCGAACCGAACTCATGGAAGCCGCATGAGGAGAGCAACTGCCGCCGACGTTGCCGCGCTCCCCTGCCACCCGGGCGGGACAGCCTGGCCAGGGCACTCCCTGGAGGTGGACACGATGAGCACTCAGGCCGACCACGTCGTCCGCACCGAGCGGATCTGCGTCGTCCAGAACACGTACCTGGGCTTCTGACTCGCCACACGAAACGCAGCTCGCCGGCGCCCGTTGCGGGACAACGCAAAAGGGCCCGCACGACCGAAGTCGTACGGGCCCCTTCGAGCCACTCAGGTCAGTAGACCCTCAAGCCAGTCCGAGGACTCACTTGTTGATCTTGGTGACCTGGCCGGCGCCCACGGTCCGGCCACCCTCACGGATGGCGAACTTCAGGCCCTCCTCCATGGCGACGGGCTGGATGAGCTCCACCTTCATCTCGGTGTTGTCACCCGGCATGACCATCTCGGTGCCCTCGGGGAGGGTCACCACGCCGGTCACGTCCGTCGTACGGAAGTAGAACTGCGGGCGGTAGTTGTTGAAGAACGGCGTGTGGCGGCCACCCTCGTCCTTGGACAGGATGTAGGCCTGCGCCTCGAACTCGGTGTGCGGGGTGACCGAGCCCGGCTTGATGATGACCTGGCCGCGCTCGACGTCCTCGCGCTTGATGCCACGGAGGAGCAGACCGACGTTCTCACCGGCCTGGCCCTCGTCGAGGAGCTTGCGGAACATCTCGATGCCGGTGACCGTGGTGGTGGTCTTCTCCGGCTTGATGCCGATGATGTCGACGGTCTCGTTGACCTTCAGGACACCACGCTCGATACGGCCGGTGACGACCGTACCGCGACCGGTGATCGTGAAGACGTCCTCGATCGGCATCAGGAACGGCTTGTCGACGTCACGCTCGGGCTCGGGGATCGCCGTGTCGACGGCGTTCATGAGCTCGAGAACCGAGTTGCCCCACTCCTTGTCGCCCTCGAGGGCCTTCAGAGCGGAGACCTTGACGACGGGAACGTCGTCGCCCGGGAACTCGTACTCGGAGAGGAGCTCACGGACCTCGAGCTCGACGAGCTCCAGGATCTCCTCGTCGTCCACCATGTCGGCCTTGTTCAGGGCGACGACGATGTACGGAACGCCGACCTGGCGGGCCAGGAGCACGTGCTCCTTGGTCTGCGGCATCGGGCCGTCGGTGGCGGCGACCACGAGGATGGCGCCGTCCATCTGCGCCGCACCCGTGATCATGTTCTTGATGTAGTCCGCGTGACCGGGGCAGTCGACGTGGGCGTAGTGACGCGTCTCGGTCTGGTACTCGACGTGCGCGATGGAGATGGTGATACCGCGCTGGCGCTCCTCAGGAGCCTTGTCGATCTGGTCGAAGGCCGAGGCCTCGTTCAGGTCCGGGTACGCGTCGTGCAGCACCTTGGTAATGGCGGCCGTGAGGGTCGTCTTACCGTGGTCGATGTGACCGATGGTGCCGATGTTGACGTGCGGCTTAGTCCGCTCGAACTTCGCCTTCGCCACTGGGGTCCTCCTGTGGAGTGGTTCTGGTACGCCTTACTCATCGGCGCCAGGTGATCTTTGCTGGATGGCCCGGATCCGCGGGGCATTCCCTCCGCTGTTGCGGCGGAATGCCCCACGAGGCTCCGGAGTCAAGCCTACGGCGTGTAGACGCGGTGCGTTACTCGCCCTTGGCCTTCGCGATGATCTCCTCGGCGACGTTCCGCGGAACCTCGGCGTAGGAGTCGAACTGCATGGAGTAGCTCGCACGGCCGGACGTCTTGCTGCGCAGGTCGCCGACGTAGCCGAACATCTCCGAGAGGGGCACGAGGCCCTTCACGACGCGGGCACCGGCCCGCTCCTCCATGGCCTGGATCTGGCCACGGCGGGAGTTGATGTCGCCGATGACCTCACCCATGTAGTCCTCGGGCGTGGTGACCTCGACGGCCATCATCGGCTCGAGCAGCACGGGGCTGGCCTTGCGCGCGGCCTCCTTGAAGGCCTGCGAACCGGCGATCTTGAACGCGAGCTCGGAGGAGTCCACCTCGTGGTAGGCACCGTCGAGCAGCGTCACGCGCACACCGGTCATCTCGTAACCGGCGAGGATGCCGAACTGCATGGCCTCCTGCGCACCGGCGTCCACCGAAGGGATGTACTCCTTCGGCACACGGCCACCGGTCACCTTGTTGATGAACTCGTACGAGGCGTCGCCACCCTCGATGGGCTCGATCGCGATGATGACGCGAGCGAACTGGCCGGTACCACCCGTCTGCTTCTTGTGGGTGAACTCGACCTTCTCGACGGCCTTGCGGATCGTCTCGCGGTACGCGACCTGCGGCTTGCCGACGTTGGCCTCGACCTTGAACTCGCGCTTCATGCGGTCCACGAGCACCTCGAGGTGAAGCTCGCCCATACCGCCGATGACGGTCTGGCCGGTCTCCTCGTTGGTGTGCACCTGGAAGGAGGGGTCCTCCTCGGCCAGGCGCTGGATCGCGACGCCGAGCTTCTCCTGGTCGCCCTTCGACTTGGGCTCGATGGCGACCTCGATGACCGGCGCCGGGAAGTCCATGGACTCCAGGATGACCGGGTTCTTCTCGTCGGCCAGCGTCTCACCGGTGGTGGTCTGCTTCAGGCCCATGACGGCGACGATGTCGCCGGCGCCCACCGACTCGATCTCCTCACGCTTGTTGGCGTGCATGCGGTAGATCTTGCCGATGCGCTCCTTGCGGCCCTTGACCGAGTTCAGCACAGCGGTGCCGGACTGCAGACGGCCGGAGTACACGCGGACGAAGGTGAGCTTGCCGAGGTGCGGGTCGCTCATGATCTTGAACGCCAGCGCGGCGAGGGGCTCGTCCTCCGACGGCTTGCGCGCGATGACCTGCTCCGGGTCCTTGACGTCGTGGCCCTCGATGGCCTCGACGTCCAGGGGGGTGGGCAGGTAGCGCACGACCGCGTCGAGCAGGGGCTGAACGCCCTTGTTCTTGAACGCGGTGCCGCAGAACACGGGGGTGACGGTGGTGCCGCCGCCCTTGCCGGACGCGATGGTGATACGACGGATCGCGGCGTAGAGCTGCTCCACGGTGGGCTCGGTGCCCTCCAGGTACAGCTCCATCAGCTCTTCGTCGTTCTCGGCGACGGCCTCGAGCAGCTTGCCGCGGTACTCCTCGGCAGCCTCGGCGTGGGTGTCCGGGATGTCGACGGTGTCGTACATCTCGCCCTTGGTCGCCTCGGCCGACCAGACCAGGGCCTTCATCGTCACGAGGTCGATGACGCCCTTGAAGTCCGCCTCCGCACCGATCGGCAGCTGCATGACCAGCGGCTGCGCGCCCAGGCGGTCCGAGATCATGTCCACGCAGCGGTGGAACTCGGCGCCGGTACGGTCCAGCTTGTTGACGAAGCAGATACGCGGCACGCCGTAGCGGTCGGCCTGACGCCACACCGTCTCGGACTGCGGCTCGACACCGGCGACACCGTCGAACACCGTCACGGCACCGTCGAGCACACGCAGGGAGCGCTCCACCTCGACGGTGAAGTCGACGTGACCCGGGGTGTCGATGATGTTGATGGTGTAGTCGTCGCCCTCGAGCGGCCAGTGACAGGTGGTCGCAGCAGACGTGATCGTGATGCCACGCTCCTGCTCCTGCTCCATCCAGTCCATGGTGGCGGCGCCGTCGTGGACCTCACCGATCTTGTACGACACGCCGGTGTAGAACAGGATCCGCTCGGTGGTGGTCGTCTTGCCCGCGTCGATGTGGGCCATGATCCCGATGTTGCGGACCTTGGCCAGGTCAAGTGAAGTGGTAGCCATAAGGCTTCAGTCTTCTCTCGGTCTCGATGTGGGTAGCGACTACCAGCGGTAGTGCGCGAAGGCCTTGTTGGACTCGGCCATCTTGTGGGTGTCCTCGCGCTTCTTCACGGCCGCACCGAGGCCGTTCGAGGCGTCGAGAAGCTCGTTGAGGAGACGCTCGGTCATGGTCTTCTCGCGACGGGCGCGGGAGTAACCGACCAGCCAGCGCAGCGCCAGGGTGTTGGCGCGGCCGGGCTTGACCTCGACCGGCACCTGGTAGGTGGCGCCACCGACACGGCGGGACTTGACCTCGAGGGTCGGCTTGATGTTCTCAAGAGCGCGCTTCAGCGTGATGACCGGGTCGTTGCCGGTCTTCTCGCGCAGGCCCTCCATGGCGCCGTAGACGATGCGCTCGGCGGTGGAGCGCTTGCCGTTCAGCAGCACCTTGTTGATGAGCGACGTGACCAGAGGAGAACCGTAGACCGGGTCGATGATGACCGGGCGCTTCGGGGCGGGGCCCTTACGAGGCATTCTTACTTCTCCTTCTTGGCGCCGTAGCGGGAACGGGCCTGCTTGCGGTTCTTGACACCCTGGGTGTCGAGGGAGCCACGGATGATCTTGTAGCGAACACCCGGCAGGTCCTTCACACGGCCGCCGCGCACGAGCACGATGGAGTGCTCCTGCAGGTTGTGTCCCTCACCCGGAATGTAAGCGGTGACCTCGATCCCGCTGGTCAGACGCACACGCGCGACCTTACGCAGGGCCGAGTTCGGCTTCTTCGGGGTGGTCGTGAACACACGCGTGCAGACGCCCCGGCGCTGAGGGGAACCCTCGAGTGCGGGCGTCTTGTTCTTCTCGACCTTGTCCTGCCGGCCCTTCCGGACCAGCTGCTGGATCGTAGGCACTACTTCTCCGGTTTCTGTGTGCCGAATGGTGAAGCTAACCTGGAACGTCGCCGACCCACGCGGTCGGGTGTGTCGAATCCCGCGGACTCCCGCCGCCAGGCAGAAACAGCGCAGATTACGGTGGCCGGTCTCGGCTCGCCGTGCGGTTCATGGCACACACGCGAGCCAGGGCACACCCCAGGCACAAGGTCTGAGCGTACCTACCGCATTCGCTGCGGTCAAAACAAATGGGCACCGCCCGCATCGCCATGCGGGACATGTCAAGCCCCCCGGCCGTTGCCGATCTTCAATTCGACGGCGACTGTCCGTTTTGCATACCTTCACGATGCTACGACGGACACCACCGTGAGCAACACCAGAACGAGTGCCCAACCCGCCGTGGACAACCACCCGAGCACCAGACCGGTCAGCGCCAGCCCGTCCCCCAGCTCGCCCCGGCTGCGGATCTCGGCCCGGGCCACATGCCCCAGCACCACGGCCGGAATACCGGTCAGCCCCATGGTCGGCACACACAACAGCCCGCACACCCCGGCCGCGACGGCCTTCCCGTTGGTCCTGGGCCGCGGCACCGGCAGGAACGTCCCCGGCACGGGCAGGACCGGGGACGGCTGCGGCAGCGGCCCCTGCGGCAGGTCCGCGACGAGCAGCGCCAGCTCCCCCACCGTCCGCGCCGCGTACGCCCTCCCGACCCGCTTCTCGAACTCGCCCTGCTCCATCCGCCCCTCGCCGTAGCCGGCCCTGAGCACGTCCACGGCCCGCTCGCGGTCGGCGTGCGACGCCAGCATCGACGGAGCGCCGGAGCCCTGCCAGGGCTGCCAAGACGGATAGTGCGGCTGCGACACGGAGCACCTCCCCGAGGGCCGGAGTCCTTCCATGATGCGCCGAAGCGGCGGTTCCGGCACCGGTGCGTCTGAGGCAGGCCGTCGCATGTCGGCCAGGCAGCCGACAGCGGCGCTCCCGCACACGCACGCGCCTCTCGGGCGCGCCCCCGTGGCCGCACGCCCGCAGACGCCCGGTGAGACGGCGTAGGGGCCCTTCCCCACCCGCCCGGGAACGCCGAAGGGCGGCCACCCCTGAGGGTGACCGCCCTTCGACTCAAGCGACTCGCTTACTGGTTGTACGGACCGTAGTCGTAGTCCTCCAGCGGAACGGCCTGGCCGGAGCCCGTGCCGAACGGCGAGTAGTCGATGTCGTCGTAGCCGACGGCCGAGTACATCGCGGCCTTGGCCTCCTCGGTCGGCTCGACCCGGATGTTGCGGTAGCGGGACAGACCCGTACCGGCCGGGATGAGCTTACCGATGATGACGTTCTCCTTGAGGCCGATGAGGCTGTCGGACTTGGCGTTGATCGCCGCGTCCGTCAGGACTCGGGTCGTCTCCTGGAAGGAGGCGGCCGACAGCCAGGATTCCGTCGCCAGCGAGGCCTTGGTGATACCCATCAGCTGCGGACGACCGGAGGCCGGGTGACCGCCCTCCTGGACCACACGACGGTTCTCGGTCTCGAACTTCGAGCGCTCGACCAGCTCGCCGGGCAGCAGCTCGGCGTCGCCGGACTCGATGATCGTCACACGGCGCAGCATCTGCCGGATGATGATCTCGATGTGCTTGTCGTGGATCGACACACCCTGCGAGTTGTAGACCTTCTGGACCTCGCCGACCAGGTGGACCTGGACGGCACGCTGGCCCAGGATGCGCAGCACGTCGTGCGGGTTGGTGGCACCCACGGTGAGCTTCTGGCCCACCTCGACGTGCTCGCCCTCGCTGACCAGGAGACGGGCACGCTTCGAGATCGGGTAGGCCGTCTCGTCGCTGCCGTCGTCCGGGGTGACGACGATCTTCTTGGTCTTCTCGGTCTCCTCGATCCGGACGCGGCCGGACGCCTCGGAGATCGGGGCGACACCCTTCGGGGTACGGGCCTCGAAGAGCTCGACGACACGCGGCAGACCCTGGGTGATGTCGTCACCGGCCACACCACCGGTGTGGAAGGTACGCATCGTCAGCTGGGTACCGGGCTCACCGATGGACTGGGCGGCGATGATGCCGACCGCCTCACCGATGTCGACCAGCTTGCCGGTGGCCAGCGAACGGCCGTAGCACATCGCGCAGGTGCCGACGGCGGACTCGCAGGTCAGGACCGAGCGGGTCTTGACCTCCTCGACACCGCGCTGCACGAGCTCCTCGATGAGGACGTCGCCCAGGTCGGTGCCGGCCGGGGCCAGCACCTGCCCGTCGACCACGATGTCCTCGGCGAGGCAGCGCGCGTACACGGACGTCTCGACGTCCTCGGTCTTGACCAGACCGCCCTCGGCGTTCCGGTCCGCGATCTTGAGGCGCAGACCGCGCTCGGTGCCGCAGTCCTCCTCGCGGATGATGACGTCCTGGGAGACGTCGACCAGACGACGGGTGAGGTAACCCGAGTCGGCGGTACGCAGAGCGGTGTCCGCCAGACCCTTACGGGCACCGTGCGTGGAGATGAAGTACTCCAGCACGGACAGGCCCTCACGGAAGGAGGCCTTAATGGGGCGCGGGATCGTCTCGTTCTTCGCGTTCGACACCAGACCACGCATACCGGCGATCTGACGCATCTGCATCATGTTGCCTCGTGCACCCGAGTTCACCATCATGAAGATCGGGTTGGTCTTCGGGAAGTTGTCGTTCATCGCCTCGGCGACCTCGTTGGTCGCCTTGGTCCAGATCGCGATGAGCTCCTGCGTGCGCTCGTCCTTGGTGATCAGACCGCGCTCGTACTGCTTCTGGACCTTCTCGTCCTGCGCCTCGTAGCCGCGGACGATCTCCTTCTTCGCCTCGGGGACGACGACGTCGGAGATGGCCACGGTGACGCCGGAACGGGTCGCCCAGTAGAAGCCGGCCGCCTTCAGGTTGTCGAGCGTCGCCGCCACGATGACCTTCGGGTAGCGCTCGGCGAGGTCGTTGACGATCTCGGAGAGCTGCTTCTTGCCGACCTCGTAGTCGACGAACGGGTAGTCCTCGGGCAGCAGCTCGTTGAAGAGCGCGCGGCCCAGGGTGGTGTTCAGCCGGAACGGGTCACCCTGCTGCCACTCGCCGCTGTCGCCCTCGGCACCCTGCTCGGGCGTCGGCGGGGTCCAGCCGCGCGGCGGGATGGTGCCGACCGGGAAGCGGACGTCGATCTTCGACTGGAGCGACAGCTCGCCCGCGTCGAAGGCCATGATCGCCTCCGCGACCGAGGCGAAGGACCGGCCCTCGCCCTTGAGGTCGCGCATCTCGCCGTCGGTGGTGAGGAAGAACAGACCGAGGACCATGTCCTGGGTCGGCATCGTCACCGGGCGGCCGTCGGCCGGCTTGAGGATGTTGTTCGAGGACAGCATCAGGATGCGGGCCTCGGCCTGCGCCTCCGCGGACAGCGGCAGGTGCACGGCCATCTGGTCACCGTCGAAGTCCGCGTTGAACGCGGTGCAGACGAGCGGGTGGATCTGGATGGCCTTGCCCTCGACCAGCTGCGGCTCGAAGGCCTGGATGCCGAGGCGGTGCAGCGTGGGCGCACGGTTCAGCAGAACCGGGTGCTCCGCGATGACCTCTTCCAGCACGTCGTACACGACCGTGCGGCCGCGCTCGACCATGCGCTTGGCGCTCTTGATGTTCTGCGCGTGGTTCAGGTCGACCAGGCGCTTCATCACGAACGGCTTGAACAGCTCCAGCGCCATCGCCTTCGGCAGACCGCACTGGTGCAGCTTCAGCTGCGGACCGACGACGATCACGGAACGCGCGGAGTAGTCCACACGCTTACCGAGCAGGTTCTGACGGAAGCGGCCCTGCTTGCCCTTCAGCATGTCGCTGAGGGACTTCAGCGGGCGGTTGCCGGGACCGGTGACCGGGCGACCGCGGCGGCCGTTGTCGAACAGCGCGTCGACGGCCTCCTGGAGCATGCGCTTCTCGTTGTTCACGATGATCTCGGGCGCACCGAGGTCGAGAAGCCGCTTCAGGCGGTTGTTGCGGTTGATCACACGGCGGTACAGGTCGTTCAGGTCGGAGGTCGCGAAGCGGCCACCGTCCAGCTGCACCATCGGGCGGAGGTCCGGCGGGATGACCGGCACGCAGTCGAGCACCATGCCCTTGGGGCTGTTGCTGGTCTGCAGGAACGCGGAGACGACCTTCAGGCGCTTGAGCGCACGGGTCTTCTTCTGGCCCTTGCCGGTGCGGATGATCTCGCGGAGCTTCTCGGCCTCCTCGTCGAGGTCGAAGGACTCCAGGCGCTTCTGCAGCGCCGCGGCACCCATCGAGCCGTCGAAGTACGTGCCGAAGCGGTCACGCAGCTCGCGGTAGAGCAGCTCGTCACCCTCCAGGTCCTGGACCTTGAGGTTCTTGAAGCGGTTCCACACCTCGTCGAGACGGTCGATCTCGCGCTGCGCGCGGTCGCGCAGCTGCTTCATCTCGCGCTCGGCACCCTCGCGCACCTTGCGGCGCACGTCGGCCTTGGCACCCTCGGCCTCCAGCTCGGCCAGGTCGGTCTCGAGCTTCTTGGCGCGGGCCTCCAGGTCGGCGTCGCGGCGCTGCTCGATCTGCTGGCGCTCGACGGAGACGTGGGCCTCCAGCGAGGGCAGGTCGCGCGTACGGCGCTCCTCGTCGACGTACGTGATCATGTACGCCGCGAAGTAGATGACCTTCTCGAGGTCCTTCGGCGCCAGGTCGAGCAGGTAGCCCAGGCGCGACGGAACACCCTTGAAGTACCAGATGTGCGTGACGGGCGCGGCGAGCTCGATGTGGCCCATCCGCTCACGGCGCACCTTGGCGCGGGTGACCTCGACGCCACAGCGCTCACAGATGATGCCCTTGAAGCGGACGCGCTTGTACTTGCCGCAGTAGCACTCCCAGTCCCGGGTCGGACCGAAGATCTTCTCGCAGAAGAGTCCGTCCTTTTCGGGCTTGAGGGTGCGGTAGTTGATGGTCTCGGGCTTCTTGACCTCGCCGTGGCTCCACTGACGGATGTCGTCAGCGGTGGCCAGACCGATCCGGAGCTCGTCGAAGAAGTTGACGTCGAGCACTATGCGTCAATCCCTCTCAGGGTTGTAAGTCATGGGGTCTGATACGGGGGTCCTGGGGCCGGAGGCCTTCATCGCGAAGGCCTCCGGACTCCCGTCAGACCTCTTCGACGCTGCTCGGCTCGCGCCGGGACAGGTCGATGCCAAGCTCCTCCGCAGCGCGGAAGACGTCCTCGTCGGTGTCGCGCATCTCGATGGACATGCCGTCCGAGGACAGCACCTCCACGTTGAGGCACAGGGACTGCATCTCCTTGATGAGCACCTTGAAGGACTCGGGGATGCCGGGCTCGGGAATGTTCTCGCCCTTGACGATGGCCTCGTAGACCTTCACGCGGCCGGTGACGTCGTCGGACTTGATGGTCAGCAGCTCCTGGAGGGCGTACGCGGCGCCGTAAGCCTCCAGCGCCCACACCTCCATCTCACCGAAGCGCTGGCCACCGAACTGGGCCTTACCACCCAGCGGCTGCTGAGTGATCATCGAGTACGGACCGGTCGACCGGGCGTGCAGCTTGTCGTCGACCAGGTGGTGCAGCTTGAGGATGTACATGTAGCCGACCGAGATCGGCTCCGGGAACGGCTCGCCGGAGCGGCCGTCGAACAGCGGCGCCTTACCGGTCGGGAGCACCATGCGCTCGCCGTCGCGGTTCGGGATGGTGTGGTTCAGCAGACCGGCCAGCTCGTCCTCACGCGCACCGTCGAAGACGGGGGTGGCGACGTTGGTGCCCGGCGCGACCTGGTCGGCCTCGATGGCCTGCAGGCGCTGCGCCCAGTCGTCCGCGAGACCGGAGACGTCCCAGCCGCGGCTGGCGAGCCAGCCGAGGTGGATCTCCAGGACCTGACCCGGGTTCATTCGGGACGGCACACCGAGCGGGTTGAGGATGATGTCGACCGGGGTGCCGTCCTCCAGGAACGGCATGTCCTCGATCGGCAGGATCTTCGAGATGACGCCCTTGTTGCCGTGACGGCCGGCGAGCTTGTCACCGTCGGTGATCTTGCGCTTCTGCGCGACGTAGACGCGCACCAGCTGGTTCACACCGGGGGGAAGCTCGTCGCCCTCCTCGCGGTCGAAGACACGAACGCCGATGACCTTGCCGATCTCGCCGTGCGGCACCTTCAGCGAGGTGTCACGGACCTCACGGGCCTTCTCACCGAAGATCGCGCGCAGCAGGCGCTCCTCCGGGGTCAGCTCGGTCTCACCCTTGGGCGTGACCTTGCCGACGAGGATGTCACCGGCGACGACCTCGGCACCGATACGGATGATGCCGCGCTCGTCGAGGTCGGCGAGGACCTCCTCGGAGACGTTCGGGATGTCCCGGGTGATCTCCTCGGGGCCGAGCTTGGTGTCACGGGCGTCGACCTCGTGCTCCTCGATGTGGATCGAGGAGAGGACGTCGTCCTGCACGAGGCGCTGCGACAGGATGATCGCGTCCTCGTAGTTGTGACCCTCCCACGGCATGAACGCCACGAGCAGGTTCTTGCCCAGCGCCATCTCGCCGTTCTGGGTGGCCGGACCGTCGGCGAGGACCTGGCCCTCGATGATCCGGTCGCCCTCGTTGACGATGACCTTCTGGTTGACCGAGGTGCCCTGGTTGGAGCGGGCGAACTTGGCCAGCCGGTACGTGATGTACGTGCCGTCGTCGTTGGCGGTGGTGATGTAGTCCGCGGAGACCTCCTGGACCACACCGGGCTTCTCGGCCTTGACCACGTCGCCGGCGTCGACCGCGGAGCGGTACTCCATGCCGGTGCCGACGAGCGGGGCCTCGGACTTAATCAGCGGCACGGCCTGACGCATCATGTTCGCGCCCATGAGGGCACGGTTGGCGTCGTCGTGCTCGAGGAAGGGGATCATGGCGGTCGCGACCGACACCATCTGGCGCGGCGAGACGTCCATGTAGTCCACGTCCTCGCCACCGACGTAGTCGACCTCGCCGCCCTTACGGCGGACCAGGACGCGCGCCTCGGCGAAGCGGAGGTCGTCGGTGAGCGGCGCGTTGGCCTGCGCGATGACGAAGCGGTCTTCCTCGTCGGCGGTCAGGTAGTCGACCTCGTCGGTGACCTGGCCCTCGAACACCTTGCGGTAGGGGGTCTCGACGAAACCGAACGCGTTGACCCGGCCGTAGGAGGCGAGCGAGCCGATCAGACCGATGTTCGGGCCTTCGGGCGTCTCGATCGGGCACATGCGGCCGTAGTGCGAGGGGTGCACGTCACGGACCTCGAAGCCGGCCCGCTCACGGGAGAGACCACCCGGGCCAAGAGCCGACAGACGGCGCTTGTGGGTGAGACCCGACAGCGGGTTGTTCTGGTCCATGAACTGCGACAGCTGGCTGGTGCCGAAGAACTCCTTGATGGAGGCGACGACCGGCCGGATGTTGATCAGGGTCTGCGGCGTGATCGCCTCGACGTCCTGGGTCGTCATCCGCTCGCGGACGACACGCTCCATACGCGCCAGACCCGTACGGACCTGGTTCTGGATGAGCTCGCCGACGCTGCGCAGGCGGCGGTTGCCGAAGTGGTCGATGTCGTCGGTCTCGACGACGATGTTCGTACCGCTGTCGCCGACCGTCTCGGTCTCGCCCGCGTGCAGCTTCACCAGGTACTTGATCGTCGAGATGATGTCCTCGACGGTCAGGATGCCCGCGTCGAGCGGAGCGTCCGCACCCAGCTTCTTGTTGACCTTGTAGCGGCCGACCTTGGCCAGGTCGTAGCGCTTGGGGTTGAAGTAGAGGTTCTCGAGCAGCGTCTGCGCGGCCTCACGGGTGGGGGGCTCGCCCGGACGCAGCTTGCGGTAGATGTCGAGCAGCGCGTCGTCCTGGCCCTGGGTGTGGTCCTTCTCCAGGGTGGCGCGCATGGACTCGTACTCGCCGAACTCCTCGAGGATCTGCTCGGTGGTCCAGCCGAGCGCCTTGAGCAGGACGGTGACGGACTGCTTGCGCTTGCGGTCGATGCGCACACCGACCATGTCGCGCTTGTCGATCTCCATCTCCAGCCAGGCACCCCGGGACGGGATGATCTTGGCGGAGAAGATGTCCTTGTCGGACGTCTTGTCGATGGAGGAGTCGAAGTAGACACCGGGCGAACGGACGAGCTGCGACACCACGACACGCTCGGTGCCGTTGATGACGAAGGTGCCCTTGTTCGTCATGAGCGGGAAGTCGCCCATGAAGACCGTCTGGGACTTGATCTCGCCGGTCTCGTTGTTCGTGAACTCAGCCGTGACGAAGAGCGGGGCCGCGTACGTGAAGTCGCGGTCCTTGCACTCGTCGATGGAGTTCTTCGGCGGCTCGAAGCGGTGGTCGCGGAAGGTCAGCGACATCGACCCGCTGAAGTCCTCGATCGGGGAGATCTCCTCGAAGATCTCCTCGAGCCCGGACTTGGTGGGGACGTCCTGACCGTTCTCGAGAGCCTCCTCGACCCGACTCTGCCAGGCGGTGTTGCCGAGGAGCCAGTCGAAGCTCTCGGTCTGCAGCGCGAGCAGGTTCGGAACCTCAAGAGGCTCCTTGATCTTTGCAAAAGAGATGCGCAGCGGGGCAGTGCTGGCGGCGTTGTTCGTATTCGCGGTCGAGGCGTTGCGCGAGGCGGCCAAGAGGGGGTCCTTCCGAGGGCTCGGACTCACTACGCGCGTACCGGCCCCTCTCCCGTACATGGAGACAAGCTGTGCCCACAGGGCCGAAAGGCCAGGTCAGGCATGTCTTGTCATCGATGCTCGGGCGAGGGCAGACCCCTGGTGACGGGCAGGGGACAGCTAACAGGCAGCGCAAAGGGTCAGTGTAGCCACTTGGCACACTGATGTCCAGTGCGGGTTCTGGAACCCGTGTTCACCCTCGTTGTTCCACTCCTGCGACAAGGCGCTGCCCTCAACGCACGTTAGTACTGCCCTCTTCGTCGCCGATCCATGCCTCGGATTCGGATCCTGTGACGACGCGTCCTGAGAATTGCGCGCTGCGTGCGGTTCGTCAAGGCCCCTCTGCCCGATCCGGGGCCGCCCGGAGACACGACGAAGATCACCATACCCCCCGTCACCGGGGCTTCAAGGCAACCGCGGCCCGCCCCCGAGAACGCCGAAGAGCGACCACCCGGATGGATGATCGCTCTTCCGCGCTTACGCGTTACACGTCCAGCGGGACGTGTTGTGGACCCTGACGGATCCGAGGGTCTTACTTGACCTCGACGGAGGCGCCGGCGCCCTTGAGGGCCTCGGCGGCCTTCTCGGCGGCGTCCTTGGCGACCTTCTCGAGAACGGGCTTCGGGGCGCCGTCCACGAGGTCCTTGGCCTCCTTCAGACCCAGGGAGGTCAGCTCACGCACGACCTTGATGACCTGGATCTTCTTGTCGCCGGCACCGGTGAGGATGACGTCGAACTCGTCCTGCTCCTCAGCGGCCTCGGCGGCGGCGCCACCAGCGGCACCACCGGCGACGACGACCGGCGCGGCAGCGGCGGCGGTGACGTCGAACTTCTCCTCGAACGCCTTCACGAACTCGGAGAGCTCGATGAGGGTCATCTCCTCGAACTGCGCGAGCAGGTCTTCCTGGCTGAGCTTCGCCATGATGGCGGTCCTTCCACTAATTCGGCAGGTGCCGGATGTACATGTGAGGCGGGCGTACTACTGGCCCGCGACGGTCGCCGCGTTCAGGCAGCGGCGGCCGGGATGCGAGCCGAGTTACTCGGCACCGCCCTGCTCGTCCTGCTTGGCACGGAGCGCGTCCACGGTGCGGACGAGCTTCGACGGCAGCGCCTGGAAGACGGAGGCAGCCTGGGACTGCTTCGCCTTGAAGGCACCGGCCAGCTTGGAGAGCAGAACCTCGCGGGACTCGAGGTCCGCAAGCTTCTTGATCTCATCGGCGGACAACGCCTTGCCGTCAAGGACGCCGCCCTTGATGACGAGGTTGGGGTTGTCCTTGGCGAAGTCACGGAGACCCTTCGCCGCCTCGACCGGGTCACCGGTCACGAAGGCGACGGCCGACGAACCCGCAAAGAGGTCGTCCAGCGTCGTGATCCCGGCCTCGTTGGCCGCAATCTTGGTCAGCGTGTTCTTCGCCACACGGTACTGAGCGTTCTCACCGAGTGAACGACGCAGCTGCTGGAGCTGCGCGACGGTGAGACCGGTGTACGCGGTAACGACAGCAGCGTTGGAGTTGCGGAACTTGTCCCGCATCTCCTCGACGGCATCGACCTTGTCAGGCCTCGCCATGAGCCTCGGCCTCCTTCCGGGTGATTCGGACCGCGCGGACCCGAAGGAGGACTGGGGAAAACGAAACGCCCCGGCGCAAGCGCACGGGGCGTAGCTCGACCGGTTTCACGCACGCACGAGGCGGCGGGCTCCGGGAGCTTCTCCTGTGTCACCTGCGCGGGCCGTCCGCCGTGTCAGCGGATCCTTCGGCCACCGCGCCCTCTGATGAGCGCGCGGTAAACGACCAGCGGTCTTTGGCTTCTGTAGGAGAGTACGGGAACGGATCGCCGTCAAGCAAATCCGCCCGTACGGCTGATCAGCGCGGGGCGGTTCAGCCCTCGTCCAGCTCCTTGAACATCTCGCTCAGGTCCGCGACGTCCTCGGCCGGCGGGGCCGTGACGGTGACCGGCTTGTTGTAGTCGAGGAAGGTGATGGTCATGTCCATCGGGCCCTTGTCGGCCTGGCCCTTCATACGGAACTGCTTGGTGTGGTCCTCGCCGTCGACCCACATGTCCATCGTGAACGTGTCGATGCCGAGCTTCTCGTACTGCTTGACGCTCTTCTCGCGCTGCTTGCGGGTCTCCGCCTTGTCGTCCTTGAGCGAGGCGCGCAGGTCGTCCAGGGTGACCGTGCCCGAGTAGTGGGTGGTCTCGACGCCCTCGACCTCCTCGCTGCCGACCTTCTTCACGTCCTTGGCGCCGGTGAGGAAGGTGGACTCGGCCGCCGGGTTCTGCTCGGCCTGGGTCGGCGACCCCATCTTGTCGATCTCCTTGGCCGCCTCGGAGCCGGACAGATCGAACTTCAGCCACTTCTTGCCGTCCATCTCCTTGGCCATCTCGGCTCCCCCACCGAGATACATGGCCTTGTCGACGAGACGGATCTCCACGGACTCCCCCGCGGCCTGGTCGGGAGCCTGCATCTTCATGCTCATGGCGATCGTGGGCTTGAGGCGCATGGACGCCTCGCCCTCGACGCGGCCCGACTCCGGGACCGTGCCCTTCATGCGGTACCGGAGGGACGTGATGTCCTCCGTGTTCTTCGCCGCCTTGGCGACGGCCGCGGCGGGCGTCATCTCCGGCGACTCCGCGGATCCGCAGCCGACGGCACCGGCGGCGAGGAGCAGGGCGCACGCGCCGGCGGCAGGTAAGGATGTCCTCATCGTTTCCCCCCAAGGAATACATGCTCGCTTCACAGCAAGGCGGCGAGCCTATCCCAGCAGGCACACGTGTTCATCGGAATTCGGCGCAGAGGTCGCAGAGGCCGCAGAGGTCAGGGTGTGCCGGACTGCTCGCGCACCAGATCCTGGAAGTCGCCGGTGTCGGACGCCGGGGGCCGCTCGGCCCGGACCGGCACGCCGTAGTCGGCGTAGTGCGCGGTCTGGGTCAGCGGGCCGGTGGTCGTCCGTGCCTTCTCGACCTTCTTGACCAGCAGGTTCCGCCGGTCGACCCAGATGTCGACGGTCTCGGTGGTGACACCGGCCTCGGTGAGCTGCTTGCGCAGAGCGGTGTCGGTGACGTCGGCGGCCGCCACCGTGCCGGACCAGTGCGTCGCGGACCGGCCGCGGACGGTCTCCTCGCCGACCTTCCTGACGTCGCCCGAGGACAGCAGCAGCTTCACGGACTGGTTGGGCGTGGTGCTGCGCATCTGGTCGCCGAGGTGGGCACCGGAGCCGCCGGCGAGGGCGTCGAGGTCCTCGTACGCGTACCGGATCCAGCGTCTGCCGCCGGTCCGCTCGGCGAACTTCTCGCCCAGTCGCGCGTAGTACGCCTCGGGCAGGTAGCGGGCCTCCATCGAGGTGGTGCCGAGCCGGCGCATGGTGTCGGCGACGGTGCCGCCGGTGTATCTGATGGTGAAGGTGCCGGTGATGCCGTCGCTCCAGCCGAGGGTGCCGTCGGCCGTCATGGACATCAGCGAGCCCATGGTCGTCGTGGACTCGACCCGCGCGGACCGGGCGGACTCGGTGGCGCGCTCGGCGGAGCGCAGCGCCGCCAGGGCCCGGCCGTGTGCGGCGCGGTCACCGCGGCCGGGGCCGTCGGAGGAGTCCTGGGACGTGCAGGCGGTCACCCCCGTCAGCGTGGTCGCCGCGAGCACCAGGCCCACGCGGCGCACGGTCGTGCCCTGCATGCGTCCCCCCGTTCCCATCCGGTTCCCGCACGTTAACCCAGGCCACCGGCGTACGTACCGGAAAAGGGAACGGGCCCCGCACCTGTAAGAGGTGCGGGGCCCGTGACCGGTTGGGTGAGCCGGGAGGCTCAGACCGCGGCCGGGTCCTCCTCGACGAGGAGGTTGCGGGTGCGGTTCGGGTCGACCGGGATGCCCGGGCCCATGGTGGTGCTGACCGCGGCCTTCTTGATGTAGCGGCCCTTGGCGGCGGACGGCTTCAGACGGAGGATCTCCTCCAGGGCCGCGCCGTAGTTCTCCACCAGCTTGGTGTCGTCGAACGACGTCTTGCCGATGATGAAGTGCAGGTTCGCGTGCTTGTCGACACGGAACTCGATCTTGCCGCCCTTGATCTCGGTGACGGCCTTGGCGACGTCGGGGGTGACGGTGCCGGTCTTCGGGTTCGGCATCAGACCACGCGGACCGAGCACGCGGCCGAGGCGGCCGACCTTGCCCATGAGGTCCGGGGTGGCGACGACGGCGTCGAAGTCCAGACGGCCCTTCGACACCTCGTCGATGAGCTCGTCGGCGCCGACGATGTCGGCGCCCGCGGCACGCGCGGCCTCGGCACGGTCACCGGTCGCGAAGACCAGGACCCGGGCGGTCTTACCGGTGCCGTGCGGAAGGTTCACGGTGCCACGGACCATCTGGTCGGCCTTGCGCGGGTCGACACCCAGGCGGAAGGCGACCTCGACGGTGCCGTCGAACTTGGTCGTGGAGGTGTCCTTGGCGAGACGGACGGCCTCGAGCGGGGCGTAGAGCTTCTCCCGGTCGATCTTGGCGTCCGCAGCGCGAAGGGACTTGCTGCGCTTGCTCACTACTGCTCCTGTGGATTCTTAGGAGTCGTGGTCCGGGCCGAGCAGGCCCTGCCACTTCTGCTGATGGGGGTTGGGGCTCAGCCCTCGACCGTGACGCCCATGGAACGGGCGGTGCCGGCGATGATCTTCTCGGCGGCGTCCAGGTCGTTGGCGTTGAGGTCGGGCATCTTGGTCGTGGCGATCTCACGGACCTGGTCGCGCGTGATCTTCGCGACCTTGGTCTTGTGCGGCTCGCCGGAGCCCTTCTCGATGCCCGCGGCCTTCAGGATCATCTTGGCGGCCGGCGGCGTCTTGGTGATGAAGGTGAAGGAGCGGTCCTCGTAGACCGTGATCTCCACCGGGATCACCCAGCCACGCTGCGACTCGGTCGCGGCGTTGTAGGCCTTGCAGAACTCCATGATGTTCACGCCGTGCTGACCCAGCGCGGGGCCGACCGGCGGGGCCGGGTTGGCGGCACCGGCCTGGATCTGGAGCTTGATGAGCCCCGTGACCTTCTTCTTCTTGGGAGGCATAGCTCTCCGGGTCCTTTCGATTCGGGTCCTGCCCACGCCCGGGGACCACCCGGATGCAGGCATACCGCACAACGATAACGGGTATGGATGCGCGGCTGAAAACCGAGCAGGTCAGGCAAGCGCCGGAGCGATCGCCTGACCTGCGCGGAAGCGGTGAGTCCGGAAGTCAGTTCTTCTGGATCTGGTCGAAGGAGAGCTCGACCGGCGTCTCGCGGCCGAAGATCTCGACGAGGCCCTTGACCTTCTTCGAGTCCGCGTTGATCTCGTTGATGGTCGCCTGCAGCGTGGCGAACGGGCCGTCGGTGACGGTGACCGAGTCGCCGACCTCGAAGTCCAGCACCTGGACCTCGACCTTGCGCTGCGGGGCGGGCTTGCCCTCGGCCTCGGCGGCGTCGCGTGCCGCCTTCTCCTCGGCCTCGGGGGCGAGCATCTTGACGATCTCGTCCAGGGTCAGCGGGTACGGGTCGTAGGCGTTGCCCACGAAGCCGGTGACGCCGGGAGTGTTGCGGACGACGCCCCAGGACTCGTTCGTCAGGTCCATGCGGACCAGGACGTAGCCCGGGAGCTTGTTCTGCTTGATCGTCTTGCGGTCGCCGTTCTTGATCTGGACGACCTCTTCCTGCGGCACCTCGGCCTGGAAGATGTAGTCCTCGACGTTCAGCGAGACGGCGCGCTGCTCGAGGTTGGTCTTCACGCGGTTCTCGTAGCCGGCGTAGGTGTGGATGACGTACCACTCGCCGGGCAGGACCCGCAGTTCCTCGCGGAGCTTCTCGATCGGGTCGCGGTCGTCCTCGGGCTCTTCCTCGAGTTCTTCCGCGGCCTCTTCGGCGTCCTCGGACTCCGCCTCGGCGGCGTCGTCCGCGACGGCGTCGGCAGCCTCGACCTCGGCGGAGGCCTCGGTGTCCTCGCTGTCCGCGCCCTCGACGATGTCGAGCTCGTCCTCGACGGACTCGACCGGCTCGATGGCGTCGTTCACGTTCGGGTCAGACACGGTGGCTGCTTCTTCCTGGATACATGGGGGTGGAACATGCGAAAGGAGCGCCGGGTACCTCGGCGCTCTTCGCGGACTGCTCAGCCGAACACGTACTTCGCGGCGTTGCTGAGCCCATAGTCAATCACGGTGACCAGGCCGATCATGATGACGACGAAGATGATCACCACGGTCGTGTAGGTCGTCAGCTGGTTGCGGGTCGGCCAGACGACCTTGCGCAGCTCCGCGACGATCTGGCGGTAGAAGAGGGCGAGCCGCTTGAGCGGGCCCTTCTTTCCACGCTTGCCGCCCTTGCGGGCCTTCTTGGACTCCGGCGCCTCGTCCTGGGCATCAGGCATGTCGATGGAGCCCACGGCGTCCGTCACTCGTCCTCACCTGATTCCGGGTCGTGGCCGTGCCGCGCCCGGTCTGAGCCGCACGGCGATGCATTGCTGTACGTACATGCGCACACATCCTGGCGATGGAGTGTGTAGCAGGGCCGGAGGGACTTGAACCCCCAACCGCTGGTTTTGGAGACCAGTGCTCTACCAATTGAGCTACGACCCTTTGTGTGTCCCCCAACGTACCGCATCTGTCCGGATGCTTGGTGTGCACCGAACGGGCGCGGCCTGCCGAAGGCCAACGAGGTGAGAGTGTACGTGCTCCGCGGCCGGTCGTCGAACAGATAGGGCCCGCGGGAGGGCTCGTTGGCGGCGGATCGCCGCGCGGGCGGGGGCCGGGCTGACGTGAATCAGCCGAAGATCGCGCAGGCCGCGCGGGCGATCCGCACGGTTGTTCCAGGGTTTGCCCGACGTTGTTCAGTCTGTGAAACCCCCGTGCCGCGCGCGTTTCCGGTCTGGAACGATGGGGCCCATGAGCGCTGCAACCCCTCCCACCGAGCGCCGGGTCTCCGCCCGAGTCGGCGCGATCTCCGAGTCCGCCACCCTCGCCGTGGACGCCAAGGCCAAGGCCCTCAAGGCCGCCGGGCGGCCGGTGATCGGCTTCGGCGCCGGTGAGCCCGACTTCCCGACCCCGGACTACATCGTCGAGGCCGCGATCGAGGCCTGCAAGAACCCGAAGTACCACCGCTACACGCCGGCCGGCGGCCTCCCCGAGCTGAAGGCCGCGATCGCCGCGAAGACGCTGCGCGACTCGGGCTACGAGCCGGACGTCTCGGAGATCCTCGTCACCAACGGCGGCAAGCAGGCCATCTACGAGGCCTTCGCCGCGATCCTCGACCCGGGCGACGAGGTCATCGTCCCCGCGCCGTACTGGACGACCTACCCGGAGTCGATCCGGCTGGCCGGCGGTGTCCCGGTGGAGGTCGTCGCCGACGAGACGACCGGCTACCGGGTGACCGTCGAGCAGCTGGAGGCGGCCCGCACGGAGAAGACGAAGGTCCTCCTCTTCGTCTCCCCGTCGAACCCGACCGGCGCGGTCTACAGCGAGCAGGAGACCGAGGCGATCGGCCGCTGGGCCGTCGAGCACGGTCTGTGGGTCATGACCGACGAGATCTACGAGCACCTGGTCTACGGCGACGCCTCCGCGGTGTCGCTGCCGGCGGTGCTGCCCGAGCTGCGCGACAAGTGTGTCGTGGTCAACGGTGTCGCGAAGACGTACGCGATGACCGGCTGGCGTGTCGGGTGGATCATCGGCCCGAAGGACGTCGTCAAGGCCGCGACGAACCTCCAGTCGCACGCCACGTCCAACGTGTCCAACGTCGCCCAGGCCGCCGCGCTGGCCGCCGTGTCCGGGAACCTGGACGCCGTGGCGAAGATGCGCGAGGCCTTCGACCGGCGCCGCAAGACCATCGTGCGGATGCTGAACGAGATCGACGGCGTGGTGTGCCCGGAGCCGGAGGGCGCGTTCTACGCGTACCCGTCGGTGAAGGCGCTGGTCGGCAAGGAGATCCGGGGCCGGCGGCCCAAGGACACGGTCGAGCTGGCCGCGCTGATCCTGGAGGAGTCCGAGGTCGCGGTGGTGCCGGGCGAGGCGTTCGGCACGCCCGGTTATCTGCGGCTGTCCTACGCGCTGGGCGACGAGGACCTGGTGGAGGGCGTGAGCCGGATCCAGAAGCTGCTGGCGGAGGCGCGGGACTGACGTCCGCTGCGCCGTCCGCCGCGCCGGTCTTACGGCCTGGGGGCATCTGCCGAGTTCGGTGGGTGCCCCCTCTGCTTTCGCCAGATTGTTTGTGCGAGCAAGACCACGAAAGGGGAAACGGCTACCGGGACGGCTGGGGCGTACGGCAGGATCTTTGGATGGAGCGTGAACGTGATGTCTCTGAGCTGCCGAAAGCCCATCTGCACCTGCACTTCACCGGATCGATGCGGCCCTCGACCGTGCTGGAGCTGGCCGACAAGTACGGGGTGCGGCTGCCCGACGCGCTGACCGAGGCGCTGGTCGGCGGGGAGCCGCCGAGACTGCGGGCGACGGACGAACGGGGCTGGTTCCGCTTCCAGCGGCTGTACGACGCGGCGCGCTCGTGCCTGCGGGAGCCGGAGGACATCCAGCGGCTGGTGCGGGAGGCCGCGGAGGAGGATGTGCGGGACGGGTCGGGGTGGCTGGAGATCCAGGTCGACCCGACGTCGTACGCGCCGCGGCTCGGCGGGCTGATCCCGGCGCTGGAGATCATCCTGGACGCGGTGGAGACGACGTCGCGGGAGACCGGGCTCGGGATGCGGGTGCTGGTCGCCGCGAACCGGATGAAGCACCCGCTGGACGCGCGGACGCTGGCACGGCTGGCTGCGCGGTACGCGGACCGGGGGGTCGTCGGGTTCGGGCTGTCCAACGACGAGCGGCGGGGGATGGCGCGGGACTTCGACCGGGCGTTCGGCATCGCCCGCGAGGCCGGGCTGTTGTCGGCGCCGCACGGGGGCGAGCTGGCCGGGCCGTCGTCGGTGCGGGACTGTCTGGACGACCTGGGGGCGAACCGGGTGGGGCACGGGGTGCGGGCGGCGGAGGATCCGCGGCTGATGAAGCGGCTGGCGGACCGGCAGGTGACGTGCGAGGTGTGTCCGGCGTCGAACGTGGCACTGGGGGTGTACGAGAAGCCGGAGGACGTGCCGCTGCGGACGTTGTTCGAGGCGGGGGTGCCGTTGGCGCTGGGCGCGGACGATCCGTTGCTGTTCGGGTCGCGGTTGGCGGCGCAGTACGAGATCGCGCGGCGGCATCACGGGTTCACGGACGCGGAGCTGGCGGAGGTGGCGCGGCAGTCGGTACGGGGGTCGGCTGCGCCGGAGGACGTGAAGACGAAGCTGCTGGCGGGGGTCGACGACTGGCTGACGGGCTGACCGCGGCAGACCGCGGCAGACCGACCGACAGCGGCTTCCCGGGCCGCAGTCGGCTGACCGGCTGGCTGGCTGACTGCGGCTTCCCGGCTGACCGTGGTTTCGCCTTGCGCCGGGTGGGGGTCGGGGCCGCGTCGGGGGGTGTCCGTCCTCGGAACGGCGCGATGGGGTTGCGTGCCGACTGACTGCTCGTTGACGCGCCAACCGCTGCGGGCGGACACCCCCCGACACGTCCCCTTGCGCACGGCGGCGGGTGCGGGTGCGTCGTGGCTCGCGCTTAGCTGCGGGCATGCGTGCCGCTGCGGGCGGACACCCCCCGACACGTCCCCTTGCGCACGGCGGCGGGTGCGGGAGCGTCGTGGCGTCCGCCCACGCACGCCGGCGGGTGCGGGTGCGTGGGGGCTTTCCATCCCCCCGCTGCGGGCATGCGTGCCGCCTGGGGCGGCACGGGTGGGCGCAGCGGCACCCCGTTCCGCCGGGTTGCGGATCCACCCGGCATCGGCACCGACGTCGGGTGCCTACAGGCTGACTCCGACTGTCACCGGCTCGTTGACCAGGGTGATGCCGAAGGCCTCGTGGACTCCGGCCACGACCTCGCGGGCCAGGGCCAGGAGATCCTCGGTCGTCGCGCTCCCCCGGTTCGTGAGCGCCAGCGTGTGCTTCGTCGAGATGCGCGCCGGGCCCTCGCCGTAGCCCTTCGTGAAGCCCGCCTTGTCGATCAGCCAGGCCGCGGAGGTCTTGGTACGGCCCTCGCCGGCGGGGTAGGCCGGGGGCTCCACCCCGTCGCCGAGCCGGTCGCGGACCCGTGCGCGGAACGTCTCGAAGTCGGTGTCCGTGAGGATCGGGTTGGTGAAGAAGGAGCCCGCCGACCAGGTGTCGTGGTCCTCGGGGTCCAGGACCATGCCCTTGCCGGCGCGCAGCTTCAGCACCGTCTCGCGGGCCTGCGCGAGGGGCACGCGGTCGCCCGGTTCCACACCGAGGGCGCGGGCCGTCTCGGCGTACCGGAGGGGGGCGGAGAGCCCCTCGGCGTCCTCCAGGGAGAAGCGGACGCGCAGGACGACGTACCGCTCGGGGTCGGACTTGAAGCGGCTGTGGCGGTAGGAGAAGGCGCACTCCTCGTTGGAGAGGGTGACCGTGTCGCCGGTGCGGCGGTCGTAGGCGACGACCTCGGTGATCGTCGCGGAGACCTCCTGGCCGTACGCCCCGACGTTCTGGATGGGCGTCGCGCCCGCCGAGCCGGGGATGCCGGCCAGGCACTCGATGCCGGCCAGGCCCGCCTCGACCGTACGGGCGACCGCGTCGGTCCAGATCTCGCCGGCCGCGAGCTCCAGGCTCGTGCCGTCCAGGGAGAAGCCCTTCGTGGCGATGACGAGGGCGGTGCCGTCGAAGCCCTTGTCGCCGATGACCAGGTTCGAGCCGCCGCCGATGAGCAGCAGCGGGGTGCCCGTCCCGTCGGCTTCGCGGACGGCGGCGATCACCTCGTCGTCCGTCGTGGCGGTGATCAGCCGGGTCGCGGGGCCGCCCAGGCGGAAGGTCGTCAGCGGGGCGAGGGGGGCGTCGTGGAGTACCTGCACGGGCCCAAGCGTACGAGACGGCACCGACGGCGTCGGGCACGCGTGCGTGCGGCCCCGTTCCAGGAGAAGGAAGGGGGCCGCACGCGCGTGGTGGCCTTCAGGGCAGGCGGCGGAGCGCCTCGGGCCAGGAGAGGGGGAGGTCGTCGCTGCTCGCCTGCCAGGTGGCGTAGGCCGAGTCCTTCATCTGCGCGGCCAGGCCCCTGGAGGCCGGGCCGTGGGCGCCCGCACGGGCGAAGGCGTGCAGGGCGTCCTTGGACTCCCAGGCCGACAGGGTCCAGAAGGTGCGCTTCAGGGGCGCGGCCTTCAGGGTGGCTCCACAGGCGCCGGGGCTTCGGCGGATCTGCCGCCAGACGGCGGGCGTACCGGCGAGGAACCTGAGGGCTCCCCACAGCGTGCGGGTCTCGAAGCGGGAGGCGAAGACGTACACCTCGGTGCCGTGGGGCGGGGGGTTCGGGACGGTCCAGGGAAGGGTGGGCATGCCACGTCTCCTTGTCGGGGTCCGGCGGGGTCAGTGGGCGGCCGTCTCCAGGACCGGTGCCGGTTCGGCCGGGGCGGGCTGCTGTTCGGTGCGCCGCCGGGTCGGTATCAGCAGGGCTGCGACGCCGGCGACGGCGACCACCGCGGAGCCGGTCACCAGGGCGGGCCGCATGCCGTCGACGAAGGTCTGGCCGGTCTCGTAGCCGCCCTGGGCGGCGAAGATCGAGGCCATGACCGCGATGCCGAGCGCGCCGCCGACCTCGCGCAGGGCGTTGTTGGCGCCGGAGGCGATGCCCTGCTCGGTGGGGCGGACGCTGGACATCACCAGGTGCGAGGCGGGGGCGAAGAACAGTGCCATGCCGATGCCGCTGATGATCAGGGCGGGCAGCTGGACCGTGTAGGAGGCGTCGGCCGTGGCCACCACCGCCATGTAGCCGAGGCCCAGGGACTGCAGGAACAGGCCCGCCGCGACGACCGGGCGGCCGCCGACGCGGTCGGCCAGGATGCCGGCGATCGGGGCGACCAGCATCGGCATGCCGGTCCAGGGCAGCATCCTCAGGCCGGCCTCGGTGGGCGAGTAGCCGAGGACGCCCTGCATGTACTGGCTGAGCAGGAAGATCGAGCCGAACATGCCGAGGAACATCAGCAGGCTCGCCGCGTTGATGCCGGAGAAGGCCCGGGAGCGGAACAGCCGCATGGGGAGCATGGGGTTCTTGGCGCGGGTGCTGTAGAGGATGAACCCGACGAGCAGGGCTCCGCCCGCGAACAGTCCGGTCAGCACCAGCGACGAGGTCCAGCCGTCGGCGGGACCGCGGACCAGGCCGTAGACGACGCCGAAGAGGCCGCCGCTGGCCAGCAGGGTGCCGGGGACGTCGAGCGGGGCTCCGGTGCCGTGGGACTCGGCGAGCCGGAGGCGGGCGAGCGGCAGCAGGGCCAGGCCGAGCGGGACGTTCAGCCAGAAGATCCACTGCCAGGAGATGTGTTCGGTGAGGCTGCCGCCGACGAGCGGTCCGGAGGCGACGGCGAGCCCGTTGACGGCGCCCCAGATGCCGTACGCCATGCCGCGCTTGGCGACGGGCACGGCTGCGGTCAGCAGGGTGAGCGTCAGCGGCATCATCACCGCCGCACCGGCGCCCTGGACGGCGCGGGCGGCGATGAGGGAGTCGATGCCGGGCGCCATCGCGGCGGCTGCGGAGGCGCCGGTGAAGACGGTGATGCCCGCGATGAAGAGCCGGCGGCGGCCGAAGCGGTCGCCGAGGGCCGCGCCGAACATCAGCAGGACGGCGAAGGTGAGCGTGTAGGCGCTCACGGTCCATTCCAGGTCGTGCAGGCCGCCGCCGAGGTCCTCGCGGATGGAGGGCAGGGCGGTGGTGACGACGAGGTTGTCGAGGGCCGCCATGAATCCGGCGACGCTGGTGATGACGAGGGCCCAGGCGGCTCCCCCGCGACGTGCGGTCTGCTGTGACATCGCTCCCCCATGGAGTGTGTGCCGTGATCGATTAGTTATTGATTACTAACTTTCGAGGTCATGAAAAGGGCCCGCCTTCAGGCCCTGTGGTGTCAGCCGCCGGACTCCGGCGCGCCCAGTCCGGCCCAGACCCGGTGATCGGCCGGGAAGCCCATGGCCACCAGGCAGTTGATGAGCATGCCCTGGGCCAGGAAGGTCGTCGTCTCGTGGGCGTCGGCGCCCAGCGGCAGGTGAATGGTGTCCCACAGCCGCATCCAGCCCGTGCGCACCGCTTCACCGAACTCGCGGTCGCCCTCCTCCTCGGCGGCCGCGACGGCGAGGTACATCTGCATCTGCATCATCAGCCGCTCGGGCTGCTCGGAGATGGTCTCGACGTACGCGGCACCCATGGCGTGGCGGGCTTCCTCGCCCTCCAGCCCTTCGGCCGCCTCCGCGAACATCCGGATGGTGTCCTCGACGCACCGCTCGGCCGCCGCCAGGAAGATCGCTTTCTTGCCCGGGAAGAGCCGGAAGAGATAGGGCTGCGAGACGCCGACCCGGCGGGCGATCGCCTCGGTGGAGGTGCCGTGGTAGCCACCGCGGGCGAACTCGGTCGTCGCGGCCCGGATGACGCTCTCGCGCCGCTCTTCCGCACTCATCCTTGCCATGCGAACGAAGTTAGTGCTCAATCACTAACTATGTCAAGCGGTGGTCTGCCCAGGGTCGGGTCCCGCGGTGTTCTGCCAGGTCATGCGTAAGGGGCGCCCACCTGGCGAGCGCCCCTTACCTCGTGCCGCGGCCGGCTCAGGCCAGTCGTACGACCGCCCTGGACATGCCCAGCACCTTCTGCCCGGCGCTGGTCGCCGTCAGGTCCACGCGGACGGTGTTGTCGTCGAGCTTGGCGGCGACCTTGCCCGCCACCTCGATCACGGCGCCCTGGTCGTCGTTCGGGACGACGACCGGCTTGGTGAAGCGGACGCCGTACTCGACGACCGCGCCCGGGTCACCGGTCCAGTCGGTGACCACCCGGATCGCTTCGGCCATGGTGAACATGCCGTGCGCGATCACGTCCGGCAGGCCGACCTCCTTGGCGAACTTCTCGTTCCAGTGGATCGGGTTGAAGTCGCCGGAGGCACCCGCGTACTGCACGAGGGTCGCGCGGGTCACGGGGAAGGTCTGCGCGGGCAGTTCGG
Organism: Streptomyces sp. NPDC059696; assembly: GCF_042733745.1. Taxonomy (NCBI): domain Bacteria; kingdom Bacillati; phylum Actinomycetota; class Actinomycetes; order Kitasatosporales; family Streptomycetaceae; genus Streptomyces; species Streptomyces sp. NPDC059696. The sequence goes on from NZ_JBHWFG010000002.1 coordinate 156,644, forward strand.
TGCCGACCTCGACGTCGGCGTAGGAGATCTTCGCGGTCATGGGGTCGCTCACGCCTCCTCGGCCGCGCGGGCCACGAGCTTGGTCCACGCGGTCACGACGTGCTCGCCGGCCTCGTCGTGCACCTCGCCGCGGATGTCGATGATGTCGTTGCCCGCGAGGGACTTGATCGCCTCGATGGTCGAGGTGACCGAGAGCCGGTCGCCGGCGCGGACCGGGCGGCGGTAGGCGAACTTCTGGTCGCCGTGCACGACGCGGCTGTAGTCCAGGCCGAGCTGGGGGTCCTGGACGACCTCGCCGGCGGCCTTGAAGGTGATCGCGAAGACGAAGGTCGGCGGGGCGATCACATCGGGGTGACCGAGCGCCTTGGCGGCCTCCGCGTCCGTGTACGCCGGATTGGCGTCCCCGACCGCCTCGGCGAACTCACGGATCTTCTCCCGGCCCACCTCGTACGGCGCGGTGGGCGGGTACGTCCGCCCCACGAAGGACTGGTCGAGCGCCATGGCCCGGCACCTCCTGGTAGCTCTACTGATCGGTACGGGTACCTCAACGACGCGAGGCCGCCCCCGATCACTCGGGAACGGCCTCGCGTACGAGCCTGATTTATCGCGTTTCGCGGTGCGCGGTGTGCGCGTTGCAACGCGGGCAGTGCTTCTTCATCTCAAGACGGTCCGGGTTGTTACGCCGGTTCTTCTTGGTGATGTAGTTCCGCTCCTTGCACTCCACGCAGGCCAGCGTGATCTTCGGGCGGACGTCGGTGGCAGCCACGTGAGTGCTCCTAAGACGAACGGATGGACTATTAACGCAAGAAAGAGTAGCCGATCGAAGGACCGACCCCGCAATCGGCTACTGTGAGTAGCGGTGACCGGACTTGAACCGGTGACACAGCGATTATGAGCCGCTTGCTCTACCGACTGAGCTACACCGCTTTGATGTGGTCCGGCTCCGCCTCGCGACGGAACCAGTCACACCAGAGCCCCAAAACGGAATCGAACCGTTGACCTTCTCCTTACCATGGAGACGCTCTGCCGACTGAGCTATTGGGGCGAGCGATGAAGACATTACACGCTCGCCCGCCGTTCGCCCAAATCCGTTTCGATGCCCCCGCCCCGGACGCCCGGACCGTCCTCCCGGCAGCCTCGCGCACGCCTCCCGCCCCATGAGGAGACCGCCTTGCGTCCCGTGGCCGGGTCGCTCCCGGCCCGTGGGGCATCGCCGGCGATCCGGGCGGACCACGCCGGTACGACTATTGCGCTCCTCCCGGCCGGGGGCGTGAGGCCCCCCTAGGCTCGTCTCACTCTGCGTGATCACGCGTCCTCCCGTGCGCAGCCCGAGCCCCTGGAGTGCGATGCCCGACAGCCGGCCGCAGCCACCACCGCCCCCGTCGTCCTCACCGGGTCCGGCGGACCCGTCGTCGCTGCTGCTGTGCGGGGCGCGGCTCACCGACGGCAGGACCGTGGACGTACGGCTGGGCGGCGGGCGCATCGAGGCGGTCGGCACGGCCGGAAGCCTGCGCGCGGGCTCCGCCCGCGCGTGCGGGGCGCGCGTGGACCTCAACGGCTATCTGCTGCTGCCGGCCCCCGCCGAGCCGCACGCCCACGCCGACACGGCCCTGTCGGCCGACACCGAGGGGCCGGTCTCCTACGAGCCGCAGGACGTGCAGCGCCGGGCGACGGAGGCAGCGCTGCTCCAGCTCGGGCACGGCGCGACGGCGCTGCGGGCGCATGTGCGCATCGGGGACGTACAGGGTCTCGGCGCGCTGGCGGCCGTGTTGCAGGCGCGGCGGGCACTGCGCGGGCTGGCGGAGCTGACGACGGTGGCGGTGCCCCGGGTGCTGACCGGGGTGGCCGGCGCCGACGGGCTGGCGATGCTGCGGGACGCGGTGAAGATGGGCGCCTCGGTGGTGGGCGGCCGGCCGGACCTCGACCCGGATCCGACGGGGTACGTGGAGGCGGTCCTGGAGCTGGCCTCCGAGCACGGCTGCCCCGTCGACCTGCACACGGACGCCGGGGACCCGGCCCGGCTGGCCCGGCTCGCGGCGATGGCGGGCGGACTGCGTCCCGGGGTGGCCCTCAGCCCGTGCGGCGACCTCGGCCGGCTGCCCTCCGAGGTGGCCTCCCGGACGGCCGACCAACTCGCCGCGGCCGGGGTGGCGGTGACCTGCCTGCCGCAGGGCGGTTGCGGCGGCGTGGACCGGCGCGGGGCGGCTCCGGTACGGCTGCTGCGCGCGGCCGGGGTGCGGGTGGCCGCCGGGAGCGGGGCACTGCGGGACGTGTCCAACCCGGTGGGGCGCGGCGACCCGCTGGAGGCCGCGTTCCTGCTGGCCTCGCGCTACGGGCTGCCTCCCGAGGAGGCGTACGAGGCGGTGAGCACCTCGGCGCGGGCGGTGCTGGGGCTGCCGGAGGTGCGGGTGGAGGCGGGTTTCCCGGCCGAGTTGCTCGCGGTGCGCGGGGAACGGCTCGCGGGCGTGCTGTCCCTGGCGTACAGCCGGATCGTCGTGCACCAGGGGCGCGTGGTGGCGCGGACCAGCGCGGTGCGGGAGTACTGCAGTTCGGCGTCCTCGGTCGAGCTGGGGCTGCCGCGGCAGGGGCGGGGGGAGATGCCGTAGGGCTGGTGCGGGGGTGGGGCGGGGCGGGGTGGGGCGGGCCGAGTGTTGCGGGCTGAGGTGTTGAGGCCGGCGGTGGGGCGCCGCGAGACGTGCGGCGGGGCGGGGCTCGGGTCGTGTGGCGGGGCACGACTCGGTCGGGCGGCGGGGCGCGGCTCGGTCGTGCGGCGGAGGGTGCCGTCGAGGCGTACGGTCGAAAGCATGCGCATTGTCATCGCTGGTGGTCATGGTCAGATCGCGTTGCGGCTGGAGCGGCTGCTCGCCGCGCGCGGGGACGAGGTCGCGGGGATCATCCGGAAGGCCGAACAGGCCGACGACCTGCGGCAGGCGGGTGCCGAACCGGTCGTGCTCGACCTGGAGTCGGCGTCCGTGGAGGAGGTCGCGGAGCAGCTCAGGGGTGCCGACGCTGCGGTCTTCGCGGCGGGCGCGGGCCCGGGCAGCGGGGTGGCCCGGAAGGACACGGTGGACAAGGCCGCGGCGGTCCTCTTCGCGGACGCGGCGGTGAGGGCGGGGGTGCGGCGGTTCGTGATCGTGTCGTCCATGGGCGCCGACCCGCGCCACCAGGGTGACGAGATCTTCGACGTGTATCTGCGCGCCAAGGGCGAGGCGGACGCGTACGTGCGCGGGCTGGACGCCCTGGACTGGACGATCCTGCGTCCCGGTCAGCTCACCGACGACGCCGGCACCGGCCTCGTACGGCTGGAGGCCCGCACGGGCCGCGGCCCGATCCCGCGCGACGACGTGGCCGCCGTACTGGCGGAACTGGTGGACACCCCGGCCACGGCCGGACTCACCCTGGAGCTGATCAGCGGGTCGGTGCCGGTGTCGGTGGCGGTCAAGTCGGTGGCGGGCAACTGAGGTTCACGGTCGGCCGCCTCGGCAGGGCCTAGAACAGGGGTAGTTGGCCGGGGAAGTCCGGGACCGTGTAGCCGTCCAGGGACGGTTGTTCCGGGCCGGGACGTGCCGGGCGGCGGGAGCCCGGGCATGAGGTGAGTTCGCCGTGCTCGCGGGCGCCGGGCGGGTCGTGGCGCGCGTACCGCCCGGCGACGACGGCGATCTCGCGGCGGCACTCGGGGCAGAGTCTGCGGCGGGAGGACATGGGGCCAGTGTGCCGCGCGAACGAGCCGGCCACGCCCCTCCCCTGCGGGGCTGTCGCGTTTCTACGGACTTGCCTCGCGGCCCAAAACGAGTTCGAGGTCGTCCTGGCCATCGGCGCCGGGGCCGCGCTGCTCGCCTTCGCGGTCGCCTCGTTCATTCCGCGGCAGGGGGACGCGGGGGCCGGGGCGGCGGAAGGCGGAGCGGCGGAAGACGGAGTGAGCGGAGCGGCGGTGGCGAAGGGGCTGTGACGCTGTTGTTGCTGGTGTCGCTGCGCGGGCTTCGGCTCGGGTGCGGGTCGGGTGCGGGTCGGGTGCGGGTCGGGAACCCCACCCCCGCGGCACCCGTCCCACCGACCGTACGAAGCCCGTTCAGCCGGTTGGCGCTCCGAACCACCTCGACAGCCGGTCTTGTAGTTCCCGCTGGTCGTCGCCGACCCAGGCCACGTGCCCGTCCGGTCGCAGCAGCACCGCGGGCACGTCGGGTTCCTCGCCGGCGTCGACGAGATGGCCGACCCGATCCGACCAGCCCGCCACCGACAGCATGCCGCCGGTCCGGTCGAGCAGCAGGCCGCGCCCGTCGCGCATCCGCTCGTAGAGGCGGCCCTGCCGCAAGCGGACGTCCCGCAGCCGCCGGCCGAGGAGTTCGTGGCCCTCGCCGCAGTCGTAGCGGACGTCGATCGCGGTGACCTTCTCGATCAGGTACCGGTTCACCTCGTCGAAGTCCATCAGCTCCGCCAGCAGCCGGCGCACGGCCTGCGGTCCCGGCTCGGGCGCCAACAGGTGCATCTGCGCCCGGGTGTTGTCGAGGACGGAGGCGGCCACCGGGTGGCGTTCGGAGTGGTAACTGTCCAGCAGACCCTCCGGAGCGCTGCCGCGCAGCTCGGCGGCCAGCTTCCAGCCGAGGTTGAACGCGTCCTGGATGCCGAGGTTGAGCCCCTGCCCACCGGTCGGCGGGTGGATGTGCGCGGCGTCGCCGGCCAGCAGGACACGGCCCGTGCGGTACCGCTCGGCCTGCCGGGTGGCGTCGCCGAACCGGGAGAGCCAGCGCGGGGAGTGCACACCGAAGTCGGTGCCGGCGTACGTTCGCAGCTGCTGCCTGAACTCGTCGAAGGTCGGCGGGACCGTCCGGTCCTCGGCCACTCCCTCGGCGGGCACGATGACGCGGTGCACCCCGTCCCGCACCGGCATGGCGCCGAACCGGAAGTGGGTCTTGCGGACCTCCGCCATCACGGCGGCCAGTTCCTCCGGCGACGCGGCCACCTCCATCTCGCCCATCAGCGTCTCGACCCGGGAGGGCTCACCCGGGAACCCGACGCCGAGCTGCTTGCGCACCGTGCTGCGGCCGCCGTCGCACCCCACGAGGTAGCGGGCGCGCAACCGTGTGCCGTCCGCCAGCCGGGCCGTCACACCGTCCTCGTCCTGGCTCAGCCCGACCAGTTCGCAACCGCGCCGGACCTCGGCGCCGAGCTCGGTGGCGTGCTCGGCGAGCAGACGGTCGGTGACGGGCTGCGGGATGCCGAGGACGTACCCGTGCGCGGTGTCCAGCCTCTCGGGTGACGGCTTGGCGAGGCCGGCGAAGAAGCCGCCGAGAGGGTGCTTGCTGCCCTCGGCGAGGAAGCGCTCCAGCAGACCGCGCTGGTCGAGCACCTCGATGCTGCGCACATGCAGACCGAGCGCACGCACGTACGGGGGCGGTTCGGCCTCCTTCTCCAGCACGAGCACGCGCCGCACGCCGTGCAGCCGCAGCTCCCCGGCCAGCATCATTCCGGTCGGACCACCGCCGGTAATGACCACATCGATCAAGGCAGACCCCATTTTCGCCCGTTTCTGGCTTCGGAGCGAAGATTCTGCGGCACCCAGGGGGTCTTGCCGCAAGGTCCCCCCTGCGCTATACGTTGAGAGTGGCAAGGAGCTGATGCGCCCTTGCCTTTCCTATGGGCGCCACACCACTTCTCTGCTGACGCCCTTACCTCTTCCCACTGCGCTACGGGTCGGGATCCTTTGTCCTAGGGTCCTTTATCCTCGGGCCCTTTGTCCTTTCCCTGACGGGCTTTGACCCCTGCGCGGCTTCAGGCCTCCCGTCTGGATGTAACGGCAGGTCAGGACGTGCAGTGGCCTGGGGAAACGGGGCGCGGGATCCCGACCCGCCGCTGCTTGTGTCAGCGCACGTCGACGTAGTCGGCCGTGCTGGTGGCGACGCCGGTCGTGGAATTGCCGTAATAGACCCAGCGGTAGGAGCCGTCGACCGAGGCGGTGACCGTGGTCTTCAGTCCCCCGGTGCTGCTGGTGGTGGACTTCTTGACCGTCTTGAAGGTGTCGCTGCCCTTGGCGCGGAATTGGAGGCTCACCGTACGACCGCTGTAGGCGTCGTACTTCTTGGTGCTCCAGTTCGCCCGGGTCAGTTTGCCCGTGACGGTGATCGCCTTGCCCTTGGTGACGGGCTCCGGTGAGGCGTTGGTGGTGGCTTTGGCCGCGCGCTTGAGCTGGACGGTCGTGGACCGCGTCTCCAGTTCGCCGGTCTTGAGGCCACCGTCGGCCTTCCACAGCTTCAGTGAGACGCCGACCTTCCAGGTCGTGGCGTCGCTGTTGGAGTCGACGTGCTCCTGGCTCGGGTGCGGGTCGATGTAGAGGGTGCCCTCGCAGCGAGCGTGCTTGGCGTCGGTCTCGTAGCAGGTGTAGCTGCCCGGCTGGATGAAGTTCTCACCCGTGTCGGCCGCGGTCTTGATGCTGCCCCGGTAGAGGAAGGGGTAGGCGTCGTAGCGGGAGGGGTCGGCGGTGCTGTAGCCGGAGGGCAGTGCGATGGCGAAGCTGATCGACGGCTCCACCACCTTCGACGTGCCGACGACGATCGGCTTGCCGTTGTTGATGACGATGTCCGACACGGTGATACCGGTGTCCGCCGCTTGAGCGGTCGGCGCGTTCAGCACCGAGAGCCCCAGCGCCCCCACGAGCGCGGCCACCGCGACGGTTCGTCTGCCTGTTTTCATTGCACCTCTTCAGGAGGATGGCGTTACAAGAGGCGGCAGCCTAACTGACGCGTTCATGCCCTCCACCTGGGGAACGGGAGTGATCATGCTCACCCGGGGGGGCGTGCGCCGTTCGCGGGCGGGGCGCGGGTTGGTGCGAGACCGAAGGTTGGTACGGGGACCAGGGCCGGTACAAGGACCAGGGCCGGTACAAGGACCAGGGCCGGTACGAGTGGGCATGCGTCCACGCCCGGCCCCTCACGGGAGACCCAGGACGAGACAACGCAAAGACCCCCTCCGACCAGATGATCATCTGATCAGAGGGGGTCTTCCCCAGTGTGGCGGCGCCAGGATTCGAACCTGGGAAGGCTGAGCCGGCAGATTTACAGTCTGCTCCCTTTGGCCGCTCGGGCACACCGCCGGGGTTGCTGCCCTTCGAACCGCTTTTCGGCGGTGCTCCGTGGCAACGACGTAAACAATACCTGATGCCGAGGGGTGCTTCGCCACCCGATTGATCGGCGCTCCGGGGGCCGGGGGTGGCTAGGCTGGTCCGGATGCGGCCCATGACCCGAACGGGCCCTGCGGCCGCCCGCATACGCCGGTACGCACGATACGCACCCTGATACAAGGAGCCACAGGACATGGCCGACTCCAGTTTCGACATCGTCTCGAAGGTCGAGCGGCAGGAGGTCGACAACGCACTCAACCAGGCCGCCAAGGAGATCTCGCAGCGCTACGACTTCAAGGGCGTGGGTGCCTCGATCTCGTGGTCCGGCGAGAAGATCCTCATGGAGGCGAACTCCGAGGACCGGGTCAAGGCCATCCTCGACGTCTTCCAGTCCAAGCTGATCAAGCGGGGCATCTCGCTCAAGGCCCTGGACGCGGGCGAGCCCCAGCTCTCCGGCAAGGAGTACAAGATCTTCGCGTCGATCGAGGAGGGCATCTCCCAGGAGAACGCGAAGAAGGTCGCGAAAATCATCCGTGACGAGGGCCCCAAGGGCGTGAAGGCGCAGGTGCAGGGCGAGGAGCTGCGGGTCAGCTCCAAGAGCCGTGACGATCTCCAGGCCGTCATCAGCCTGCTGAAGGGCAAGGACTTCGACTTCGCGCTGCAGTTTGTGAACTACCGGTAGGTCCGGTCCCCCGGGCTGCCGCCCGCACGCATACGAGAAGGGTGGGCACTTCCGGTGCCCGCCCTTCGTCGCGTCTGCCGGAGCCGGGACGCGCCCGGACACGCGGTCAGTCGCGCGAGTGGCCGAACAGGAGGCGGTAGGCGATCAGGAGGACGAGCGAGCCGCCGATCGCCGCCGCCCACGTCGCACCGTCGTAGAAGCTCTTGGAGATCGGGTGGTCCATCCAGCGGGCCGATATCCAGCCGCCGATGAACGCGCCCGCGATGCCGATCAGGGTCGTGCCGACGAGACCGCCCGGGTCGCGCCCGGGCAGCAGGAACTTCGCGATGGCTCCGGCCAACAGTCCCAGGATGATCCAGCTGATGATGGTCATGCCGTGAACCTGCCCTTTCACGCTGTGCCGGCACCGTCCCGGCCGTGTGATCTTGCTTCTGGCAGGCCGGGTCCGTGCGTCGTTCGTCCGGTGTTTTTGAGCGCGGTCTCCTCGCCGCGCACGTTCACACCGTGTTGGTGGGGAAGACGTCCCGCCCGCATCCGCCGGTTGCGCTGATCAGTAGGGTGCGGCGCATGACTTCCTCCGGTCCCGGGCTGCGCCGCACCCTCGGTGTCGGCGATGCCGTCGTCATCGGACTCGGCTCGATGGTGGGAGCCGGGATCTTCGCCGCCCTCGCGCCGGCCGCGCACGCCGCCGGCACCGGGCTGCTCCTCGGGCTCGCCGTCGCCGCCGTCGTCGCGTACTGCAACGCCATGTCATCGGCACGCCTCGCCGCCTTGTACCCGGCCTCGGGCGGCACGTACGTGTACGGGAGGGAACGGCTCGGCCGGTTCTGGGGGTACCTCGCCGGCTGGTCGTTCGTGGTCGGGAAGACGGCCTCCTGTGCGGCGATGGCGCTCACCGTGGGTACGTACGTCTGGCCGGAGCAGGCGCACGCGGTGGCGGTCGCGGCCGTGGTGGCGCTGACCGCGGTGAACTACGGCGGTGTCCAGAAGTCCGCGTGGCTGACGCGGCTGATCGTGACGGTGGTCCTGGCTGTCCTCGCTTCCGTGGTGGTGGTGTGCCTGACGTCGGGTGGGGCCGATGCCGGGCGGCTGGACATCGGGACCTCGGGCGGGGCAGACGGGGTCTTGCAGGCGGCCGGTCTGCTGTTCTTCGCCTTCGCCGGGTACGCCCGGATCGCGACCCTCGGCGAGGAGGTACGGGATCCGGCACGCACCATTCCGCGCGCGATTCCGCTGGCGCTCGGCATCTCGCTGGTGGTCTACGTGTGTGTGGCGGTGGCTGTCCTTTCCGTCCTGGGGCCGGATGCTCTCGGGGACGCGACGGCACCGCTGGCGGACGCGGTGCGCGCGGCCGGAGCGCCCTGGCTCGTGCCGGTGGTGCGGATCGGCGCGGCGGTGGCCGCACTGGGCTCGCTGCTCGCGCTGATTCTCGGGGTGTCGCGGACGACGCTCGCCATGGCCCGGGACCGGCATCTTCCGGGAGTACTGGCCTCCGTGCATCCGCGGTTCCAGGTGCCTCACCGGGCTGAGCTGGCCGTGGGCGCGGTGGTCGCGGTGCTGGCCGCCACGGTGGACGTCCGGGGCGCGATCGGGTTCTCCTCCTTCGGTGTGCTGGCGTACTACGCGGTGGCCAATGCGTCGGCCTGGACGCTGTCTTCGGCGCTGACGGCACGGGTGGTGCCCGCGGTGGGGCTTGCCGGATGCGTGGTGCTGGCGTTCTCGCTGCCCGCGGTGTCGGTGGTGGTGGGCACGGGGGTGCTGGCGGTCGGGGTGGTTGCGTACGCGGCGCGGCGGTGGATGCGGGCGCGGGAAGAGAAGGGCTAGGGCGGGCGGCCCGTAGCCGATCGGTGAAGGGCCGGTTTGGGCGGCCCGTTGCCCATCGACGGGCCAGGGCGGGCGGCCCTGTGTCTGGGCGGGGGGCACGGGCTCGAAGTGTGGTTTCCCGTGTGCGGGTTGTGGGGTGCGTCCGTCACTCGGGGCGGCAACTGCTCGATCGCGGTCATGGATTCATGATGCAGGCAGGCGCCGACAGCCGGGCCGGCCTGTGGATAACCCCTGACCTGTGGACACCGCAGGGCCGGTGTTCCGCTGTCAGCGCACCGCGAACGGCTCGTCCGTCCGCACGATGTCGCGACCGAGCGGGAAGAGCGAGACCGGGATGAGCTTGAAGTTGGCGATGCCCAGCGGGATACCGATGATCGTCACGCACAGGGCGATGCCGGTGGTGATGTGGCCGAGGGCGAGCCACCAGCCCGCGAGCACCAGCCACAGCACGTTGCCCACGCAGGAGGGCGCACCCGCGTCATGGCGCTCGATCGTCGTGTAGCCGAAGGGCCAGAGGGCGTAGACGCCGATCCGGAAGGCCGCGATGCCGAACGGGATGCCGATGATCGTGATGCAGAGCAGCAGGCCCGCGAGCATGTAGGCGAGGAACAGCCAGAAACCGCTCAGGACGAGCCATATGACGTTGAGTATGGTCCTCACTGGTTCCCACCTGCCATCTTCTCGAGCCGGGCGATACGTTCCGCCATCGGCGGGTGTGTGGAGAACATCTTCGAGAGGCCCTGGCCGGGCCGGAACGGGTTCGCGATCATCATGTGGCTGGCGGTCTCGATGCGCGGTTCGGGCGGCAGCGGGAGCTGCTTGGTGCCGCGTTCGAGCTTGCGCAGGGCGCTGGCCAGGGCGAGCGGGTCTCCGGTGAGCTGGGCTCCGGAGGCGTCCGCCTGGTACTCGCGGGAGCGGCTGATGGCGAGTTGGATGACTGAGGCGGCGAGCGGGCCGAGGATCATGATCAGCAGCATGCCGAGGAGGCCGGGGCCGTCGTCGTCGTCCGAGCGTCCGATGGGGATCAGCCAGGCGAAGTTGACCAGGAACATGATGACGGAGGCGAGGGCGCCCGCGACCGACGAGATGAGGATGTCGCGGTTGTAGACGTGGCTGAGCTCGTGGCCGATGACGCCGCGCAGCTCCCGCTCGTCCAGCAGCCGCAGGATGCCCTCGGTGCAGCACACGGCGGCGTTGCGTGGGTTGCGGCCCGTGGCGAAGGCGTTGGGTGCCTCCGTCGGGGAGATGTACAGGCGCGGCATGGGCTGGCGGGCCTGGGTGGAGAGCTCGCGGACCATCCGGTAGAGCGCCGGTGCCTCGAACTCGCTCACCGGGCGGGCGCGCATCGCGCGCAGTGCCAGTTTGTCGCTGTTCCAGTACGCGTACGCGTTGGTGGCCAGTGCTACCAGGACGGCGATGACGAGCCCCATGCGGCCGAAGAAGCTGCCGATGACGATGATGAGTGCGGACAGTCCTCCCAGGAGGATGGCTGTCCTGAGCCCGTTGTGCCGGCGGTGCACGGTACGCCCTCCTAGTGGTGCGGCAGGGGGACCCTCGCTTGCGGTGTCTGCGGTGCCACTGGTGCCGCGTCGTCACGTCCAGTGGACCCTCCCGTACTGGTCAACGCCAGGCGGGAGGTTCGAGTTCCCTGGTGCGGGCGGCGGCCGGTGTGGGCCGTCCGGGTGACGGCACGGGGAGACGGCACGCGCGCGTGGGGCCGAGTGCCCGCACGCGCGCGATGTAAGCGGGCGGTGTGGACGGCCCGCCTTTCCGGGGATCGGCTCCGCCCGGAGCGGCGTCAGAAGAGGCCGGTGTCGGTGAAGCGCAGGACCAGCTGGGGGGCGCCGGACAGGGCGATGCCGAGGACACCGGTCAGAGCGATCGCGGCGGTGACAGGGCCGGGGACGCGGTGCTTCTCGGGTTCCCCCTCGGGGGCGCGGAACAGCAGGGCCGTCCACTGGAGGTAGTAGAACAGCGCGATGACGACGTTGACGGCCATGACCACGGCGAGCCAGCCGAGGCCGGCGTCGACGGCCGCGGAGAAGACGGTGACCTTGGCGAAGAGGCCGATGATGCCCGGCGGCAGCCCGGCGAGGCAGAGCAGGAAGAACGCCAGGAGCAGCGCGGACAGGGGGCTGGAGGCGTACAGACCCCGGTAGTCGGCGACTCGGTTGAGGACCTTCGTCCGGCCGACGAGCGCGGCCACGGCGAAGGCGCCGAGGTTCACGGCGCCGTACATCAGGGCGTAGGCGACGGTGGAGCCGATCGACTTCTCGGCGTCGCCGGAGTACGCGGCGGCGGCGATCGGCACCAGGAGGTAGCCGGCCTGGCCGACGGAGGACCAGGCGAGCAGGCGTACCGCGCTGTACGCGCGCGTGGCCTGCTGGCGCAGGGCTCCGGCGTTGCCCACGGTCATGGTGAGCGCGGCCAGGACTGCCAGGGCGGGGCCCCAGACATCGGCGTACGAGGGGAGGGCCACGACCGTGACGAGGATGAGGCCGCTGAAGCCGACCGCCTTGCCGATGACCGACAGATAGGCCGCGATCGGCAGGGGCGCTCCCACGTAGGTGTCGGGCACCCAGAAGTGGAAGGGCACGGCGGCCGTTTTGAAGGCGAAGCCGACGAGGGTCAGGACGACGCCGGTCTGGGCGAGGGTGTGGAACTGCCCGTCGACGTGCTGGATGCGGTCGGCGACCTGGGTGAGGTAGAGGGTGCCCGTGGTGGCGTACACGAAGCTGATGCCCATCAGGCTGACCGCGGTCGCGGTGACCGAGGACAGGAAGAACTTCAGGGCCGCCTCTGAGGACTTCCGGTCGCCGTACCTGAGGCCGACCAGAGCGAAGGCGGGCAGCGAGGCCACCTCCAGGGCGACGATCAGGGTCGCGAGGTCGCGGGAGGCGGGCAGCAGGGCGGCGCCGGCCGCGGAGGACAGCAGCAGGAACCAGTACTCGCCCTCGGGGAGGTCCTTGCGGGCGTCCTTCAGGGCGGTGACCGACAGGAGGGCGGCGAGGAGGGCGCCGCCGAGGACCAGGAACTGGATGACCAGGGTGAAGCGGTCGGCCGTGTAACTGCACACGGCGGCGTCACCGGTCAGGCAGAAGGTGGAGCGGTCGCCGTCGAGGAGGGGCAGCAGCATCGCCGTGGCGGCGGCCAGGCCTGCCACCGACGTCCAGCCGAGCAGGGCCTTGCGGTGCTCGGCGACGAACAGGTCGGCGACCAGGACGACGAGTCCGACGACCGCGGCGATGGTGGGCGGAGCGATGGCGAGCCAGTCGACGGACTGGACCAGCGACGACGCCAGGGGCTGGGCCGGGGAGCTCATCGGGTGCCTCCTGCGAGGAGCTGCTGGACGGCCGGGTCGCTCAGGCCGAGGAGAGCCCTGGGCCACAGGCCCGCGACGACGGTGAGGACGACGAGCGGGGTCCACGCCGCGAACTCGTAGGAGCGGACGTCGGTGAGGGTCGGGGCGTCCTGGGGCAGGGCGCCCATGCAGACCCGGCGGACCACGATCAGCAGATAGGCGGCCGTCAGCAGCGTGCCGAACGCGCCGATCGCCATGAAGGTGAGGAAGGCCGCGCGGTTGAGGCCCTCGGCGGGCCGGAACGCGCCGAACAGGGCCAGCATCTCGCCCCAGAAGCCGGCCAGGCCCGGCAGGCCGAGTGACGCGACGGCGGCGAACGCGAGGAGGCCGCCGAGGCGTGGGGCCTTGCCGTAGAGGGCGGCGCCGGTCTCCTGGGCGAGGGTGTCGAGGTCGGTGGTGCCGGTGCGGTCCTTCAGGGCGCCGACCAGGAAGAAGAGCAGGCCGGTGATGAGGCCGTGGGCGATGTTGGCGAACAGGGCACCGTTCACGCCGGTCGGGGTCATCGTGGCGATGCCGAGCAGGACGAAGCCCATGTGGCCGACGGACGAGTAGGCGATGAGGCGCTTGAGGTCGCCCTTCGCGCCCTGCTTGGCGAGGGCCAGGCAGGCCAGGGATCCGTAGATGATGCCGACGACGGCGAGGGCGGCGAGGTAGGGCGCGAAGGTGCGGAAGCCGTCCGGCGCGATGGGGAGGAGGATCCGGACGAATCCGTACGTTCCCATCTTGAGCAGTACGCCGGCCAGGAGGACCGAGCCGACGGTGGGCGCGGCGGTGTGCGCGTCGGGCAGCCAGCTGTGCAGCGGCCACATCGGCGTTTTCACCGCGAGCCCGATCCCGATCGCCAGAACGGCGATGAGCTGCACGGATGCGGTCAGTGACCGGCCGTTGTCAGTGGCGAGTGCCACCATGTCGAACGTGCCCGCCTTGATCCCGATCAGGAGCAGGCCGAGCAGCATGACCACGGATCCGAGCAGCGTGTAGAGGATGAACCGCCAGGCGGCGCGGATCCTGTCCTCGCCGCCCCAGCGGGCGATGAGGAAGTACATCGGGATGAGGACCGTCTCGAAGGCGAGGAAGAACAGCAGCAGGTCCAGGACGGCGAAGGTCGCGAGCGTGCCGCCCTCCAGGACGAGCAGCAGGGCGACGAAGGCCTTCGGGGCCGGGCCTTCGGGCATTTTGAAGTACGAGTAGAGCGCGCAGAGGAAGGTCAGCAGCGCGGTCAGGACCAGAAGGGGGAGGGAGATGCCGTCGACGCCGAGGTGGATGCGCACGTCGAGTGCGGGGATCCAGCTGATGTCGGTCGTGGCCTGCATTTTCGAGGGATGGTCGTGGTCGAAGCCGAGCGCGAGGACGATCGCGGCGATGAGGATCGCGCCGGTCACGGTCACGCCGTGCCGGAGCACGGCCTGCTCGGGTGACTTCCCCTTCAGTCCGGGCGGGGCGGGCAGGAGAGCCGCGACGGCGCCGAGAAGCGGGCCGACGACGACGAATGCCAGGAGGAACTGCATCACGGACTCGTTGATATCGATCACGCCTGCTCACGCTCCCGTGGCGACGAGGACGGCGGCGACCGCGAGGACGACGGTGCCGGCGAGCAGCGCGCTCACATAGGTCTGGACGTTGCCGGTCTGGGCACGCCGTACGGCGGCGCCGAGCCAGCGGGGCAACGCACCCGCACCGCGGACGTAGGTCTCGACGACCTCACGGTCGAGGAACCGGACGAGGCTCGCTCCGGCCTGGACGGGGCGGACGAAGAGGACCGTGTACACGGCGTCCAGGTGGAAGCCGGCGGCCGCGTGGCGGTGGAGGGGGCCGAGCAGCAGCCGTCCCGGGTCGGCGGGGTCGGGGGCGTAGGCGATGTCGCCGTAGGCCGGCACGTGGGTGGCGATGGCCTCCGCCTCGACCTGGGCGGCGTCGCCCTCGGGGTGGGCCGCGACGGCGCCCAAGGGGACACGGGCCGCGAGGGCGGTGGTGTGGCGCCAGGCCGCGTAGGTGACGATGCCGCCGACCAGGGCCAGGCCCGTGCCCAGCACGGAGGTGGTCAGGGTGGGGCCGAGGTCCCGGCCGTCGAACCAGTCGGGCAGCAGGCGGAACGCGAATCCGCCCAGGGCCAGGGACGGGACGGCGAGGACCCACAGCACGACGGTCATCGTCAGCGGCTGCCTGCCGTGGTCGGGGGCTTCGATGCCCCGGCCCCGGAAGGCGAGCAGCCACAGGCGCATCGCGTAGGCGGCGGTGAGCACGGCCGTGAGCAGACCGGCGACGAGGACGAGCCAGCCGGCGGCGGCCGGGGCGTGCTCGGTGTGTCCGGTGACGACGTGCTCGGCGACGCCGAGCACGGCCTCCTTGGAGAAGAAGCCGCTGAACGGCGGGATCGCGGCGAGCGCGAGCAGCGCCACGGTCATCGTCCAGTAGGCGTCGGGGATGCGGTCGCGCAGGTTCCGCATGCGGGACATCGCGGCGAGCGAGTTGGTGCCGGCGGCGTGGATGATCACGCCGGCCGCGAGGAACAGCAGCGCCTTGAAGGCGCCGTGGGACAGGAGGTGGAAGACGGCGGCACCGCGGTCGCCGACGGCGAGGGCGCCGGTCATGTAGCCGAGCTGACCGATCGTCGAGTAGGCGAGGACCCGCTTGATGTCGTCCTGGGCGAGCGCGGCGAGCGCCGAGCCGGTCATCGTGACGGCAGCCATGACGGCGAGGACGACCATCGCGGCCTGGGAGGCCTCGAACACCGGGAGGAGACGGGCGATGAAGTAGACGCCGGCGGCGACCATCGTCGCGGCGTGGATCAGCGCGGAGACGGGGGTCGGGCCCGCCATCGCGTCGGGGAGCCAGGTGTGCAGCGGGAACTGCGCCGACTTGCCCGCCACGCCCGCCAGGAGCAGCAGGGCGATCAGCGTCGGATGGTCGAGTCCGCCGCTCGCGACGGTGCCGAGGATCCGGGTGATGCGGAACGATCCGGCGTCGGTGGCCAGGGCGAACAGGCCGATGAGGAAGGGGACGTCGCCGAGCTTGGTGACCAGGAAGGCCTTGAGGGAGGCGGCGCGGGCCTCGGGTGTCTCCCAGTAGTGGCCGACCAGGAAGTAGGAGCAGATGCCCATGACCTCCCAGCCCACCAGCAGCACGATCAGGTCGCCGGAGTAGACGACCAGGAACATCGCGGAGGTGAACAGCGAGACGAGGGCGGCGTAGGAGGGGTAGCGCGGGTCGTCGCGCAGGTAGCCCGTCGAGTAGATCTGCACACAGGAGGCGACCAGACCCACCAGGACGGCGACGAGGGCGGCGAAGCCGTCGATGTGCAGGGCCAGCTCGATCGGGACCGAGCCGGTGGGGGTGAGTTCCGTGGCCGAGTCCACGGCCGCGCCGCCGCCCTGGCGTACGGCGACCACCGCGGCGAGCACCAGGGAGGTGAGCGTCGGGAGGACGGCGAGCGGGCGGACGAAGCCGGGTGCCGTGCGGCCCAGCAGCAGGCCGACGACGGCGCCGAGGAACGGAAGGAGCGGGACGAGGACGGCGAGGGTGGTCGTGGTCACGCGGTGGCCTCAGCCTTCTGGGCCTCGTCGGACCGCTCCGCCATGAGGGCGTCGGGGTCGGGGCCGTCGGGGTCGTGCCGTTCGGCGGTGTCGCGGAGTTTGTCGATGTCCGCGGTGCCGCGGTTGCGGTGGACGGCGAGGACGATCGCCAGGCCGATGCCGATCTCCGCGGCGGCGATGGCGATGGTGAACAGGGTCAGGGCCTGTCCGGAGTGCAGGGTCTCCTCGGCGGCCCGGCTGAGCCAGACGTCGAAGGCGACCAGGTTGAGGTTGACGGCATTGAGCATCAGCTCGACCGACATCAGGACCAGGATCGCGTTGCGGCGGGCGAGGACGCCGTACAGGCCCGTGCAGAAGAGGAGGGCCGAGAGGACGGCGGGGTAGGCGAGGTGCATCAGCGGGCCCCTTCCTGCTCGGAACGCCCCGAACTCCCTGAACTCTCCGTGACCGTTCGGGAACTCTTGGTGGCGGCCGGGGCGTTCACGGGGGGAGAGCTCGACTCCGCCTTCGCCTTGCGGGACAGGACGATGGCGCCGACCAGGGCGGCGAGGAGGAGGACGGAGAGGGCCTCGAAGGGGAGCACCCAGTTCTGGAAGAGGCTCGCGCCGGTGGCCTCGGTGGAGCCGGCGGCGGGACCGTCCAGGTCGATCCAGGTCGTGCGGAAGGCGTCGACGACGACCCAGACCAGGGCGGCGGCAGCGGCGACGGCCACGGCGAGGGCGGCCCAGCGGTTGCCGGAGTCGGCGTCCGGGGAGCGGCCGATGGGGGCTCTGGTCAGCATCAGACCGAACAGGAGGAGGACGACGACGGAACCGACATAGATGAGGACCTGCACCCACGCGATGAACTCGGCGGTGAGCAGGAGGTATTCGACGGCGAGGCCGCCGAGGGTGACCACCAGCCACAGGGCGGCGTGCACCAGCTGCCGGGTGGTGACGGTGACGAGGGCCGCGCCGAAGGTCACCAGACCGACGAGGAGGAAGGCGATCTCGACGCCGGTCGGTGAGAGGAAGCCGTGCGTTCCGGCGGCGCCGGTGGTCGGGCCCGTAGCGAGGAGAGCGGTGCTGAGAGCGAGGGTCATGCCGAGCCCTCCTGCCCCGGCTTCGGCTGGTCGGTCTGCTGCTTGGAGTCGCCCTGGCGCCGGGTGGGCTGTTCGGCGGCGCGGGCCTGCTCGTCGGCGTGGGGTGCGGTGGCCGGCGGGGCCTGCTGGGCGGCGAGTTTGTCGGCGGCCTTGCGGGCGGTGGCGAGTTCCTTCGGTTCCTCCGCGCCGGGGTCGAGGGCCGGCGGGGCCGGGACGGTCCACATCCAGTCGCGGAGCTTGTCGCGTTCGTGGGTGAGGTCGCGGATGTCGGTCTCGGCGTACTCGAACTCGGGAGACCAGAACAGGGCGTCGAAAGGACAGACCTCGATGCAGATACCGCAGTACATGCACAGGGAGAAGTCGATGGCGAAGCGGTCGAGGACGTTGCGACTGCGCTCGCGGCCGCCCGGGGCCGCCGGCGGGACCGTCTCCTTGTGGGAGTCGATGTAGATGCACCAGTCCGGGCACTCGCGGGCGCACAGCATGCAGACCGTGCAGTTCTCCTCGAACAGGCCGATCACACCGCGGGTGCGGGGCGGGAGGTCGGGCTGGGCGTCCGGGTACTGCGCGGTGACGGACTTCTTCGTCATCGTGCGGAGGGTGACGGCCAGGCCCTTGGCGAGGCCACTGCCGGGAAGGGGGGCCATGGTTACTGGATCACCACCTTGACGATGCCGGTGAGGGCGATCTGAGCGAGGGAAAGGGGGACGAGCAGGGTCCAGGACAGCTTCTGGAGCTGGTCCTCGCGCAGCCGCGGGTAGGTGACGCGCAGCCAGATCACGAGGAAGGCGAGGACGGCGGTCTTCAGCAGCGTCCAAATCCAGCCGAGGCCGTCGGCGCCCCAGGGGCCGTGCCAGCCGCCGAGGAAGAGGACGGTGGTCAGACCGCACAGGACCACGATTCCGGCGTACTCGGCGAGGAGGAAGAGAGCGAAGCGGAGGCCGGTGTACTCGGTGTACGCGCCGAAGATGATCTCCGAGTCGGCGACGGGCATGTCGAAGGGAGGGCGCTGCAGTTCGGCGAGGCCGGCCACGAAGAAGACGATCGCGCCGACGATCTGCCAGGGCAGCCACCACCACTCGAAGGCGTCGAGGATGCCGGGGAGGGAGACGGTGCCGGCCGCCATCGCCACCGAGGCGGCCGTCAGGAGCATCGGCAGTTCGTAGGCGAGGAGCTGTGCGGCGGTGCGCAGGCCGCCGAGCAGGGAGAACTTGTTCGCGGACGCCCAGCCGGCCATGAGCGAGCCGAGGACGCCGACGCCCATGACGGCCAGGACGAAGAAGACACCGGCGTCGATGACCTGGCCGACGGCTCCCTCGCCGGGGCCGATGGGGATGGCGAGCAGGACGAGGAGGTAGGGCAGGAGGGCGACGGCGGGAGCCAGTTGGAAGATGCGGCGGTCGGCGCCCGCGGGGACGACGTCCTCCTTCTGCGCGAACTTCACGCCGTCGGCGATCAGCTGCGCCCAGCCGTGGAAGCCGCCGGCGTACATGGGGCCCAGGCGGCCCTGCATGTGGGCCATGACCTTGTGTTCGGTCTGGCCGATGACCAGGGGGAGGGTGAGGAAGACGACGAAGACGACCAGGAGTCGCAGGGCGACGTCGAGCACGTCGTTCACTGCGGGCCTCCAGCGGGGTCCTCGGGGTTCTTGGGATGATCGGGCTTTCCGGGGCTTTCGGGGTCTTCCCGGTGCTCGTGGTCGTCCGGGTTGCCCTGCGGCTCGGAGGACTGCGGCTCGGAGGACTGCGGCTCGGACCCCTGGGGCTGGTCTCCGGGCTCCTCCGTCGGCAACGGCGCTGCCTCGGGGGACGGTTCGGGGGCCGGTTCGTCGAAGGCGGGGCGGGCGTGGTGCCAGGGGGCGTCCGAGCTGCGCGGGGCGCTCGACGGTGTGGAGGCGGACCTCGGGGACGCGGGGTCGGGCGGCGGCGCCGGCCGGTTGAGCTGCTGGCTCGCCGATCCCTGCGCTGCGGAACGGTTCCGCCGAGGTCCCGAGGAAGCCCGGGCAGCCGAAGTGTCCACGTCGGCAGCCGCATCGGTCACGTCGGCAGCCGAGGCCTCCACCCCGGTGGCTGCAGTTTCCGCCCGGGCAGCCGAAGCCTGCGCCTCCGCAGCCGCAGCCTCCGTCCCGGCGGCCGGGGTCTCCGTGCCTGCCGCCGGGGTCTCCGTGCCCGCGGTTGAGGTTTCCGCGCCTGCGCCCTGGGCTTCCGTGCCTGCCACCTGGGCTTCCGTGCCTGCGGTCGAGGTTTCCGCGCCTGCGCGCTGGGCTTCCGTGCCTGCCACCTGGGCTTCCCGGCCTGCCGCCGGGGCTTCCGTGCCCGCGGCCGGGGTTTCCGTGCCCGTGGTGGGGCGGCTCGGTGAGCCTTCTGCGGCCGTGCGGGTACGCCGGGCTGCATCCGGAGTACCGGCGGCGGCAGCAGCGGACTGGCTCGCGGAGCCCTCCGACGCCGACCGTGCCCGGCGCGGGGCAGCGGGACGGGCCTCTCCGGCTGCCGGGGTCCCCGCCGGGGTCTCCGCACCGGCGGCGGACTGGCTGGCCGAGCCCTCCGACACCGAGCGAGTCCGTCGTACGGGGCGTTCTCCCGCGGGGCGTGCGGCGCCGCGGGCCGGGCGTTCGCCTGCCGCGCGGCCCGCGCCTCGGGCGGGGGCCGGGGGGAGCTGGCCCTTGAGGGGGCCCCATTCGTTCGGGTCGGGAACGCCGGGCGGCAGCATCTGGCGTCGCTTGGGGCCGCCGTGTTCCGACTCGCCCGGTTCCTTCGCGCCGGGCCAGGCCTTGGCGACGCGGGCGGCCAGGACGAAGTCCTTGCGCAGGGGGTGGCCTTCGAAGTTTTCGGGCAGGAGCAGGTGGTCCAGCGCCGGGTGGCCTTCGAAGGTGATGCCGAACATCTCGTGCGTCTCGCGTTCGTGCCAGGCGGCACCCGCGTAGACGTCGACGGCCGAGGGGAGGGTGGGGGCCTCGTGCGGGACGGTCGTGCGCAGCAGGAGGCGTCGTACGGGGGCGAGCGCGGCGACGTGGGCGGTGACGCGGAAGCCGGTGCCGGGTTCGTCGACCGCGCTCAGCCAGTCGAAGTAGGTGCAGCCGAGGCGGTCGCGGGCGGTCTCCAGGGCGGTGATCCAGGCGGCCGGGGGCACGTCGACCGTGAGGACCTCGTAGGACTCCTCGGCGGTGGCGTCCGTGCCGAAGAGTTCCTCGGCGCCGGCGGGCAGCCAGCCGACGGCGGTCATCGGCCCTCCCCCGCGGCCGGGCCCGCTGCGGGCGGCTGCACGAGTCCGCTCTGCAGCGCCGCGGCCGAGGGGCGCTGGGCGGCGGTGCCGTAGCGCTCCCCCAGGGACTCGCGGGCGATCTTCTCCTGGAGCTTGAGGATGCCCTGGAGCAGCGCCTCGGGGCGGGGCGGGCAGCCGGGGACGTAGACGTCGACGGGGATGATCTGGTCGACGCCCTTGGTGACGGAGTAGGAGTCCCAGTAGGGGCCGCCGCAGTTGCTGCAGGCGCCGAAGGAGATGACGTACTTCGGTTCCGGCATCTGCTCGTAGAGGCGTTTCACGGCCGGGGCCATCTTGTCGGTGACCGTGCCGGAGACGACCATCAGGTCGGCCTGGCGGGGCCCTGGGGCGAACGGGATGACGCCGAGGCGGATGAAGTCGTGGCGGGCCATCGACGCGGCGATGAACTCGATCGCGCAGCAGGCGAGGCCGAAGTTGAAGACCCAGAGGGAGTAGCGGCGGCCCCAGTTGAGGACGACCTTCATCGGCTCGGGGGCGAGGCGGGCCAGGGCGCCCAGCCGCTTGGGCTCGGGCAGCAGGACAGGCTCGGACACCGTGGGGTTCACGTCCATGCCAGGACGCCCTTCTTGTAGGCGTAGAGCAGGCCGACCGCCAGGAAGCCGAGGAAGATGAACATCTCGGCCAGGGTCGTCGCGCCGTAGCCGGGGGCGGCGAAGACGGTCGCCCAGGGGAACAGGAAGATCGAGTCGACGGCGAAGATCACGTAGAGGAAGGCGTACACGTAGTAGCGGACCTGGGTGTGGGCCCAGCCCTCGCCGACGGGGTCGACGCCGCACTCGTAGGTCAGGAGTTTCTCGGGGGTGGGGACGACGGGTCGCAGCAGGCGGCCGGCCCCGAAGGCGACGGCGACGAACAGCACGCCGATCACGGCGAGCAGTCCGACGACCGAGTAGGACTGGAAGTAGTCCGCCGCGACGACGGTCGTGGTGACGACGGTCGGTTCCGGCACGTCCGTCCCTCGCTCCCTCAAAATTCGGACTGGATCCTGCGACGATGCTGCGGCTCAACGGGACGCAGCCGTTCGACGATCTGTACGCACGGGAGTCTAGGCCCTGATAAGGGCAGGGTAAGCAGCCCGTCACCGCCTGGGACAGGGGGGTGGGGTTTTCCTCAGTGGATCGTGGCGGCCCCCCTCATGGCGCGGCGGCCCGCCACCGGGCACGCTGACGCACATGACCCAACGCATCCCGTCCCCGGGCACGACGGCGGCCCGGTCGGCCGCGTCGCCGGACGACCGTCCGCCGCCGGCCCGGCTCGCCTATGACCGGCACACCTGGAAAGAGATCGCGCACCTGCTGGCCAACCTTCCGGTCGCGCTGCTCGGTTTCACCTATGTGGTGACGATGCTGTCCACCGGTTTCGGCCTGACCGTCACGGTGGTCGGGTTTCCGCTTCTCGCGGTGGGACTGGCGGGGGCGCGGCAGTTGGGCAGGCTGGAGCGGGCGCGGGCCCGGGCGCTGCTCGGGGTGCGGATCGAGGAGCCGAGCCGGCTGCGGCTGCGCGGTGGGGGCGGCTTCTTCCAGCGGCTGTGGATGCAACTGAAGGACCCGGTGGGCTGGCGCACGGTGCTGTACGAGTTCATCCGGCTGCCCTGGGGCGTGCTGACCTTCACGGTCACGCTGGTCTCGCTGTTCGTGCTGTGGCCGGTGCTGCCGTTCATCGCGCGGGGGCTGACCAACGCCGACCGGGCCATGGTGCGGGCGCTGCTGTCGCCCTCCGACGAGCTGGAGCGGCGGATCGCCGAGCTGGAGTCGGACCGGGGGGTCGTGGTGGACACGGCCGCAGCCGACCTGCGGCGCATCGAGCGGGATCTGCACGACGGGGCGCAGGCCCGACTGGTCAATCTGGCGATGGGGCTGGGCCTGGCCAAGGAGAAGGTGCTGGAGGACCCCGACGCGGCGGCGGCGATGGTCGAGGAGGCGCACGGCGAGGTGAAGCTGGCGCTGCAGGAGCTGCGGGATCTGGCGCGCGGCATCCATCCGGCCGTCTTGACCGACCGTGGCCTGGACGCGGCCCTGTCGTCGGTGGCCACACGCTGCACGGTCCCGGTGAAGGTGACGGTGGATCTGCCGGAGCGGCCGGCCGCGGCCATCGAGGGCATCGCCTATTTCACGGTCTCGGAGCTGCTGCAGAACGTCAGCAAGCACAGCGGGGCGCGATCGGCCTCGGTGGATGTGTGGCGGACCAACACCCGGCTGCTCATTCAGGTGTGGGACGACGGGGTCGGGGGCGCGAGCCTCGACGGCGGTACGGGGATGAGGGGCCTGGCGGAGCGGCTGGACGCCGTCGACGGCCTGTTCGTGCTGGAGTCGCCCGAGGGCGGCCCGACGACGGTCACGGCGGAGCTGCCGTGGCGGGACCGGTCGGAGGCCGCGGGATAGGGGCCCCGGGACAGAGCCCCTGGCCGGGCGCCCGGGGTGGGGAAAACCCCCCGTCCAAGACGCCGACGGACTCCATGGCCCGCCGACCTGCGGCGGAGCAGGGTGGAGGTACGACAGCACAGCCGCCGGACGAGGAGAAGGACGACGCCGATGGCCACGGAGTACGGACAGGGGTACGGGCTCGACAGCGGGTCCGGGTTTCCCGGGAGCACCGAGCGGCGGCACCGGCTGCCGGCCGCGCTGCGGGCGCCGGTCGAGCTCCGCACCTGGCGGGAGCTGACCCATGTGCTGCTCGGTCTGCCGATCGGCATCCTGCTGTTCACCTACGCGGTCACGATGGTGTCGCTGGGGGTGGGACTGCTGGTGACGTTCCTCGGCATACCGGTGCTGGCGGCGGCGCTCGCCGGGTGCCGCGGTCTGGGGGCGCTGGAACGGGTGCGGGCGCGGAGGCTGCTGGGCCTGGAGGTGGCCGAGCCGGAGCCGCTGCGGGCGAGGAAGCCGGGGGCGATGGCGTGGATGGGAGCCGTCCTCAAGAGCGGTGCCTCGTGGCGGGCCCTGCTGTACGCGGTGCTTCATCTGCCGTGGGCGGTGTTCTCGTTCGTCGTCTCCGTGACCGTGTGGGCGCTGGGCTGGGCGCTGCTGACGTATCCGCTGTGGTTCTGGGTGTTCCCGGTGTACGCGGGGCAGGACGGCATCCAGCTGTACGGGGACGAGGCGCATCTGATCTACCTCGACAACCCGTTCGAGATCACGGTGACCGCGCTGGTGGGCCTGCTGTTCACGATGGCCACGCCGTGGATCGTGCGGGCGCTGACGACGGTGGACCGGGTGATGGTGCACGGGCTGCTCGGGCCGTCGCTGCTGGTCTCGCGGGTGGTGGAGCTCGAGTCGGACCGGGGGGTCGTGGTGGACACGGCGGCGGCGGACCTGCGGCGCATCGAGCGGGATCTGCACGACGGGGCGCAGGCCCGGCTGGTGGCGCTGGCCATGGATCTGGGGCTGGCGAAGGAGAAGCTGCAGGAGGATCCGCGGGCGGCCGCGCGGATGGTGGACGAGGCGCACGGCGAGGTGAAGACGGCGCTGCAGGAGCTGCGGGACCTGGCCCGGGGGATCCATCCGGCGGTGCTGACGGACCGCGGGCTGGACGCGGCGCTGTCGGCGGTGGCGTCGCGGTGCACGGTGCCGGTGCGGGTCGAGGTGGACCTGGCGGAGCGGCCGGCGCCCGCGATCGAGGGGATCGCGTACTTCACGGTGTCGGAGTTGCTGCAGAACGTCAGCAAGCACGCGCGGGCCACGTGGGCCGGCGTGGAGGTGTGGCGGACGGAGAACCGGCTGATGCTGCAGGTCGTGGACAACGGTGTGGGCGGGGCCGATGCGGCGGGCGGGTCGGGGCTGGCGGGTCTGGCGGACCGGCTCGACGCGGTGGACGGGATTCTGGTGGTCGATTCACCGGAGGGCGGGCCGACGCGGGTGACAGCGGAGTTGCCGTGGCGCGGGGCGCAGGTGCGGTGACCGCAGACTTGCCGTGGCGCGGGGCGCAGGTGCGGTGACCGCAGACTTGCCGTGGCGCGGGGCGCAGGTGCGGTGACCGCGGACTTGCCGTGGCGCGGTGCGCAGGTGCGGTGACCGCGGACTTGCCGTGGCGCGGGGCGCAGGTGAGGTGACCTCCGGCCGGATCCTCCAGGGGGTCCGGCCTTCGCCCGCCCGCCACCCGACGCGATGAGAAGGAAAGCAAGCCCCCCCCCTTCCCGGTTCCGGCGGCGGGCAAGAAGACGCTCCTCCCCCCATCCCCGCCCCGACCCTGAAATGCTGTACCCGTCGCACGGGTGGGCGCGAAGCCGTTGTGGGCTGCGGACGGGCGGCATCGGGCTGTGGGGGGCCGGACATCGTGGAGGACAGGGTGCGGGTGGTCATCGCCGAGGATTCAGTGCTGCTCAGGGAGGGCCTGACCCGGCTGCTGACCGACCGCGGGCACGACGTCGTCGCCGGTGTGGGTGACGGCGAGGCGCTGATCAAGACCATCACGGAGTTCGACGCGCAGGGCGAGCTGCCGGACGTGGTCGTGGCGGACGTGCGGATGCCGCCGACGCACACCGACGAGGGGGTGCGGGCGGCGGTGCAGCTGCGCAAGGCGCACCCGGGTCTCGGGGTGCTGGTGCTGTCGCAGTACGTGGAGGAGCGGTACGCCACGGAGCTGCTCGCGGGGTCCAGCCGGGGTGTCGGCTATCTGCTGAAGGACCGGGTCGCCGAGGTGCGGGAGTTCGTGGACGCGGTGGTCCGGGTGGCGCAGGGCGGTACGGCGCTCGACCCGGAGGTGGTCGCGCAGCTGCTGGGCCGCAGCCGCAAGCAGGACGTGCTGGCGGGGCTCACCCCGCGGGAGCGCGAGGTGCTGGGGCTGATGGCCGAGGGGCGGACGAACTCGGCGATCGCGCGGCAGCTGGTGGTCAGCGACGGCGCGGTCGAGAAGCACGTCAGCAACATCTTCCTGAAGCTGGGGCTGTCCCCGAGCGAGGGCGATCACCGCAGGGTTCTGGCCGTTCTGACGTATCTCAATTCCTGACGTTCACGATGCCCGGCCTTGGAAACCCGGACAAACAGGGACGCATAGCCATACAGAAGTCGTGTCCAAGATGCGAATGACCCGCAGAAGGCGGCCCTTGCGGTCGTAGTGTTGATCCCGGGAGGGCCTGCGGGAGGGCCTGTCCCGGACAGCGTCCTCGAGGGAGGTCCAGTTCAGTGACCAGCCAGGTCAGTAGCCCAGCGGAGCAGGCCGACGAAGCAGTCGTGGGAGAGCAGCGCAAAGCGGCGGGCGGGAAGGATGTCCGCCGCCTCGACCGGGTGATCATCAGGTTCGCGGGGGACTCGGGTGACGGCATGCAGCTCACCGGTGACCGCTTCACCTCGGAGACCGCGTCGTTCGGCAACGACCTGTCGACGCTGCCGAACTTCCCGGCCGAGATCAGGGCGCCCGCCGGAACCCTGCCGGGTGTGTCGTCCTTCCAGCTGCACTTCGCCGACCACGACATCCTCACGCCCGGTGACGCGCCGAACGTGCTGGTGGCGATGAACCCGGCCGCGCTGAAGGCCAACATCGGCGACCTGCCCCGCGGCGCCGAGGTGATCGTCAACACGGACGAGTTCACCAAGCGGGCGATGCAGAAGGTCGGCTACGAGACGTCCCCGCTGGAGGACGGGTCGCTGGACGGCTACCACCTGCATCCCGTGCCGCTGACCACGCTCACGGTCGAGGCGCTGAAGGAGTTCGACCTCAGCCGCAAGGAGGCCGAGCGCAGCAAGAACATGTTCGCGCTGGGCCTGCTGAGCTGGATGTACCACCGGCCCACCGAGGGCACGGAGAGATTCCTGAAGTCGAAGTTCGCGAAGAAGCCCGACATCGCGGCGGCCAACATCGCGGCGTTCCGGGCCGGCTGGAACTTCGGCGAGACGACGGAGGACTTCGCCGTCTCCTACGAGGTCGCCCCGGCGGCCACGGCGTTCCCGCCGGGTGTGTACCGCAACATCTCCGGCAACCTCGCCCTGTCGTACGGGCTGGTCGCGGCGAGCCGGCAGGCGGACCTGCCGCTGTACCTGGGGTCGTACCCGATCACTCCGGCCTCGGACATCCTGCACGAGCTGTCCAAACACAAGAACTTCGGCGTGCGGACCTTCCAGGCGGAGGACGAGATCGCAGGCATCGGGGCCGCGCTGGGCGCGGCCTTCGGCGGTTCGCTGGCGGTGACCACGACCAGCGGTCCGGGTGTGGCGCTGAAGTCGGAGACGATCGGCCTGGCGGTCTCGCTGGAGCTGCCGCTGCTGGTCGTGGACATCCAGCGCGGCGGCCCGTCGACGGGTCTGCCGACGAAGACCGAGCAGGCGGACCTGCTGCAGGCGATGTACGGGCGCAACGGCGAGGCCCCGGTGCCGGTGGTCGCGCCGCGCACGCCGGCGGACTGCTTCGACGCCGCGCTGGAGGCGGCGCGGATCGCGCTGACCTACCGCACGCCGGTGTTCCTGCTGTCCGACGGCTATCTGGCCAACGGCTCCGAGCCGTGGCGGATCCCGGACATCGAGGAGCTGCCGGATCTGCGGGTGCAGTTCGCGCAGGGCCCGAACCACACGCTCGACGACGGCTCCGAGGTGTTCTGGCCGTACAAGCGGGACCCGCAGACGCTGGCCCGTCCGTGGGCGATCCCGGGCACGCCGGGTCTGGAGCACCGCATCGGCGGCATCGAGAAGCAGGACGGCACGGGCAACATCTCCTACGACCCGGCCAACCACGACTTCATGGTGCGCACCCGGCAGGCGAAGATCGACGGCATCGACGTCCCGGACATCGAGGTGGACGACCCCCACGGGGCCAGGACGCTGGTTCTGGGCTGGGGCTCGACGTACGGGCCGATCACGGCGGCGGTGCGGCGGTTGCGCCGGGCCGGGGAGTCCGTCGCGCAGGCGCATCTGCGCCATCTCAACCCCTTCCCGCGGAATCTGGGCGCGGTGCTGGAGCGTTACGACACGGTGGTGATCCCCGAGATGAACCTCGGGCAGCTCGCCACGCTCATCCGGGCGAAGTACCTGGTCGACGCCCGCTCGTACACCCAGGTCAACGGCATGCCGTTCAAGGCGGAGCAGCTCGCCGCGGCGCTGAAGGAGGCCATCGATGCCTGACACGTCCACGCACGGCACGGGCACCGTCGAGGCGCTGTCCCTCGTCCCGAAGGCCGAGGGCAGGCAGTCGATGAAGGACTTCAAGTCCGACCAGGAAGTGCGCTGGTGCCCCGGTTGCGGTGACTACGCCATCCTGGCCGCGGTGCAGGGCTTCATGCCCGAGCTGGGGCTGGCGAAGGAGAACATCGTCTTCGTCTCGGGCATCGGCTGCTCCTCGCGCTTCCCGTACTACATGAACACGTACGGGATGCACTCGATCCACGGCCGCGCCCCGGCCATCGCCACGGGTCTGGCGAGCTCCCGCCGGGATCTGTCGGTGTGGGTCGTCACCGGGGACGGCGACGCGCTGTCCATCGGCGGCAACCATCTGATCCACGCGCTGCGCCGCAACGTCAACCTCAAGATCCTGCTGTTCAACAACCGGATCTACGGTCTGACCAAGGGCCAGTACTCGCCGACCTCCGAGGTCGGGAAGATCACCAAGTCGACGCCGATGGGTTCGGTGGACGCGCCGTTCAACCCGGTGTCGCTGGCGATCGGCGCGGAGGCGTCGTTCGTGGCGCGGACGGTGGACTCCGACCGCAAGCACCTCACCGAGGTGCTGCGGCAGGCCTCCGCCCACCAGGGCACGGCGCTGATCGAGATCTACCAGAACTGCAACATCTTCAACGACGGCGCCTTCGACGCCCTGAAGGACAAGCAGCAGGCCGAGGAGGCCGTGATCCGGCTGGAGCACGGTGCGCCGATCCGCTTCGGCGCCGGCCTGGCCAAGGGTGTGGTGAGGGATCCGCTGACCGGTGATCTGAAGGTGGTGGCGGTGACGCCGGACAACGAGGACCAGGTGCTCGTCCACGACGCGCACTCCCCGTCCCCGACCACGGCGTTCGCGCTGTCCCGCCTCGCCGACCCGGACACCCTGCACCACACGCCGATCGGCGTCCTTCGCTCGGTCGAGCGGCCCGTCTACGACACGCAGATGGCCGACCAGCTGGACACCGCGATCGAGCAGCACGGCAAGGGCGACCTGGGGGCGCTGCTGGCGGGCGGCGACACCTGGACGGTCGTGGGCTGACCTTCTCGCGTACGCCCACGGGGCCCGGGACCGCTAGGAGGCGGCCCGGGCCTCGTCGTATGTCCGCCGCGCCTGCTCCACGTCGTCCATGCGCCGGTGGGTCCAGGCCGCGAGGGCCTTGACCTGCTCGGCGGCCTCGCGGCCCAGGCCGGTGAGGGAGTAGTCGACGCGCGGCGGGATGACGGGCTTGGCGTCGCGGTGGACGAGGCCGTCCCGCTCCAGGGTCTGGAGGGTCTGGGTCAGCATCTTCTCGCTGACGCCCCGGCCTCCGTAGCCGCTGATCGCGCGGCGCAGTTCGCTGAACCGGTGGGGCCGGTCCAGGAGCTCGATCAGGACGAGCACGCCCCAGCGGCTGGTGACGTGCTCCAGGACCAGCCGGTACGGGCACAGACCTTCGATGTCACTTACTGCCATGCCAGTACCTTACTTCAAAGTGGGTACTTTCCAGAAGTTAGCGCATGCCCTAGCGTTAGTGACACCGCACCCCACAAGGAGAGTCACCACCATGAGCATCGTCGTCACCGGAGCCACCGGACACCTCGGCCGCCACGTCGTGGAGCAGCTGCTGGAGAAGGTCCCGGCCGAGCAGATCACCGCGGTCGTGCGCAACGCCGAGAAGGCCGCCGACTTCGCGGCCCGCGGCGTGAAGATCGCCCTCGCCGACTACAACACCCCCGCCTCCTTCGACGGACTCTTCTCCGCCGGTGACAAGGTGCTGCTGGTCTCCGGCAACGAGTTCGACAAGGGCCGCGTGCAGCAGCACAAGGCCGTCATCGACGCCGCCCAGGCCGCCGGTGTCGCCCTGCTCGCCTACACCAGCGCCCCGGGCACCCTGACCGCCGCCCTCGCCGACGACCACCGCGGCACCGAGCAGATCCTGCTGGCCTCGGGTGTGCCCTACGCCCTGCTGCGCAACGGCTGGTACCACGAGAACTACACCGAGAACCTCGCCCCGGTGCTGGAGCACCACGCGGTCGTCGCCGCGGCCGGCGAGGGCAGGGTCTCCTCCGCCGCCCGCGCCGACTACGCCGCTGCCGCCGTCGCCGTACTGACCGGCGAGGGGCACGAGAACAAGACGTACGAGCTGGGCGGCGACACCCCGTGGAGCTTCGCCGAGTACGCGGCCGAGCTGAGCCGGCAGACCGGCGAGGAGATCGCCTACAACGCCGTCTCCCCCGAAGCGCTCGTCGGCATCCTGACCGGCGCGGGCCTTCCCGAGCCGTTCGCGCGGATCCTCGCGGGCGTCGACGTCTCCATCGCGAAGGGCGAGCTGGTCGTCTCCTCCGGTGACCTGTCCCGACTGATCGGCCGTCCGGCCACCCCGTTCTCCGAGGCCATCGCCGCCGCGCTCAAGGACTGACACCTTCTCGCGCGCACCGACCCCCGGATGTCATGACCGTATGGCGATACGGGCATGACATCCGGGGGTGCCGGGCGTTACCGTCGTGCACGCGGACGCACGCCAGGCGCGAAGGAGGGGCATGTGAGCGGCAAGCCGAGGGGTGAGCGGCACATAGGACTGCTGAACGGCTTCGCGGCCTACGGGATGTGGGGGCTCGTCCCCCTGTTCTGGCCCCTGCTGAAGCCGGCCGGCGCCGTGGAGATCCTGGCCCACCGGATGGTGTGGTCGCTGGTCTTCGTGGGCGCCGCCCTGCTGGTGATGCGCCGCTGGGCCTGGGCCGGTGAGCTGCTGCGTCAGCCCCGCAAACTGGCACTGATCACGGTCGCCGCTGCGGTCATCACCGTCAACTGGGGCCTGTACATCTGGTCCGTGAACTCCGGGCACGTCGTCGAGGCCTCCCTCGGCTACTTCATCAACCCGCTGGTCACCATCGCGATGGGCGTGCTGCTGCTGAAGGAGCGGCTGCGGCCGGCGCAGTGGGCGGCGGTCGGGACCGGCGTCGTCGCGGTCGTCGTGCTGACCGTCGGCTACGGCCGGCCCCCGTGGATCTCGCTCTGCCTCGCGTTCTCCTTCGCCACCTACGGGCTGGTGAAGAAGAAGGTGGGCCTCGGCGGCATCGAGTCGCTGGCCGCCGAGACCGCGATCCAGTTCCTGCCCGCACTCGGCTTCCTGGTGTGGCTGTCCGCGCGGGGCGAGTCCACCTTCGCCGGCGAGGGCGCCGGGCACGCGGCGCTGCTCGCCTCGGCCGGCATCGTCACCGCGCTCCCCCTGGTCTGCTTCGGCGCGGCCGCCATCCGCGTGCCCCTGTCCACCATCGGACTGCTCCAGTACTCGACGCCGGTCCTGCAGTTCCTGCTCGGCATCCTCTACTTCCACGAGGAGATGCCGCCGGAGCGCTGGGCGGGCTTCGCGCTGGTCTGGCTGGCGTTGACGCTGCTCACCTGGGACGCGTTGCGCGCCGCGCGCCGCGCCTCCCGGACGCTCACCAGCGAGATCAGCGTGCCCAGCACCACCAGGACGACCGGCACGGTCAGCGCCGCGCGGAACGCCGAGAGCGTGGCCTCGGGGCCGGACCCGGTGGACGCCAGGCCGTAGACCGCGGTCACGGCCGAGATGCCGATGGCGGCGCCGAACTGCGTCGCCGTGGTCAGCAGCCCGCCCGCCAGGCCCTGCTCCGACCCCGCCACCCCGTCCGTCGCCGCGATCGTCAGCGGCCCGTAGGCCAGGGCGAAGGCGAGGCCGGAGAGCAGCAGGGTCGGGAACATCATGGCGTAGGACCACTCCATGCCGACCGGCAGGAACAGCGCGTAGGAGGCCACGGCCAGCAGGAAACCGCCGGTGATCACGCGTGGGTGGCCGAAGCGGGTGACCAGCCGGGGCGTGAGCGTCGGCGCGAGCACGGCGTCGATGCCCATGACGACCAGGGCCACCGCCGTCTCCAGGGACGACCAGCCGCGCAGTTCCTGCAGGTAGAGCGTCACGATGAACTGGAAGCCGAAGAAGGCGCCGAGGAAGAGCAGCGCGCCGAGGTCGGCGCGCACGGCCGGGCTCCAGCGCAGCATGGCGAGCCGGACGAGCGGGTCGGGACAGCGGCGTTCGACCGCGACGAACGCACCGGCCAGCAGCACGGCCGCGAGACCGGAGGCCAGCGTGAGCGGCCAGTGGTGCAGGCCGTGCTCCAGACGTACGACGGTGTAGGCGGCCAGCAGCATGGCGCCGGCGACGGTGATCGTGCCGGGAAGGTCGAAGGTGCGGCGGAGCTTCGGCGGGGCGTCCTGCCGGGGGATCAGGCGTACGGCGGCGACGAGCAGCGCGGCGGCCAGCAGCACCGGGGCGAAGAACACCCAGCGCCAGCCGATCTCGGTGAGCAGACCGCCGATCACCAGGCCGAGGGAGAAGCCGGCCGCGCCCGTGCCGGCGAAGACCAGCAGCGCCTTGTTGCGCTGCGGTCCCTCCGCGTACGACGTGGTGATCAGGGAGAGCGCGGCCGGGGTCATGAAGGCGGCGGCCACACCCGTGACGAACCGGGCGACGATCAGCATCCAGCCGTCCGTCGCGAGACCGCCGAGCCCCGAGAACGCGAGGAAGACGGTCAGCCAGAGCAGGAACATCCGCCGGCGCCCCAGCAGGTCGGCGGCGCGCCCGCCCAGCAGGGTGAAGCCGGCGTAGCCGAGCACATAGCCGCTCATCACCCAGGCCGCGGTGCCGGTGGCCAGGCCCAGATCGGCGCGGACGGCCGGGATCGCCACCGCCATCATCGCGACGTCGGTGCCTTCGAGAAAGATCGTTCCGCACAGAACGAGCAGCAGCGCCCAGGCACGGGTGCCCATAGGTCAACACTCCTCCGGTCGGTGACGGTTACGCAAGCGAGGGTCGGTTCCCTCTTGTAACCACGGCTCACCCTGCGGCAGCATCGACGGACATGGAAGAAGGCACTTCGAAGTCACCGAGTACCTGCCGGAGCACCGTGGACCACGGCGACGCCGATCCCTTCCAGTGGGACACCCGCGAGGACTGCCAGGTCCGGCAGATCCTCGACCGGATCGCCGACAAGTGGTCGCTGCTGGTCATCGCGCTGCTGGAGAACCGGCGGCTGCGCTTCACGGAGCTGCGCCGGGAGATCGACGGGGTCAGCCAGCGGATGCTGACGGTGACCCTGCGCTCGCTGGAGCGGGACGGCCTAGTGAAACGGACGGTGCACCCGGTGGTGCCGCCGCGGGTCGAGTACGAGCTGACCTCCCTCGGCAGGACGCTGCACGCCACGATCCAGTCCCTGGTGACCTGGACGGAGAAGCACCAGGAGGAGATCGCCGCGGCCCGGACCGCGTACGACACCCGTGCGGCTCAGGCCGCGGAGGCTACGACTCCGTAGCCGTGTGGCGCGACCGGTGCGCCCGGACCTTCTCGCGGTTCCCGCAGTGCTCCATCGCGCACCAGCGGCGGCGGCCGGGGCGGGAGGTGTCGACGAAGAGCAGGCGGCAGTCGTGCGCGCCGCACTCGCGGACGCGGTCGGCGAAGGGCCCGGTGAACAGGTCGACCGCATCGCGGGCGACCGTCGCGAGCAGCCGGCTGCCGGTGGCGCCCGGGGCCCAGGCGCGGGTGCCGTCGGGCGCGATGCGGGCGACGAGCGGCGGACCGGCCGCGGCGGCGTTGACGACGTCCAGGTGGGCGGCCTGCAACGGCCGGTATAAGTGGTTACATGACGCAGACACCCGCCGCTTCGCCCGCGCCCGTGCACTGGAAGCTCGTCATCGACGCCAACGACCCGCACGCCCAGGCCGACTTCTGGGCCGCCGCCCTGGGGTACGAGGTCGAGGACAACAGCGCCCTCATCGGGAGGCTGCTCGGCCTCGGCGCCCTGCCCGAGGAGGCCACGGTCGACTTCCACGGGCGCCACGCCTTCCGGGATCTGGTCGCCGTACGGCATCCCGAGGACCCCTTCGAGGAGGAGAGCGGGACGGGGCTGGGGCGGCGGCTGCTCTTCCAGCGGGTGCCGGAGGCGAAGACGGTCAAGAACCGGCTGCACCTCGATCTGCACCCGGGCGGGGGCCGGCGCGACGAGGAGGTCGCGCGGCTGGAGGGACTCGGGGCCGGCGTGCTGCGGCGGGTGAGGGAACAGGGCGGTGAGTGGGTCGTGATGACGGACCCGGAGGGCAACGAGTTCTGCGTGCACTGACCCGCGCGGCGGCGGTCGGCGCTCCGCAACGCCCCTGGCCGAATAGGCACCTTGACGGAGAGTCAGTAACAGCTTCACCATCCAGGCACCCCATTCACTGTGGGCGGCCCGTGGACACCCCACGGGCCGCCCGACGGAATCCGGAGCCCCCACATGAAGCTCTCCGTTTCCGCGCGCGCCGTCGCCGCAGGCGGCATGGCGACCGCCATGCTCCTGACCGGCGGCGCCGTGGCGGACGCCGCGTCATCCGCTCCCTCCAGATCCGCCGCCGCCCCGGACATACCCGTGGCGAACGTCAAGACCCACCTCGCCCAGCTGCAGTCCATAGCCACCGCCAACGGCGGCAACCGGGCGCACGGCCGGGCCGGCTACAAGGCCTCCCTCGACTACATCAAGGCCAAACTGGACGCGGCCGGGTACACCACCACGGTCCAGCAGTTCACCGCCTCCAGCCGCACCGGCTACAACCTGATCGCCGACTGGCCGGGCGGCGACGCGAACCGGGTCGTGATGGCCGGCTCGCACCTCGACAGCGTCACCTCCGGGCCCGGCATCAACGACAACGGCTCGGGCTCCGCCGCCGTCCTGGAGACCGCCCTGGCCGTGTCCCGGGCGCAGTACAAGCCCACCGCGCACCTGCGGTTCGCCTGGTGGGGAGCGGAGGAGCTGGGCCTGGTCGGCTCCCGCTTCTACGTCAACCGGCTGGCCACCGGCGACCGTTCGAGGATCAGCGCCTATCTGAACTTCGACATGATCGGCTCCCCGAACCCCGGTTACTTCGTCTACGACGACGACCCGGCCATCGAGAAGACCTTCAAGGACTACTTCGGCGGCATCGGCGTCCCCACCGAGATCGAGACCGAGGGCGACGGCCGCTCCGACCACGCTCCCTTCAAGAGCGCGGGCGTGCCGGTGGGCGGACTGTTCACCGGGGCGAGCCGGACGAAGACGGCGGCGCAGGCGGCCAAGTGGGGCGGTACGGCCGGGCAGTCCTTCGACCGGTGCTACCACTCCTCCTGCGACACGACCGCCAACATCAACGACACCGCCCTGGACCGCAACAGTGACGCTCTCGCGTACGCGGTGTGGGAGCTGTCGGAGTAGCTCTCTGGCCCACCCACCACGGCCACCGCAGCTACGACAGCTACCGGTTGCGGGCGCGTGCGGTGAGGCGGCCCATGCGGGCGCGGGCCGACTCCAGCTGCTCGACCTCCTCGGCGGCGGGGCCGTCCTCGGCGGCGAGTTCCGTCCACAGGCCGATCAGGTCGCGCCCGAGGTCCAGCCCGAGCGCCGGGTCGCGCACGGCGCGCCAGGCGGTGGCCGCGCTCTCCACGTTGCCGTAGGCGGCCTCCGCGTCGCCCGCGCGCCGGCGAGCACCGGCCAGGTCGAGCGACAGCCGGAAGGCGCGGAGCGGGTCACCGGCCAAGTAGGCGATGTAAGCGGTGAGTTCGCCCAGCCGGAGCACCTCCGGGTGCTCCGGCCCCAGCGTCCCCGACGCCTGCACGAGGGTCTGCTCCGCCAGACCGGCGGCCGCTTCGATCCTGCCCTCCTTCACGGCCTCGTTGATCCGGCCGACCGGTTCCGCGAGGAGCGCGGGCGCGTCGGACGCGCCCGGGGCGGTGAGGGGTTCGTCCCCGAGCACGGCCTCGGCGACGGCGTCGAAGCCGCGGGGAGGGGTGGGTTTGGGGTCGGGGTCGGCGGCGATCAGGGCGTCTTCGGGGGCCGGTGCGGGGCGCGGAGCCGGCTGGGCCTCGGGGACCGGGAGCGGCCTGGCGTCCATGGGCGGGGGCGGGCCGAAGGCGCCGGTGGGCGGCGCGACGGTGCCGGGCGGCGTCGCCGTGTCCGGGGCCGGGGGCGCGTCCTGCGGCGCGGGTTCCGTCGTCGACTCGGGTACGGCTCGCAGCTCGAAGGTCGGTACGGGTTCGGCGGCCGGCTGCGGCTCGGGCACGGCCCGCAACCGGAACGTCGGGGCGGAGCCGCGGCCGGACGCGGACGCGGGACGCAGCACATGCGTGGCCATGTCACCCGACGGGTGCGGCGGCTCGGCCGACGGGTGGGCCGGCTCGGCCGGCGGGTGCGGCGGCTCGGCCGACGGGTGCGGCGGCTCGGCCGGCGAGTGCGGCGGCTCGGCCGGCGGGTGCGGCGGCTCGGCCGGCGGCGCCGTGATGCCGGCTCCGGGAGTGTGCTGAGGCCCCTGCGCACGCGCCGGATCGGCGAGTCGGGCCTGCTGCGGACCCTGCGTGGACGCCGAGTCGGTGACTGCGGCCTGCTGCGGTCCCTGCGCACTCGCCGTGTCGGCGACTCGGGCCTGCTGCGGCCCCTGTGCGGACGCGACCTCGGCGACCCCGGCCTGCTGCGGTCCCTGCGCGGTCGGTGTTTCGGGGCCGCGTGGGTGCTGCTGGGGGCGTGGGGGTGTGGCGATGGGCTCGGAGGTGAAGTGGCTGGAGCCGTCCGGGTCGACCTGGAGCGGGACGACGTAGCCGATGCGCTCGTCGCGGATCGTGGCGAGGACGGGATGGCCGGTGGCGAGGGCGATGTGGTGGAGGCGGTTCAGGACGGCCCGCTGGATCTCCTCACCGGGGGCCGCGAAGACCGGGACCCCGCCGACGGAGGCGCCGTCGGACCCCCCGGCCGCTCCCCCGCCCACGTCCGTACCGGCCCGGGGGACATGGACGTCGATCGGCGCCGCCGGGGTCGCCGCGTGCGCGGCCTGCTTCTGTTCCCGCTTCTTCTCGCGGCTGAGTCGCGACATCGTCCCCTCACTGGGCGTCGTACACCTACTGTCGAGTGTGTCCGCTCGCCCCCGTTTCTCACGTCACCACGGTGTCACAGGCTCGTCCCAAGGGCCGTCGGCCCCGGCACGGACGTCGGGGAGGGCATGAGGACCGGGCGTACGAGGGAGGAGAGGGGCATGCACACAGGCATGCGACAAGGGCCCGAGATCTGGCTGCGCGGCCCGGTGACGACCCCGGAGCCGGGGCCGCCGGAGCCCGCGCACGCCCATGCCGCGGCGCGGCGTTTCTCCTGGGTCGGCACACACGGCGGCGCGGGCGTCTCCACCCTCGCCGCGGTCTACGGCGGCCACGACAGCGGCCGTTCGTGGCCCGGGCCCGGCGATCCCCCGTCGGTGCTGCTGGTCGCGCGGACCCATGCGGCCGGACTCGACACGGTCGCCGGAGCGGTGGAGCTCTTCCGGCGCGGCCAGGCCCCACCGGGGCTCGACCTGGACGCCGTCGTCCTCGTGGCGGACGCGCCGGGCCGGCTGCCGCGCCCGCTCGCCCAGCGGGTCAAGTCCCTGGAGTCGGTCATCGACGTGTACCGCGTGCCGTGGGTGCCGTCCTGGCGGCTCGGCGAGCCGGGCCGCCCGCCCCGTGAGACGGAGGACCTGGCCCGGCTGACGGGAGCGGCACGCTGACGGCCGGTCCCCCGGCGGACGTGCACGCGTCGGCCGTGCCCCGGCCCGCGGGAGAGATCGCGGCGACCGTCCGGGCCCGGGAGCTGCGCGCGACGGACGTGGTCGCGGCGGCCCCGGACCGGATCGAGCGCGCCGATCCGCACCTGTGCGCGTTCGTCGAGGTGGGGGGGGCGAGGAGGCGTTGCGGCGGGCGCGTGAGCTGGACACGCTGCTCGGCCGGTGGGGCGCGGCTTCGGGCCACTGGGCGCCGGTGCGGCACCCCTGGCACATTTACTTGCGTGCGCATATGATGCACACGCGTGTAATTGATGTACGCCGACTTTGAGGGGCACCCATGACCCGCCGTTTCCTTTTCGTCCTGGGCAGCGCTCGCGCCGAGGGCAACTCCGAGCTGCTGGCCCGCCGGGCCGCCGAACAACTCCCCCCGGACGTCGAGCAGGAGTGGCTGGACCTCACCGAGTTCCCGGTGCCGGACTTCGAGGACCTGCGGCACGACAGCGACCACGTCCGCCCGACCGAGGGCAACGTGGCCCGGCTGCTCGACGCCACGCTCGCGGCGACGGACATCGTGATCGTCTCGCCCCTGTACTGGTACTCGGTCTCCGCGCAGACCAAGCGCTACCTGGACTACTGGTCGGGCTGGCTGCGCACACCCGGCCTGGACTTCAAGGAGACCCTGGCCGGCCGCACCCTGTGGGGCGTCACCGCCCTCGCGCACACGCAGGAGGTGGTCGCCGACCCGCTCGTCGGGACGCTGCACAACTCGGCGGCGTACATGGGGATGCGCTTCGGCGGGGTGCTGCTCGGCAACGGCAGCAAGCCCGGTGACGTGCTGAGCGACGACGCGGCCCTGACCCGCGCCAAGACCTTCTTCGCCCAGGAGGCACCGCCGGCCAGGTTCCTGTACGAGGACTGACCGCTACGCGGTGATGTCCTTCGTGGTGAAGCGCGCCCACGCCGCCGACCCGAACACCGCCGCGTACAGGGCCTGCACCTCGGCGTTCCTCGTCAGGTCGTCCCAGTAGACCGGCTCGCGCACGAGGTCGGCGAAGGACAGCCAGTAGTGGGAGAAGAGGTAGGGCTGGAGGGCGTGCAGCTGCGGGATCTGGTCGAGGATCTGGACCGTGATCAGCAGGCCGACCGTCGTCGCCATCGCCGCGATGCCACTGCCCGTCAGCGTCGAGACGAACAGACCGAGCGCGGCGACGCCGAGCAGGGAGGCGGCGACCGCCAGGGCCATCAGCAGGGCCCTGCCCAGGCCCTCGGCGAAACCGATCCGCGTGCCGGAGATGGTCGTCAGGTCCCCGAGCGGGAAGAGCAACGCGCCCACCGCCAGCGCGGACACGGCGACCACGAGCGTGGCGGCCAGACAGAAGACGACGACCGCCGCGTACTTGGTGAGCAGCAGGCGGCTGCGGCCGGCCGGGGCGACCAGGAGGTAGCGGAGCGTGCCGGAGCCGGACTCGCCGGCGATCGCGTCGCCCGCGACGACCCCGACCGCCATCGGCAGGAAGAACGGCAGTGTGGCGGCCAGGGCGGTGAAGACGAGGAACAGGCCGTTGTTGGTGACCTGCGAGATGAAGGCCGGCCCGCCGCCTCCGGGGCCGGCCGAGGATCCGTCGCCGGTCTCGAGCTTCACCGCGATGCCCACCAGGATCGGGACCGCCGCGAGGACGGCCAGCAGGCCGAGGGTGCGCCAGCGGCGGAACGTCGTGCGGAGTTCGTTGCGGAGGAGAGTGGCCCGGAAGGTCGTACGACGGATGCGGGCCGTCCGTGGCCCCTCGCGCGGTTCCCCGCGCCCCTGAAGGGCGCTCAGGTCAGCCCGCGACATCGAAGCCCTCCCCCGTCAGCGCCACGAACGCGTCCTCCAGTGAGGCCCGTTCGACCGTGAAGCCGCGTACCCGGACCCCGGCCGTCACCAGCGCGGCGTTCACCTCGGCGAGGTCGCGGTCCGGTGGTTCGCCGGTCACCCGGCCGTCGGTGACGACGACGTCGCCCACGCCCTGCTCCTTGAGCGCCCGGGCCGCCTCCGCCGTGTCCGGCGTGGTCACGGCCAGCCGGCCGCGCGCCCCGGCGGACAGCTCGGCGACCGGGCCCTGGATGATCAGACGGCCCCGGGCCATCACCGCCGCGTGGGTGCAGACCTGCTCGATCTCGTCGAGGAGGTGGGAGGAGAGGAAGACCGTGGTGCCGTCCGAGGCCAGTTCCCGGACCAGGGCGCGGATCTCGCGCATGCCCTGGGGGTCGAGGCCGTTGGTCGGTTCGTCCAGGACCAGGAGCCTGCGGGGCTGGAGCAGGGCGGCGGCGAGACCCAGGCGCTGTTTCATGCCCAGCGAGTAGGCCTTGGCCTTCTTGCCCGCGGCGGCCGTCAGGCCCACCCGGTCCAGGGCCTGCGCCACACGGGCGCGCCGGGTGCGGGGGTCTGCGGCCGGGTCGGCGCTGTCGTAGCGGACGAGGTTGTCGCGGCCGGAGAGGAAGCCGTAGAGGGCCGGGCCCTCGATGAGGGCGCCGACGTGCGGCAGTACGGCGCGGGTGGCCCGGGGCATGGGCCGCCCCAGGACCCGGGCCGTGCCGGAGGTGGGTGCGACGAGCCCCATCAGCATGCGGATGGTGGTGGTCTTGCCGGAGCCGTTGGGTCCGAGGAAGCCGAAGACGCTGCCCGCCGGGACGGTCAGGTCGAGACCGTCCACGGCGAGTTGCCCGCCGCGGTAGCGCTTGGTGAGCGCGCGGGTGACGATGACCGGTTCGTCGCCGGCCTCGGCCCGGGTCCCGCGCTGCTCCGGTTCCGTGGCGGACACCTCGCCCATCGGCCTCCTCGTTGTCTCGGTGTCCCGTACGCCTGCGGGACTCACTTCCCGGCGTCGGCCGCCTTCACGAGCGCGTCCTTGGTGACCAGGCCCGCGTAGACCTTGCCGTCGTCGGTGACGAGGGCGTTGACGAGGCGGGTCGAGAAGACCGTGCCCGAGCCGAACGTGCCGTGGACCTTGTCGCCGAGCGAGTCGAGGAAGCCGCCGAACTCACCGCCGGCCTTGCCGGAGGGCACGCCCTCGCCGCCGGTGTCGAAGGTGGCGATGGCGTTCCAGCCCTCCCCGATGGTCTTCATCCCGTCGGGGCCGCCGAGGCCCTTACCGGCGTTCTCCCCGGTCTTCGGGGCGCGGTCCTTCGCCCCGCCCCGGCCCAACTCCTCGCCGAAGTGCTTGTCTCCGCCCTGGGGGGCGTCCTTCTCCTCGGTGACCTTCGCGCCCTTGGGCGGGGTGAAGTCGAAGGTCGAGGCGGCCGGTGCGGCGAAGTCCACCTTGGTGAAGCCGACGTCGACGACGGCGGCGCCGCCACTGGCCGGGGTCAGCGTGAACTTCAGCGGCATGCCGGTCTTCGCGTCCACGGCCACGGTGATCGCGCCGACCGTCGAGCCGGACTGCTTCGGCTGGACGACGAGCTTGTAGGCGTCCCGGCCGGCGACCTGGGCGGTGCCGTCCACGGTCACGGACGTCGTGTCGTCGACCGCCTTCAGGGCCTCCTCGGCGAAGTCCTTCGGGGTGGCCGGCGGCTGCTGGTCCTTGCCGCGCTCCGGGCTCTCGGCGGAGGTGCCGTGGTAGACCTCGTTGGACTTGCTGTCGTAGCCCCAGACGTCCTTGCCGTTGTGGACGACGCTGTACTCGGCGGCCTTCTCCAGCAGGGACAGCTTCTGCCGGTCCGGGCCGTCGACGGCGACGCGCAGGGTGTGCGTGCCGGAGGCCAGTTCGGTGAGCTTGGCCGACGGGTCGGCCGAGGAGCCGTCCCCGCCCTGGCCCGCGGCGCCGGACAGCAGGCCGGACTCCAGGCCGCCGAGGTTCGGCAGACCGAGGTCCGTGCTGATCTTCACCGTGCCGGACAGCTGCTGCACGTCCGACTTCGCGATCTTCTCGATGAGCTGCTGTGCCGTGATCTTCGGGAGGTCGGGGTCGCCGGAGTCGGCGAGGGCGGGCACCAGCCCGATCGTCGCGGCCGCCACCCCCACCACCGTGACCGGGACGATGTACCGCGCGGCCTTCTGCCGCCCGGAGCGCTGCTCGTCGACCTCTCCGGCGGTCGTGCTGTCGTCGGATGCGTACGGTGCCATGTGTGCCCTACCTCCGTGGTCGGCGGCGGCTGTCCGTGTCGTCCACGCACTCGTCCCTGAGCCGCCATTCTCACCCGAACAGGTGAGGAGTGGTGTTCTTCCGTGCATCCATCTGACCAAATCGGCCAGGGAGATACGTCAGACCCCGGACTCAACTGCGCCTACTGCTGGGGTATGACACGCAGGGGCGGCTTCTCCCCCGACCCGTAGGGGGCGTACGGGCAGGACGCGCTAGCCGGCCCGGTGCACCACCGCGTCGCACAGCTCCAGGAGCGCCGTCTTCGCGGTGCACTCCGGCAGCGGTGCCAGCGCCGAACGGGCGTCCTGGGCATAGCGGACGGTGTCCCGGCGGGCCTGCTCCAGGGCCGGGTGGGCACGCAGCAGGCGCAGGGCCTCGGAGTGCCGGTCGTCGTCGGTGAGGTCGGAGTCGAGCAGCTCGCACAGGGCGAGGTCCTCGGCGAGCCCGAGCCGGGCCGCGCGCTCCCGCAGCCGCAGCACCGGCAGGGTGGGGATGCCCTCGCGCAGGTCGGTGCCGGGGGTCTTGCCGGACTCGTGGGAGTCGGAGGCGATGTCGAGGACGTCGTCCGCGAGCTGGAAGGCGACGCCGAGCCGCTCGCCGTACTGGGTCAGCACGTCCACGACGGTGTCGTCGGCGCCGGACATCATCGCGCCGAACCGGCACGACACGGCGATCAGCGAGCCGGTCTTGCCGCCCAGCACGTCCAGGTAGTGCTCGACCGGGTCCCGGCCGTCCTGCGGTCCGGCCGTCTCCAGGATCTGGCCGGTCACCAGGCGCTCGAACGCCTCGGCCTGCACCCGCACGGCCTCCGGGCCGAGGTCGGCCAGGATGTGCGAGGCGCGGGCGAAGAGGAAGTCGCCGGTGAGGACCGCGACGGAGTTGCCCCAGCGGGTGTTCGCGCTCGCGACGCCGCGGCGCACGGCGGCCTCGTCCATGACGTCGTCGTGGTACAGCGTGGCGAGGTGGGTCAGCTCCACGACGACGGCCGACGGCACGATCCCGGGCGCGTGGCGGTCGCCGAACTGGGCGGAGAGCATCACGAGCAGCGGGCGGAACCGCTTGCCGCCGGCCCGCACCAGATGCTGGGCGGCCTCCGTGATGAAGGGCACCGCGCTCTTGGTGGCCTCGAGCAAGCCTTCCTCGACAGCCGCCAGCCCGGCCTGGACGTCGGCTTCCAGATCCTGGTCCCGCACGCTCAGCCCGAACGGCCCGACGTCGGTCACGAGGGGTCTCCTGTCTGCTGTGTCTGCCGGTGATTACGCGGATTGTCGATAGGTCGCCGCTCTCACTCGAGTCAGCGTATCCGGTCACGTTTCGATCACCGCCAGCGCCCATGGTTACAGGCCGGGTGGTATCCGATCACGACCGCTATGTTTTCGATCAACCTATAAGAACAGATATTTATCGACTTACCCAGGGGTAGCGAACTATGCACGATTTGCCGTGATGAGTCGGTGAATTCCCGTTGGCGGAAATTGCCCTCTGGGCTCGTGATCAGTGAGGTCAATCACTTCTCCCCCTGCTCCACCCCTGCCCGGCGACGACCCGTACCACCGTGCCCCGAAAGCCAGTTGAAGCTTGACTCCCGCAAAGGATCAAGCGACTCAAACCGCCCCGACCAAGGTCAACCGCGCGATATGTGATTGAGGCGCTTGTTCCCGACATGTGCTCTCGCATACGTTCCGGCCCTGTCCGGCGGACGCCTAATCCTGCCGCCGCCCGGACTCCCGACTGAACCGACTCACTCACGCGTGGCAGGAGCGGGGGACCCAGGTAAGTCGCCGGTCCGCACAGCGGCCCGGCTCGGGGTGAAGCCGCGTACGGCACACAGCGCCGTGCGCGGCCGGGCACCTCCCGGCCCGAACCCGACAGCTCACCTCGCAGGCGCCGGAGAGGAACATCGCCATGGCCGGACGAGGCAAGCACCGTCGCCCCAGAACCAACCCGCTCACCCGAGGCATCGTCGCCGTCGGTACCGGTGGAGCCGCACTCACCCTTCCGCTCCTCGGAGCCACGCACGCGAGCGCCGCCGAGCCCCAGAGCGCCCCCGCCGTGCAGTCCGTGAAGCAGGCGGCCCAGCCCGCCAAGTCCCTCACGTACACCGTGGTCAAGGGCGACTCGCTCGCCCGCATCGCCGATAAGTACGACGTATCGGGCGGCTGGAAGCAGCTCTACAAGGACAACCGTGCCGCCGTCGGCGGCAACCCCAAGCTGATCCACCCGGGTCTGAAGCTGACGGTGAAGACCGCGAAGGCGGACGCCCCGAAGAAGACGGCGACCAAGTCGTCGGCCCCCGCCAAGCCGGCCGCCAAGCCCGCCGGCGGGGTCGCGCAGGCCACCCAGGCGTCCGCGAAGACCTACGCGAACAACCTCGACGGATGGATCCGCGAGTCGCTGGACATCATGGCGCAGCAGGGGATCCCGGGCTCCTACGACGGCATCTACCGCAACGTCATGCGCGAGTCGTCCGGCAACCCCCAGGCGATCAACAACTGGGACTCCAACGCCGCCGCGGGCACCCCGTCCAAGGGCCTGCTCCAGGTGATCGACCCGACGTTCGCCGCCTACCACGTGCCCGGCACCTCCTTCGACCCGTACGACCCGGTCGCCAACATCACGGCGGCCTGCAACTACGCGGCCGACCGCTACGGCTCGATCGACAACGTCAACGGCCCGTACTGAGCCGCCCCGCCCAGCAGTCGCTCGAGGACGACGGCGATGCCGTCGTCCTCGTTCGACAGGGTGACCTCGTCGGCCACGGCCTTGAGTTCGGGATGGGCGTTGGCCATCGCGACGCCGTGGCCGGCCCAGTCGAACATCGGGATGTCGTTGGGCATGTCGCCGAAGGCGATGGTGTCCGCCGGCCGCAGCCCCAGATGCTCGGCGGCCAGGGCCAGGCCGGTCGCCTTGGTGATCCCGCACGGCTGGAGCTCGACCGTGCCCGGTCCCGACATCGTCACCGTGGCCAGTGAGCCGACCACCGAGCGGGCCGTCGCCGCCAACTCGTCATCCGTCAGGAAGGGGTGCCGCAGCAGCACCTTGCTGATGGGCTCGCCCCACAGCTCCTCTCGCCGGTCGACCCGGACCGCGGGCAGCGTCGGGTGCGGCATCAGATAGCCCGGCTCGATCAGCGTGAGGCCGTCGACCCCGTCCTGGTCGACCGCCGCGTACACCTGTCCCACCTCGGCCTCGATCTTGCCGAGGGCGGTCTCCGCCAACTCCCGGTCCAGGGTGATGGACCACAGCAGCCGGTCCGCGCCGGCGTCGTACACCTGCGCGCCCTGCCCGCACACCGCGAGCCCCGTGCAGCCGA
This sequence comes from Streptomyces sp. NPDC059696, assembly GCF_042733745.1. NCBI lineage: Bacteria > Bacillati > Actinomycetota > Actinomycetes > Kitasatosporales > Streptomycetaceae > Streptomyces > Streptomyces sp. NPDC059696. The sequence goes on from NZ_JBHWFG010000002.1 coordinate 201,563, forward strand.
GGTCGTCCAGGAGCGGCCGCACTCTCGGCGCCGGCCGGCCCGTCACCACGAGGTGCTGCGCACCGGCGTCCGCCACCCGCGCGAGGACGGCGAGGGACCGGTCGGACAGGGTGTCGTCGCCGCGCAGCAGCGTCCCGTCCAGATCGGTGGCGATGAGTGAATATGCGAGGGGTGCGGCCATGATCAGAGAATACGGACAGTGCGGCCCTTCGTTTCATCGCACGGCGAACGCCGATCACCGCACGGCGGACGCCGATCACCGCACGGCGGACGCCGATCACCGCACGGCGGACGCCGATTGCCCGGTTGAAGGCCTCTGCACCGATTGGCAACAACATGCTCCGCTACCTACCCGTGGGGCCGCATAGAGCGGTACCTTCCATGTGTCCAGGGGGGACTTGATCGGGGGGTCGGGTTGAGCAGTGGGCGCATTCGCGTGGCCGGGCCCGGGGAGCTCGGCGAAGGGGAGAGGGAGCGCTGGCGTGCGCTGCGCGCCGCCTCGGAGGCACCGCGCAACCCTTTCATGGAGCCGGAGTTCACCGAGGCCGTCGGTCTGGTCAGGCCGGGGGCACGGATCGCGGTGGTGTACGAGGGGGCGGAGCCGGCCGGATTCCTGCCCTATGAGCGGGGCCCGTTGGGCCAGGGCCGGGCGATCGGCCTGGGCGTCTCGGACGCGCAGGGCGCCATCCTGCGGCCGGGCCTGGACGTGGAGACGGGCGAACTGCTGAAGGCCTGCTCCCTGTCGAGCTTCGCCTTCGACAACTTGGAGGCCGAGCAGCGGCTGTTCGTCCGGTACGCGGCCGAGGAGTACGCCACCTACGTCATCGACGTGGAGAAGGGCTACGAGACGTACGAGTCGGTGCTGCGCGCGCAGTCGCCGAAGTTCCTGAAGACCACGCTGGCCAAGGAGCGCAGGCTGGGCCGGCAGGCCGGTGAGCTGCGGTTCGTCTTCGACGAACGCGAGCCTGCCGCGCTGCGCACGCTCATGGAGTGGAAGTCCGCGCAGTACCGCAGGACCGGCCGCCGGGACCGGTTCGCCCAAGAGTGGATCACCCGGCTCGTCGGGCGGCTGGCCGAGACCCGGGCCACGGAGTGCAGCGGCACACTGTCCGTGCTGTACGCCGGTGAGCGGCCCGTCGCCGCGCACTTCGGACTGCGCTCGGCCTCCGTGCTGGCCTGCTGGTTCCCGGCCTACGACCCGGAGTTCGCGAAGTTCTCGCCGGGTCTGGTGCTGCACCTGCGGATGGCGGAGGCGGCGGCCGCCGCCGGCATCGGCACGCTCGACCTGGGGCGGGGTGCGGCCGAGTACAAGGACGCGCTGAAGACGGGTGAACTTCCCGTGTACGAGGGCGCGGTGACCCGCCCGGGGGTCGGCGCGGCACTGCACTGGCTGAGCCGCGAACCGGCGCGCCGCGCGCACAGTTTCGTGCGCAGCAGGCCGCGGCTCGCGTCGCTGGCCGCGCGGACGCTGAAGGGCGCGGCCCGGCTGCGCCGCACCTGAGACACGACCTGACACACGAGGGGGGTGGGCGCATGGCCCGTTCGGTGCGTGCGCGGGAGGAGATACGGCGGTTCCTGGACATCGGGGCGGTCCAGGTCGCCGAGCTGGACCTCGACGGTGACGAGGCGGTGCTCAGACCCGGCCCGGGGGGTCCGCCCGTGACGCACGGAGAGGTGTTCGTGCTGGTCAGGAGGGGCGGCCGGCCCGTGGGCACGCTGCTCGGGCGGGTGCCGGAGGGGGCGGATCCGAAGGCCGTGCTGGCACGACGGGCGCAGGCGGAGTGCGGGCCGGCGGTCTTCGGCGGGCCCGGGGAACCGCCGTCCACGACCGTCGTCGTCGCGACCCGGGAGCGGGCCGGGCAACTGGCCCGTGCGCTGGACTCGCTGCTGGCACAGGACCATCCCCGCTTCGGGATCGTCGTCGTCGACAACGCGCCCGTCACGAGCGAGACCCGGGAGCTGGTCGAGCGGAAGTACGCCGAGCGCGTGCGGTACGTCTGTGAGCCCGTTCCGGGGCTCGCAGCCGCCCACAACGCCGGGCTGGACGCGGTCGACGGCGAGGTGGTCGCCTTCACCGACGACGACGTGGTCGCCGATCCGCGCTGGCTGACCGAGCTGACCGCGCCCTTCGCCGCCGACCCCGGGCTCGGGTGCGCCACCGGGCTGATCCTGCCCGCGCGGCTGACCACCCCGGCCCAGGTGCTGCTGGAGAGCCACGGCGGCTTCGCGAAAGGCTTCACTCCAAGGACGTACGACCCGGCGCACCCGCCGGGCGACGAGCCGCTGTTCCCGTTCACGGCGGGACGGTTCGGCTCGGGCGCGAACATGGCGTTCCGCACCGCGGTGCTGCGGTCCGTCGGCGGTTTCGACCCGGCCACCGGGGCCGGCACGGCAGCCCGGGGCGGTGACGACCTCTACGGCTTCGTGCGCGTCCTGGCGCAGGGCCACCGGCTGCATTACACGCCGTACGCGCTGGTGTGGCACCACCACCGGGAGACGTGGCGGGATCTGGAGACCCAGGCCTACGGCTACGGCGCCGGGCTGACCGCCTACCTCACCGCGGTGCTCGTGAACCGGCCCGCGCTGCTGCCCGCGTTCCTCGCGCGGCTGCCCCGCGGCCTCGCCCACGCCCGCACGCTGACGGCGGTGCGCGCGACGGACGGGGCGGGCGGCCCGGGCACGCCGGGCGACCACGACGCGCGGACGCATCCCTGGCCGCGGCGGCTGTCGCGCTTGCAGCGCCGGGGGATGGTCTACGGGCCTGTCGGCTATCTGCGGGCGCGGTACGCGCTGCGCGCGGCGGTTCGGGAGAAGACGGCTCAGCGGGAGGAGACCGCTCAGGGGGAGCAGACCGCTCGGCGGGAGGAGACCGCTCAGCAGGCGAAGACCCCTCAGGGGGAGCAGACCGCTCAGCAGGAGAAGAGCGCTCAGGGCGAGAAGGCGGCTCAGCGGGGGGCGACCGGTCGGGGGGCGAGATGACGACGTCGGCACGGGCGCGGGGCGAGGGGCCGATATCGCCCTCGGATACCCCGGCCGTCCCGGTTTTCCTCTACCACGCGGTGATGGACGATCCGCCGGACTGGATCGCCGAGTTCACGGTCACGCCGAAGCAGTTCGCCACGCATCTCGACGCCGTCGTCCGCAGCGGGCGTACGCCCGTCACGATCAGCGCGATCGCCGATCATCTGGCCGGGCGGGCACCGCTGCCACCCCGGCCCGTGCTGCTCACCTTCGACGACGGTTTCGCCGACCTGCCCGGCCCCACCGCCGAGGCTCTGGCCGACCGCGCGCTGCCCGCCACCGCCTATCTGACCACCGGCGCCATCGCCCCGGGGGGCCGCAGCCTGCTGCCTCCCGCGCCGATGATGAGCCTGGCCGGCGCGGCGGAGCTGGAACGTTCCGGCATGGAGATCGGCAGCCACACCGTGACGCACGCACAGCTCGACACCCTGCCCGCCAAGGCCCTGGCGTACGAACTGCGCACCTCCAAGGCCGTGCTGGAGGACGCCCTCGGGCACGAGATCCGGCACCTCGCCTACCCGCACGGCTACAACAGCCCCCGGGTACGGGCCATGTCGGCACGGGCCGGCTACGAGACGGCGACCGCCGTGCGGCACGCGCTCAGCTCGGACCGCGACGAGCGGTACCGCATCGCCCGGCTCATCGTCCGGCGCACCCACACCGTCGCCGACGTCGAGACCTGGCTCGCCGGGTCGGGCGCGCGGGTGGCGCCGTACCGCGACGGGCCGAAGACGATCGCGTGGCGGTGGTACCGGCGGGCCCGCGCGGCCGTGCACGGGCCCGAGTTCGCGGGGTGACCCCGGCCGGGTCACCTGAGCGGCTGGTTGAGGTACGGGTCGGAGACGGCCTCGCGCAGGCTGTGCCAGGCCGCGTTGTTGGCCAGGGCCAGGTTGCAGTGCGGCCCGGGGTCGCGGTAGTTCCACTGCAGGGCGGCCTTGACGCCGTCCAGGTCCTTCAGCACGCCGGGGACCTGCGCGTACCACTCGGCCTGCCGGTCGGGGCGGTTCGCGTCCGCGGCGGTGCCGAACTCGGAGAGCATGAGCGGCTTGTCGTCGGAGATGTTCGCGCGGATCCAGTCGTGCGTGGCGTGCTGCGTCTGCGCGAAGGAGAGCCAGCCCGCGTCGTGACAGCGGTAGTAGTTGTACTGGTTGTAGCCGATCCAGTCGACGTAGTCGTCGCCCGGGTACATCCTCTTGATCTCGTCGGCGTGGTCCAGGTACCCGGTGGTGATCCACGTCCACACCACGTTGTCCACGCCCAGGGCTCTGAACCGGTCGTGGATGTGCCGGTAGGCCTTCACATAGTCGGCGGGCATGCCGCTTCGCGGGGTGCGGGTGTCCATCTCCAGGTCGAAGGAGAGGAACACCTTCTTGCCGTAGTCCTTGATGCGCCGGGCCTGGACGTCGATCACCCGGTCGTCCAGCTCGCCGGCCGCGATCTGCTTCCAGGTCGGCTGCTGCCGCCCGGTGCCGCCCCACCACTTGCTCTCCCAGGAGAGCAGCAGGAGGTGGTCCTCGCCGACGCGCCGCTCCTCAGGGGTGAGCAGTTGGCCCTCCCGCCGGGTGCCCGAGGGCAGGGACATGTCGTGGTACGTGTACACGATGTCCAGCTCGCGGCCCACGCGCTTCTCGTAGGCGCGCACCTTCTCCGGCAGGTCGTCGCGCTCGTGCGGCACGAACGCGCCGAACCAGGCGCCGCACGGCGGTTCGAGGAGGGCCGTGGGGCGGCAGTCCCCCTTGGAGCCGGCGGCGCCCGAGTCCGGCCCCGATGCGTCCCGCAGGGCGAACGCGGCGACCAGCACGGCGCTGACGACCGTGACGGACATGATCAGCAGCCGGCGCCGGCCCGATGCCGACGGGCGGACGGACCGCTCCTCGCCCTGCGGGTCTTTGCGGTGCTGTCCTCCGGTCGTGCTCGGCCAGCGGCGAAAGGGACGGTCGAACCTCACTGAGCGGAACCCTTCGGTGTCCTGGGTGTCGTCCTCGGCGGCGGGGAGGCGCGCAGCGGCGGACAGAACGCGGCGAGTGTGGTCAGCAGCGTCAGCGTCAGCAGCACCCGCTGCGCGCTGAAGGTGTGCGTGGCGATGAGCACGGTCGCGACGAGCATCACGGCGCCGATGCTCAGGAACAGCGTCAGCATCAGCCGCTCCAGCAGGTCGGAGTGGCGCGCGAAGTCCGGTTCCCGGCGCTCCACGGGCCCCTCGGCGGGCCGCGCCCCCAGGGCGGGGGCACAGACTCTGACCATGGCTGCGCCCGGCCCCGCCGCCAGGAACAGCACGACCGCGGCGCCCCGCAGCGGCGACCCGCCGGGCAGGGCCAGCGCGGCGAGCGCCAGCCAGCCGCCGAACGGGGGCAGCATCCGGATCACGAGTTCCTGCGGTGTCATCGCTCCACTCCCCCTGACTGCTTCAGCTCGTAGAGCCATCCGGCGCTGTTCTCCGCCACGAGCCGGAAGCGCGGCGATGCGGCGACGGACCGCTGGACGCGCCGCAGTTGGGCCTGGTCGAGCTGCCCGTTCATCTCCGAGTTGGCCAGCTGCCCCTGGGTGAGCAGGAAGTAGGCCCGGCCCGGCCGCTCCACTCCGGCCATGTCGCGCGCGAGGGTGGCGGCGGGGCTCCTGACGATCCGGTCGACGTGGCTGCGGCCGTCGTCGAGGAACCAGTAGTGGTCGACGCTCCCGTAGGAGGCGTACGCGTCCGGGTAGTTGCGGTTGGCGGCCACGACCAGGGAGCCGTCGGGCGCCTGGTCGAAGAGCTGTCGTACAAGGGCCACTTCCTGTGGTGGGAAGTAGTTGATCCGGTCCTTGCCGGAGTAGGCGGGGACGAACGCCAGGGTGGTGCCGAGCAGCGCGGCCAGCGGCACCCAGGTGCCGAGGCCCCACCGGCGGTGCTCGGCGGGGCCGGCGGTCGGCCGTCGGCCCGCTTCCTGCGCGGCGGCGTCGGCGGCCAGGGTGCGGACCTCCGGCAGCAGCGCCGCGGCGGCGAAGAAGGCGGCGCCGGGCAGCATGAACAGCAGTACCCGGAAGATCATCTCGCTGCCGTAGCTGCTCGCCGCGAACATCGGCAGCGGGGCCGCCGCGATCAGCAGCAGGGGCCACGCGCGGTAGCGCAGGACCCGCTGGCGCCACACGCCGACGGCCGCGAGCAGCAGCACGGAAGCGGACAGCAGCCGGGCCGCCCAGGACGTCGCGATCGCTCCGGCACCCGTCGGGGTGGCTCCGTACCCCGTCTCCACGTTGGCGCCGACGTCGCCGATGGAGCGGATCATGTCGGGCATCGCCGCGGACAGGAAGGGCAGCGCGGCCGTGAGGCACCACGCCAGGAAGGTCACGACGGTCGTCACCACCGGCACCCAGTCGCGGTAACGGCGGCTCAGGCACAGGGCGAGCAGGCAGACGACCAGCATGCCCGGCGTGAGCTGGTGGGAGATGACGATCGCCACGACCATGACGGTGAGCACCACCGTCCACACCGCCTGGCGAGGCTGTCCGCGCCGCACGGCGGACCGGCCGAAGCGGCGCAGGACCACCGCGAGCACTCCCACGTGCAGCGCGTACGCCACGGACTGGGGGGAGAAGTAGTCCTGCCCCACCCAGTTGGCGACGTAGAAGAGCCAGACCGCGGTCCAGATCAGCCGCCGGTCCTCGGTGAAGGTGCGGTAGATCAGCAGCAGCGGGAGCAGCAGCATCAGGCTGGAGACCAGGGGCCACCAGGCCATGAACATCGCCGCCGAGTCCACGCCCAGCAGCCGCTGCAGGGCGGCCTGGGCGGCGAAGAAGCCCGGCCACTGGTCGTACACCGCCATGTCGCCGATCTGGTCGGCCGTCTGCAGCCCGCCTGCCGTCAGCAGATGGTCGATGACCGCTTCGTGCTTCCACGCCCACGCGTACAGCGGTGTCGGGTAGAGCACGGCCTGCGTGGCCCGCTCCATCACCAGCAGGCCCAGTACGTAGGCCGCCGGCCAGGCACCCGCGCGGCGCGGGTCGCGGACGGTGAACCAGAAGCCTGTGGTGAGCACCGCCAGTCCCGCCCAGAAGGCCGGATGCAGCGCGCTGAGCAGCCCGTAGTCGTCGAGCCGCGAGACGTCGGTGTGCCGCACGGCGTACGCCCAGAGCGCGAGCGCGACGAGCAGCGGAACGGCCGGCCGGGCCGGTGCGCGGCGCCCGGACCAGGCGGGGGCCAGGTCGGACAGATCCGTCACGGGCTCATGGGCGGCGCTCGACGACTCCGAGGAGGAGGGGCTGGAGGACTGACTGGCCGTCTCGGGGCCGGCGGCAGGGGTGTGCGCGCCGTCGCGTGGGGGTGTCGGCTCCGGCGTGGATCTCTCCCTCGGTGTGGCTGGCGGACGCACGGTGGTTCCCCCCTGGCGGTTGCTCTCTTCGGCTGTGCTCGGCTCTGTCGGCTCTGGTCCGGGCCCGGCCCGGGTCGGTCTCGGCTTCGGGTGTGATCAGTGGCGGGGCCGGTCGTCCGGTGATCCGCCGGCCGTTCGGTGGGGCATCGGTTCTGTCGGGGCTGGAGTGCGGGAGCGCCACCACGTCGACGCGGCGCGGTGCAGCGGCAGGAGCAGCAGGAGGGCGACGAGCAGGGGCGGCGCGAGGGGCGCGAGCGCGTCACGCCACACCCAGCCGCCGACCGCGACGAGATACAGGACCCCCCAGCGCCCCGGCCACGTCAGACGGCCGCCCGCGCTCGCGAGCAGCAGCCCCAGTGGGACGAGGCACAGCACTTGGCAGACCGGCGGGGCCCAGCGGAGCAACGGCTCGGGCCCCCCGAACCCCACCGCGTCCGCCAGGAAGCCGGCCGTCTTCTCGTACAACGCCCCGTCCACCGGCCGCGGTTCCCGTCCGAGGGCGATCGGGGAGGCGTACAGGGCGCACAGGACGGCGCCCAGTGCCGTGCCGGGCAACCACGCGTCGCGCCGGGTGCTCAGGGTGACGGCGGCGACGAACACCACGAGCAGCAGGCCGCCCGCCATGAGGGACGGCAGGGGCAGGCCCGACAGCAGCTGACGTCCGCTCAGGGCCGCTTCGGAGGGCCGGTCGAGCCACGGCAGGTCCCGCAGCGGAGCGCAGAAGAACACGACGCCGACACCGAGCAGGCTCCACAGGGCGCCCCTCAGCCGGCGCTCCCACGGCTGCGGGTCCGCTTCCCCCGGCTCGTGGCGCGATGGCTCCCCGGTCGGTCCCTCGGACCGCACGATCAGCGCCAGGGTGTCGGCCTGCAGCGCCTCGCGCTCGTAGCCGGGGCGCCCGATGAACAGCGTGACGGTGTCCTGGTCGCCCTCCCTGGGCTGGTAGGCGGCCCGGCGGGCCCAGGTCGTGCCGTATCCGGCGGTGGCGTTGAGTTTCGCCCAGCGGGTGCCGTAGGCGGTGTCGGCGGGTGCGCGGGCGGCGGGGGTGGTCTCGCCGGGGCGCAGGGCCGCGCGCAGCCCGGCCATGGAGACCACGGCGATCAGCGTCATGCTCAGCAGCACCGCCCAGCCTGCGCCGGCGATGCCCGACGGTGTGAACAGCACGGCCGCGCTGCCCAGGACCAGGGCGCACATGGCGCCTTGGAGCGCGGCTAGCACTCCGGTGCGCCCCTGCACGCGCAGTACGCCGATGTACAGCTCCACCACGACCCGCGGCAGGGCGCCGAGGGCGAGCAGCCGCAGCACGGTCGAGCCGTGCTCGGCGTAGTCGGGGCTGAAGGGTGTGAGGATCTGCGGGGCGAAGACGACCAGCACCGCCACGACCGGGACCAGCAGCAGCGTCATGCGCCGCAGGGCGCCCCGGACGCCGTCGGCGAGTTGGCGCGGGTCGTGCGAGGCGTGCGCGGTGAGCGACGAGGCCATGTTGATGGCCATGAACTCCATCGTGCCGCCGACGGTGTAGGCCACGTAGAAGTAGCCGTTCTCGGCGGCGCTGAAGCGGACCGCGACCATCACCGGCAGCAGGTTGATCATCGCCAGGCTGAACAGGGCGCCCAGCGAGTCCCCGGCGAGGAAGCGGCCCATGTCCCGGATCCTCGGGGGTTCCTTGTCGCGGTCGGCCTCCGCTTGGCGCGGGATGAGCCGGCGGAAGATCAGCCAGCCCAGCGGCAGCGTGGAGAAGGCGATCGCCACCGCCCAGGAGACGAAGATGCCGAGCACGGGCAGCGCGCCGGCGAAGACGCCCAGCAGGGCCAGCTTCCCGACCGAGAAGACGGCGTTCCCGGCGGGCACCCACTCCGCCTTGCGCAGGCCGGTGAGCACCCCGTCCTGGAGGGTGAGCAGCGCCCAGGCCACACAGGCGGCGACGAACACCGCCCCCGCCATCGGTGTGCCCAGGGGGGCGTAGGAGGCTCCCCACGCGTCGAGCGTGAGCAGGAAGACGGCGGCGGCGAGCGCCACGACCAGCGAACTGGCCACGTACGTGCCCCACACCAGCCGGCCGGTCTCCCGGCCCGCGCGCGGGACGAAGCGGACGACGGCGCCGATCATCGTCGTCGCCGTGATGCTGGCGAGCAGCCGCATCGCGGCGATCGCGGCCGAGCCCTGACCGACGGCCTCCTCCGTGTAGTAGCGGGCGGCCACCAGCCAGAACCCCAGGCCCAGTACGGCGGAGACGCCGGTGCTGAGCATGAGGAAGTAGGCGTTCTTGAACAGCGAGTCGTGGGTGTGGTCGCCGTCGGCAGGCTTCGGCCCGTCGCCGTCGGTGCGCGCGGCGGCGGGCTCGTGCACCTGAATCTCAGCCACGGGACCGTCCCGGCCCTCCCGGTGCCGGGCTGGTCCCGGGCAGCTCTCCCGGCGCCGGGACGGGCCGCGCCCCGGAGCGCTCCAGCACCTCGACGACCGTCCGCGCCCGCAGCGGGTCCACGGGCAGGGCGTGCCGCGCGAACCAGCGCGCCGCCTCGGGGGCCGGCGAGGGATCGGTGAACTCCGCACCGGCGTAGTCGTCCAGCGGCGGGTCGTAGAGGTAGCCGACGACGAGGCCCTGCCGCGCCAGTGCCGCGATCGCCGCGTCCCGGTCGGCCACGAACAGCGGGACGCGGAACAGCGGCTGCGTGCCGTGGCCCTCGCGCGGCTTGGCCCAGGGCGTGGACAGCAGCAGCTCCGTGCCCGCCCGGTGGGCGTCCAGCACCTCGTCCAGCCGGTCGAGCTTGTGCCCGATGCGGCGCAGTCGCAGCCGGCCGGACTCCAGCCGGTAGTCGTGCATGTCGACGCGCACCCACGGGTGGTGGGCGTCGAGCCCGGGCGTCCGGTGTGCGGCGAGGGCGAGTTCGTCGGGGCGCAGCGGCATGCGGATCTCCTCGCGGTCCGCCAGCCCGAGCAGCCGCACCGCCGCCCAGGCGGCACGCCGCAGTCGCAGCCCGCGCACCGCCGCCTCCGCGTACGGGCGGACCAGGAAGGCGAGTTCGGCGCTCGTCCGGCGCGGTGCGAGCAGTCCCTCGCAGGTCTTGCGGACCGGCTCCGTCAGGCCGGGGTCGGCGAGCGACAGCATGCCTCCGGCCTTGGCCCCGACGTGCTTGGACAGGCTGAACACGGAGGCCTCGCCCCACGCCCCGACCGGCCGGTCCCCGGCCCGGCTGCCGATCGCGTGCGCTCCGTCCTCGAACAGTGGGATGCCCAGGGCGTCGCACTTCTGTCTCAGGCGCGGCGCCGGGTCCGGGTTCCCGTACAGGTTCGTCGTGAGCACGGCCGACACCGAGCCCCACACCTCGTCCGGCACGGCATCCATGTCGATGGACGCGTCGAGCGGGTTCAACGGCGCCTGCACCGGGCGCAGTCCGGCCGCGAGCACGACGAAGAAGATCACGTCGTCGTTGACCGGCGACATCAGGACCCGTCCGCCGGGCGGGCACCAGTGGCGCAGCGCCACGTACAGCCCGAAACGGCACGACGGTACGTACACACATTCCCGGCCGAGCCGGGTGCTCATGGTCTCTTCCAGCCGCTTCGGCTGTGCACCACGCCGCACCGAACCCGGACCGGCCTCCCCTATGGCCATCCGCCCCCCAGATGTGCCGTGGGAAAGCCCCCTCCCCGAGGCCTTCCGGCACCCGCCCAGAGTCGCCCCGTTCGCACCGCTCCGTCAAGATTGCGTCGCGTCCTGTGGATAACTTCCGGCACGTACGAATGCGGCGTCCCGTCCGGCGCGCCGGAGTCGCCCCGGCCGGTCCCACCCGGGCCCACCTGCCCCGTTCGCCCCTGTCCGTCTCCTCGGACTCTGCCCAGGACGGGTGTGTCACCCGTAACGTGTGGCACGACCACGAACACGTGGCGACGACATGGCACACCCGAAAGCGAGGCAGCACCCGATGCCCCCCTTCGATGTCCCCGAGGGTGACCCCTTCGGCCCGCACAACCTGCCGTACGGCGTGTTCTCCCTGCCCGGCTCGTCCCACCGGACCGTGGGCGTCCGGCTCGGGGACCACGTGCTGGACGCGGGCGCGGCGGCCCACGCGCTCGGCTCGCCCTACGCCTCCCTGCTCGCGCAGCCCACCCTCAACCCGCTGCTGGCGGCCGGCCGCACGGCCTGGTCCGACGTGCGCCGGGCGCTGACGGCCTGGGTGACCGTGCCGTCCCACCGGGAGACCGTCGCACCGCTGCTGCACCCGCTGTCGTCGGTGACCCTGCACCTGCCGTTCGAGGTCGCGGACTACGTGGACTTCTACGCCTCGGAGAACCACGCCCGCAACGTCGGGCAGATCTTCCGCCCCGACGCGGAGGACTCCCTCACCCCCAACTGGAAGCACCTGCCCATCGGCTACCACGGCCGCTCCGGCACGGTCGTCGTCTCCGGCACCGAGGTCCCGCGGCCGTCCGGGCAGCGCAAGGCCCCCTCGGACGCCGCCCCGGTCTTCGGCCCGTCCGTGCGCCTGGACATCGAGGCCGAGGTCGGCTTCGTCGTCGGCGTGCCCTCCCGGATGGGCGCGCCGGTGGCCCTCGGGGACTTCCGCGAGCACGTGTTCGGGCTGTGTCTCCTCAACGACTGGTCCGCGCGCGACATCCAGGCCTGGGAGTACGTGCCCCTCGGCCCGTTCCTCGGCAAGTCCTTCGCCACGTCGGTCTCGGCGTGGATCACCCCGCTGGACGCCCTGGAGGAGGCCCTCGTGGCGCCCCCGGCACGGACGCACGAGCTGCTGCCGTACCTGGACGACAGCGACGAGGAGCCCGGCGGCTACGACCTGCGGATCAGCGTCGCCGTCAACGGTCACGTGATCTCCGAGCCGCCGTTCTCCACCATGTACTGGACGGCCGCCCAGCAGCTGGCCCACATGACCGTCAACGGCGCCTCCCTGCGCACCGGCGACCTGTACGGCTCCGGCACGGTCAGCGGCCCCACGGAGCGGGAGCGCGGGTCGCTGCTGGAGCTGACCTGGAACGGCCGCGATCCGCTCGAACTGCCGGACGGCAAGCGGACGTTCCTGGAGGACGGCGACGAGGTGACCCTCTCGGCCTGGGCCCCGGGGCCCGACGGTGTGCGGGTGGGGCTCGGCGAGGTGACGGGGCGGGTGGTCCAGGGCTGACGCGACCCGGCCGGGAGCAGGCCGACGGCCGTCGCTCCCGCTTCCCGGGTTGCCGCCAGGCCCCTGACGCACACCGCCCGGCCCGTCATACTGGGCGCGGGGCGGTGTGCCCGCACGTCCGCCACGCTCGTCGTGGCCGCCAGTGCGCACGGCGGCCGCCCTCCCCCGCACGACCCGTAGCCGCCCCTCATGTGACGAGGAACCGGAGCCCGTGGCCATGACCGTCTGCCTGCTCCTGCTGAGTGTCGTCGCCGTGACGGCCGCCGTCCCCGTTCCCCGTGCGCTGACCCGGGCGTCCTGGCCCGAGCGGGAACCGGTGGTCGCGCTGTGGGTGTGGCAGTGCCTGGTGGCCACCGTCCTGCTGGCGTGCGTGACGGCACTGGCCCTGGGCGCCGCCGCTGTCTTCGGCACGGTCCGCGCGCAGCTCTTCGCCCCGGCACCGGCCGCGGTGACCGCCGCGTACGACCTGTCCGCCGCCCCGCCGTGGGCCGCCGCCCTCACCCTGCTGCTGGCCTGCGGCGCCGCCTGGACGACCGCGATGCTCGCGCGGGAACTGGTCGAGGCCCGCCGGCGCCGGGCCCAGGCCCGGGCCCATCTGCGCGAGCGCGCTCCCGACCTGCCGGCCGGTCTGCCCGCGGCGCGCGGCCCGCTGCTGGTCCTGGAGGACGAGTACCCGGACGCCTGGTGGATGCCCGGCCATCCGCCCCAGCTGATCGTCACCACCGGCGCCCTGCACCGCCTCACCGGCCACCAGCTCGACGCGGTCCTCACCCATGAGCGGGGCCACGCCCGGGCCCGCCACGACTGGCTGCTGCACCTGTCCACCGCCCTGGCCACCGGCTTCCCCCGGGTCCCGCTGTTCACCCACTTCTGCGACCAGACCCACCGCCTGGTCGAACTGGCCGCCGACGACACGGCCTCCCGCCGCTGCGGCCACCTGACCACCGCCCTGGCCCTGATCGAGCTCAACCAGCACCGCGGCGTGCTGTCCTGTGCCTCCAGCCACCGCCTGCTGGGCGAGCGGGTCGACCGGCTGCTGGAACCGCCGCCCCGGCTGGGACGCCGACACCGGGCCCTGACCACCACGACGGCCGCGCTCGTACCGCTGCTGCCCCTGCTGATCGTCTTCGCCCCGGGCCTGACGGCGCTGTCGTAGCCGGGCGGGCCCGTGCCGGGGTGGCAGATCTCCTCGCGGGCCGGCCGACATCGCAGCTCAACCGTCGATCCGGTCACACTCCCGGTGGCGCAACATTCCCGCAACACCACTTTTCCTATCGGATAGGTATGGTCCGATCCATGCCCAGTGACCGCATCCGAGACCACGCCGGACAGGGAGCCGCGACCACCGTCGCCGCCCACCGCGCGCGGCGACGGCTGCGCGCCGACCGGGCACGGCAGCTGGCCGACCTGCTCCGGCGGCTGCTGCTGACCGGCGCCTTCCCCGAAGGGGTCCTCCCCCTCGAGTCGGCTCTCGCCGCCGAGTACGGCGCCAGCCGCAACACGGTCCGCGAGGCGCTCGACCTGCTGCGGGCCGAGGGCCTCGTGGAACGTCAGCCCGGTGTCGGCACGGTGGTCGTGGCCCACAAGTACCCCCATGGCCTCGATCGCCTGATGGGCCTCGCGGAGACCCTCCGCGAGCACGGCCGCGTCACCAACGAGGTCCGCACCATGGGCCCTACCCCGGCACCCGCGCCCGTCGCCGACCGCCTCCGGCTCGCGCCCGGCACCGACGTCCTCTACATCGAACGCCTGCGCAGGCTCGGCGGACTGCCCCTGTCCCTCGACCTCACCTACATCCCCCTCGACATCGGCACCGAACTGCTCGGCGCCGACCTGGAGAACACCGACGTCTTCCGCCTCCTGGAAGCCGTCACCGGCCGGCGCCTCGGCCATGCCGAGATCACCCTGGAAGCGGTCAGCGCGGACAGCCACTCGGCCTCCGTGCTCGAGGCGCCGCGCGGTGCCGCCGTCCTCATGCTGGAACGCCTCACCCACCTCGCGGACGGCCGCCCGGTCGACCTGGAGTTCATCCGCTTCCGCGGCGACCGCATCACCATGAGCGGCCTGCTGCACCGGAACCGATAGCCAACCCGCTCGCGCACATCCCTGGAGACAGCCATGCCCTTGGCGCCCCAGCGGGCCGACGTGCCCGTGACCATCGACGAGTCGAAGTGCATCGACGGCTGCACACTCTGCGTGGACATGTGCCCGCTGGACTCCCTCGCCATCGACGAGCGCAACGGCAAGGCCTACATGCATGTCGACGAGTGCTGGTACTGCGGCCCGTGCGCGGCCCGCTGCCCCACCGGAGCCGTCACGGTCAACATGCCCTATCTGCTCCGGTGAGAGGCCCGAACCATCATGAAACGCACAGTCGTCGCGATGTCCGCCGTCGTCCTCCTGCTGCCGCTGAGCGCCTGCGGCGGTGACGCGGAGGCGGGCGGCTCCACGGTCACCGTCACCGTCGGCTACCAGTCCCGGACGATCAACACCGTCACCGCGGGCACCCTGCTCCGCTCCCTCGGCTCCTTCGAGAAGCAGCTGAACTCCCTGCACGACGGCGTCCACTACGAGGTGAACTGGCAGGACTACGCCACCGGCGCCCCCATCACCGCCCAGATGACCGCGGGAAAGATCGACATCGGCTCGATGGGCGACTTCCCGCTCCTCATCAACGCGGCCCGCGGCAAGCAGCTCAACAACCCCACCCGGCTGGTGTCGGTCACCGGCTACAACCTCCGGGGCGGCCTCAACACCATCGTCACCGCACCCGGCTCCGAGCTGACCTCCCTGAAGGACCTGAAGGGCAAGAAGGTCTCCACGAGCGTCGGCTCCGCCGCCGACGGCACCCTCGTCCGGGCACTCCAGCGCGCGGGCATCGATCCGGACAGCGGCATCGAGAAGCTCAACCAGCAGCCCTCCGTCGGCGCCTCCGCCCTCACCGCGGGCAGCACGGACGCCCTGTCCCAGTTCGTCGCCTGGCCGGGCCTGCTCGCCTTCCAGGGCAAGGCGAAGGCGCTCTACGACGGGGCCCGGCTGAACCTGCCCACCTTCCACGGCGTCACCGCCCGCGAGGACTTCGCGAAGCAGCGCCCCGCCGTGCTGGAGGCGTTCCTGAAGGCCCAGGCGGAGGCGACCGACTACCTGAACGACCACCCGGTGGACGCCGCCGAGAAGGTCGCGAAGGCGACGGGCCTGCCCGCCGAGGTCGTCTACCTCTACAACGGCGCTCACGGCATCGCCACGTTCGACCCGGCCATCAAGCCCCAGCTCGTCTCCGCGCTCAAGAAGGACGTGTCGGTCCTCAAGTCGGCGAAGCTCACCGGTGACGTGGACGTCGACTCCTTCGTCGACGACCAGTACGTGAAGAAGGCCCTCGGAGCGGCGGCGTACTCCCGGCATCTGGCCACGAAGCCCGCACCGGCCACGAGCGAGGCCTGGCCCGAAGGCGCCTCGAAGACCGTCACGTTCGACTCCCCCTCCCAACTGCTGCGTTACCTCGCCGGACACCGCGACGACCTGCGCGCCGCCTACGTCCCCGACACCACCACCGGCACCCTCTGGTTCGCCGACAAGGCCGTGTGGGTGGCCGACGGCGACCATCTGCTGCCCTTCGTCGCCCCCGACACCGCGCGGGCGTACGTCGCCGGGCACGGCGGAGCGCGGGTCGTCCCGTACGCCGACGCCCTGGAGCGGGCGTCGTGAAGCGGTACGCGCTCCGTGTGGCGTCCCTGGCCGCCGCCCTCGGCCTGTGGCAGGCGCTGACCAGTCTGGACGTCGACCTGTGGCTGCGCTTCTCGCAGTTCCCGACGGTCACCGACGTGGCCCGGGCGTTCGCCGCCCGGGTGTCCGGACCGGACTACTGGACGGACCTCACCGACAGCCTCACCCGGATCCTCACCGGTTTCCTGCTGGCCGCCGTCCTCGGCGTGGCCACGGGCGTGCTCGTGGCGCGCTCGCGTCTCGCCGAGGACCTGCTCGGCCCGGTCCTGGAGGTGATCCGCCCGATCCCGGCCATCGCCCTGGTGCCCGTCGCGATCCTGCTGTTCCCCTCCAACGAGCAGGGCATCGTCTTCATCACCTGCACCGCCGCCTTCTTCCCGGTCCTGGTCTCCACCCGGCACGCGGTGCGCGCCCTGACCCCCGTGTGGGAGGAGGCCGTGCGCACCATGGGCGGCGGCCGGTGGCGGATCCTCGGCTCGGTCGTCCTGCCGGGCGCGCTGCCCGGTGTGTTCGGCGGGCTGTCCGTCGGCATCGGCGTCTCGTGGATCTGTGTGATCTCCGCCGAGATGATCTCCGGCCAGTACGGCGTCGGTTACCGCACCTGGCAGGACTACACCGTCGTCGACTACCCCGGTGTGTTCGTCGGCATGGTCACCATCGGCGTGCTCGGCTGGCTCACCTCCACCGCGGTGGAGCTCCTGGGCCGCCGCCTCACCCGCTGGCTGCCCCGCACGGCGTCCGTGCCCGGGGCCCGGACGCCCCGGCCCGCCCGGCCCTCGACGCCGGCACCGGCCGCCCCCGCCACGGTCACCGGCGGGGCCCGATCCGAGGAGGCACGCGATGAGCACCTCGTCTGAGACCGTTCCCAACAGCCCGCCCGTGACTGCCCCGACCCGTTCCCCGAAGGCCGTCCGGGGAACCACACCCGGAACCGCCGCCCCGGGCTCGCCCGTCCGCGGTACCCGGCTCACCCTCACCGGCGCCTGTCTCGGCCGCCCCGGCGCGACCGCCCTGGACAAGGTCGACCTGGACGTCGCCCCCGGCGAGATCCTCACCGTCGTCGGCCCCTCCGGCTGCGGCAAGTCGACCCTGCTGCGCACCCTGGCCGGCCTGCTGCCACCGCTCGCGGGCGGGATCACCCAGGACGGGCAGCCGCTGACCGGCCCCTCGGTGGACCGGGCCCTGGTCTTCCAGGAGGACGCCCTGCTCCCCTGGCGCACCCTGCGGGCCAACGTCGAACTGCCCCTCGCCATCCGCGGCGTGCCCCGCTCCGGGCGCCGGGAGCAGGCCGAGTCCTGGCTGGAAAGGGTCGGGCTCGGCGCGCAGGCACGGCAGTTGCCGCACCGGGTCTCCGGCGGGCAGCGCCAGCGTGTCCAGCTGGCCCGGGCCCTGGCCGGACGTCCGCGGGCCGTCCTGATGGACGAGCCGTTCGGCGCGCTCGACGCACAGACCCGCGCGGGGATGCAGGACCTGCTGGTGGAGGTGCTCCAGGGCACCGGCGCCACCGTCGTCTTCGTCACCCACGACGTGGACGAGGCCCTGTTCCTCGGCGACCGGGTGGCCCTGCTCGGCGCGGGCGGCCTCGTCGGCGTCCGGGACATCCCCCGCCCGCGCGAGCGCGGCGCACACGACGACCCGGCGCGCGTGTCCCTGCGACGCGACGTCCTCACCTCGCTCGGTACGTGAGCCCGGCTCCGCATGTCAGCCCGGCCGCGCGCACGAGCCCCGCTCGGTACACGAATCTCGCTCGGTACGTGAAAGGCACCCCGGTGACCACCTCCGTGAATCCCCCTGCGGACACCCCCCTGGCCGTCCCGTCCCTCGCCGACGCCGAGGAACTGGCCTGCGACGTCCTCGTCATCGGCGGCGGCACCGCCGGCACCATGGCCGCCCTGACCGCCGCCGAGCACGGCGCGAACGTCCTGTTGCTGGAGAAGGCGCACGTCCGCCACTCCGGCGCGCTCGCCATGGGCATGGACGGCGTCAACAACGCGGTCATCCCGGGCCGGGCCGAACCCGACGACTACGTCGCCGAGATCACCCGCGCCAACGACGGCATCGTCGACCAGTCCACCGTCCGCCAGACCGCCACCCGCGGCTTCGGCATGGTGCAGCGCCTGGAGTCCTACGGCGTGAAGTTCGAGAAGGACGAGTACGGCGACTACGCCGTCCGCCAAGTGCACCGCTCCGGCTCCTACGTGCTGCCGATGCCGGAGGGCAAGGACGTCAAGAAGGTCCTGTACCGGCAGCTGCGGCGGCGCGAGATGCGGGAGCGGATCCGCATCGAGAACCGGGTCATGCCGGTGCGGGTCCTCACGGCGGACGGGCGAGCTGTGGGAGCGGCGGGTTTCAACACCCGTACGGGGCAGTTCGTCCAGGTCCGCGCGGGCGCGGTGATCCTCGCGACCGGCGCCTGCGGCCGTCTCGGCCTGCCCGCCTCCGGCTACCTCTACGGCACCTACGAGAACCCCACCAACGCCGGCGACGGCTACGCCATGGCCTACCACGCGGGCGCCGAGCTCACCGGCATCGAGTGCTTCCAGATCAACCCGCTGATCAAGGACTACAACGGCCCGGCCTGCGCCTACGTCGCCAACCCCTTCGGCGGCTACCAGGTCAACCGGCACGGCGAGCGCTTCGTCGACTCCGACTACTGGTCGGGCCAGATGATGGCCGAGTTCGCCGCCGAGGTGGCGTCCGACCGGGGCCCCGTCTACCTGAAGCTGAGCCACCTCCCCGAGGAGTCGGTGTCGGCCCTGGAGACGATCCTGCACTCCACCGAGCGCCCGACCCGCGGCACCTTCCACTCCGGCCGCGGACACGACTACCGCACCCACGACATCGAGATGCACATCTCCGAGATCGGCCTGTGCGGCGGCCACTCCGCCTCCGGTGTCCGCGTCGACGAGCACGCCCGCACCACCGTGCCCCGCCTGTACGCGGCCGGCGACCTGGCCTGCGTGCCGCACAACTACATGATCGGCGCGTTCGTCTTCGGCGACCTCGCGGGAGCGGACGCCTCCCAGTACTCCGCGTACGAGGGGGAGTTGCCGGGCGACCAGCTGCGCGAGGCGCACGAGCTGATCTACCGCCCGCTGCGCAACCCCGACGGCCCGCCGCAGCCCCAGGTCGAGTACAAGCTGCGCCGCTTCGTGAACGACTACGTGGCCCCGCCCAAGTCCGGGGCCAGGCTGTCGCTGGCCCTGGAGGCGTTCCAGCGGATGCACACCGACATCGCCGAGATGGGTGCCCGCACCGCGCACGAGCTGATGCGCTGCGCCGAGGTCACTTTCATCCGGGACTGCGCGGAGATGGCCGCGCGCTCCTCCCTGGCCCGCACGGAGTCCCGCTGGGGCCTCTACCACGACCGCCTCGACCATCCCCGGCGGGACGACGCGTCCTGGTTCCACCATCTCGATCTGCACAAGTCCCCCTCTGGTGCGATGGAGTTCACGGCACGTCCCGTGGCTCCCTATCTCGTCCCCGTCGACGGCTTCGACCCCGTCGGCGGCCCCCCTCGTGCCCTCGGCGAGGTGCATGCCGAGGAGGTGGCCACGGCCGGCTCGCGGGACGTGGCACCGGTCGCCTCCGCCGCGGGAGCCCCACTGCCGGAGCCTGCTCCGGCAGCGCACGCCCCGGTCACCGCGGCATCCGGTGAGCAGTCCTCCACCCGCCTTCTCGAACTCGTCGCCCTCGCCGAGGAGGAGCCCGAACTCGACGCCCTGCGGCCGTATCTGACCGACCCGGTGGCCGCCGTCCGCCGCGAGGCCGTCGCCGTGCTCACCGAGACCCTGCCGCCCGGGACGGGCACCGCGCTGGCCGCCGCCCTGCGCGACACCGCCGCGGAGGTGCGGGCCGCCGCGGCCGCTTCCCTGCGTGAGCTCGTCGAGACGCTCCCGGCCGAGCCCGACCTGCGCGACGGCCTCGCCGCCGCCCTGGCCGAGCCGGATCCCGTGGTCCGCGCCGCGGCCCTGGACGTCCTGCGCGCCCTGCGCCTCGGGGACGCCGCCCTGTTCGCGGCCGCCCTCGCCGACGCCGACATCGCCGTGCGCATCGAGGCCGTCCGCGCCCTGGTGTCGGTCGACGCCGCCGGCGAACTGGCCGGTGCGGCCCTCTCCGACCCCTCCCGCGAGGTCCGGGTCGCCATCGCCAAGGGCCTCGCGACGGTGGGTGCCGAGCAGTCGGCGAGTGACGCCCCGGCCGACACCGGTCCCGCCACCGATGCCATCGAAGCGGCCCTCACCGGCCTCCTCGACGACCCCGACGCCCTGGTGCGGGCAGCGGCCTACGGAGCACTGGGCACCACCGGCTGCCCGGCGCCCCTCACCTCACGCGCGGTGGCGGCCCTGTCCGAGCCGGCCTGGCAGGTGCGGGCCGGAGCCGCCACCGCCCTGTCCGTCGCCGACCCCGCTGTGGCCGTCCCCGCGCTCGCCAAGGCCCTGGCGGATGCCAACGCCGACGTCCGCAAGGCCGCCGTCCTGGCACTGACCCGGCACCGCGGCACCGAGGAGGCCCGGGCGGCCCTCGCCACGGCGACGACGGACTCCGACGCGGATGTCAGGGCGTACGCGGGGCGGGCACTGTGACCGGCACGGCTTCCGGATCCGTCTGACCCGGCCGGGGCCCGGCCCTATATCCAGTCGTCGGGCTCCGGCTCCTCGTCCATCTCCGGCCAGTGATGCGGATCGCCCGCGTCATGGCCGGGGGTGTCGGCCGGTCCCTGGCCGGACGCCGTGGGGGCCGAGGACGAGTCGCCCGCCGGGGCGGGGCCCGACGGCCCGCCCAGCGACGCGAGCACCTCCAGCACGCCCTCCCCGTAGGTGGCGAGCTTCTTCTCGCCCACTCCGCTGATCCCGCCGAGCTCGCGCACCGACGTCGGCCACACCGTGGCGATCTCCCGCAGTGTGGCGTCGTGGAAGATCACATACGCCGGGACGCCCTGCTCACGGGCCTGCTCGGCGCGCCAGGCGCGCAGCGCCTCGAACGCCGGCAGCAGTTCCTCGGGCAGTTCGGCGGCGACGGCCTTGGCCTTGCGCTCGCCCCGCCCGGAGCCCGTGGACGAGGACCCCGACCGCGAGGACACCGGCTTCTTCGGCTCCTTGCGCAGCGGCACCTCCCGCTCCCGACGCAGCACCGCCCCGCTGGCCTCGGTCAGCACCAGCGTGCCGTACTCGCCCTCCACCGCGAGCAGCCCCTGGGCGAGCAACTGCCGGATGACGCCCCGCCATTCGCCCTCGGTGAGCTCCTGGCCGATGCCGAACACGGACAGCTGGTCGTGGTCGAACTGGATGACCTTGGCGGTCCGCTTCCCCAGCAGGATGTCGATGATCTGCACCGCGCCGAACTTCTGCCCGCGCTCGCGCTGCAGCCGGACGACCGTCGACAGCGCCTTCTGCGCCGCGACGGTGCCGTCCCACGTCTCCGGCGGGGTCAGGCAGGTGTCGCAGTTGCCGCAGCCGGACGGGTCCGGGTCCTGGCCGAAGTAGGCCAGGAGCTGGCCCCGGCGGCACTGGGCCGTCTCGCACAGCGCCAGCATCGAGTCCAGGTGGGCCTGGGCCCGGCGCCGGAAGGCCTCGTCGCCCTCGCCGGACTGGATCAGCTTGCGCTGCTGTATGACGTCGTTCAGCCCGTAGGCCATCCAGGCGGTCGACGGCAGCCCGTCGCGGCCGGCCCGCCCGGTCTCCTGGTAGTAACCCTCGACCGACTTGGGCAGGTCGAGGTGGGCGACGAAGCGGACGTCCGGCTTGTCGATGCCCATGCCGAAGGCGATGGTCGCCACCACGACCAGGCCGTCCTCGCGCAGGAAACGGGACTGGTGGGCCGCGCGCGTGCCCGCGTCCAGGCCCGCGTGGTACGGCACGGCCTCCACGCCGTTGCGGCTGAGGAACTCGGCGGTCTTCTCCACCGAATTGCGCGACAGGCAGTAGACGATGCCCGCGTCGCCCGCGTGCTCCTCGCGCAGGAAGCTCAGCAGCTGCTTCTTGGGGTCGGCCTTCGGCACGATCCGGTACTGGATGTTGGGCCGGTCGAAGCTCGCCACGAAATGGCGGGCCGTCGGCATGTTCAGCCGCTGGGTGATCTCCTGGTGGGTGGCGCGCGTGGCCGTCGCCGTGAGCGCGACCCGCGGCACGTCCGGCCAGCGCTCGCCGAGCAGCGACAGCGCGAGGTAGTCGGGCCGGAAGTCGTGGCCCCACTGGGAGACGCAGTGCGCCTCGTCGATCGCGAAGAGGGAGATCTTGCCGCGGGAGAGCAGGTCGAGCGTGCTCTCCAGCCGCAGTCGCTCCGGGGCCAGGTACAGCAGGTCCAGCTCGCCGGCGAGGAACTCGGCCTCGACCATCCGCCGCTCGTCGAAGTCCTGCGTGGAGTTCATGAACCCGGCCCGTACGCCGAGCGCCCGCAGCGCGTCCACCTGGTCCTGCATCAAGGCGATGAGAGGCGAGACGACCACGCCCGTACCGGGCCTGACCAGGGACGGGATCTGGTAGCACAGCGACTTGCCGCCGCCGGTCGGCATGAGGACGACGGCGTCACCGCCCGCCACCACGTGCTCGATGACGGCTTCCTGCTCGCCGCGGAAGGCGTCGTAGCCGAAGACCCGGTGCAGCGCGGCCAGGGCTTCGCTGACGTCGGCGCCGAGGGGCCCACCGGGGCCGCTTGCCGGGTCGACGCCGACGCCGACGCCGACACCGGCACCGGTCACGCCGGGCCCGGCCGCCCCGGTCCCGGTCGCCCCGGTCCCGGTCACCGCGTCCTGTTCCGTCATCACACCTGTCCCGCCCGTCGCGCCCATCGTTGCGTCCCCCGTGCGTCGCGCCTCGGCCACTGCCTCGGCCACTGCGTCCACCATAGGCGCCCGTACCGACAGCCCCGGAGTTATCCACAGGTCCCACCGCCCGAGGGGGATCACCCTCCTACAGGGGTTCGACCGAGGCCCGGCCGCCGACCGCAGTGCTACGCCGACGGCGAGACCCTGGACGACCTGCCGCCCGAGGCGTTCGCCACCGTCCGGAACGCCGAGGGACCCGGCTCCCGAAGGAGACCGGGTCCCACGCACGGGTACGCGGACGTCAGCGGACGAAGACGCCCGCCTGCCCCGCCAGATCCAGGAAGTACTGCGGCGCCACACCGAGCACCACCGTGACCGCCACGCCCACCCCGATCGCCGTCATCGTCAGCGGAGAGGGCACGGCCACCGTCGGGCCCTCCGGCCGCGGCTCGCTGAAGAACATCAGCACGATGACGCGGATGTAGAAGAACGCGGCGATCGCCGACGAGATCACACCGATCACGACGAGCGGTGCCGCCCCGCCCTCCGCCGCCGCCTTGAACACGGCGAACTTCCCGGCGAAACCGGACGTCAGCGGAATGCCGGCGAAGGCCAGCAGGAACACCGCGAACACCGCCGCCACCAGCGGGGACCTGCGCCCGAGCCCGGCCCACTTGGACAGGTGCGTCGCCTCACCGCCCGCGTCACGGACGAGGGTGACCACCGCGAAGGCGCCGATCGTCACGAACGAGTAGGCCGCCAGGTAGAACAGCACCGACGAGACCCCGTCGGGTGTGGTCGCGATGACGCCCGCGAGGATGAACCCGGCGTGCGCGATCGACGAGTACGCCAGCAACCGCTTGATGTCGGTCTGTGTGATGGCGACGATCGCACCACCCAGCATTGTGACGATGGCCACGGCCCACATCACCGGCCGCCAGTCCCAGCGCAGGCCCGGCAGCACGACGTACAGCAGCCGCAGCAGCGCACCGAACGCCGCCACCTTCGTCGCAGCCGCCATGAAGCCGGTCACCGGCGTCGGAGCGCCCTGGTACACGTCCGGGGTCCACATGTGGAACGGCACCGCGCCCACCTTGAACAGCAGCCCCATCACCAGCAGCGCGGCGCCGATCAGCAGCAGCGTGTCGTTGCCCATGGTGTCGGCGAGCGCCGGGTTGACGTCCTGCACGGTGCCGTCGACGACCTGCGCGATCGTGGCGTACGACATCGAGCCCGCGTAGCCGTACAGCATGGCGATGCCGAACAGGGTGAACGCGGAGGCGAAGGCGCCCAGCAGGAAGTACTTGACGGCCGCCTCCTGCGACATGAGCCGCTTGCGGCGGGCCAGCGCGCACAGCAGGTACAGCGGCAGGGAGAGGACCTCCAGCGCCACGAACAGCGTCAGCAGGTCGTTGGCCGCCGGGAAGATCAGCATGCCGGCGACGGCGAACATCAGCAGCGGGAACACCTCGGTGGTGGTGAACCCGGCCTTGACCGCGGCCCTCTCGCTCTCGCTGCCCGGCACGGACGCGGCCTGGGCGGCGAAGGAGTCGACGCGGCTGCCGTGCGCCTCCGGGTCGAGGCGCCGCTCGGCGAAGGTGAACAGGCCCACCAGCGCCGCGAGCAGGATCGTGCCCTGCAGGAACAGGGCGGGCCCGTCGACGGCGATCGCGCCCATCGCCGCGATGTGCGCCTTGGTCGTGCCGTACCCGTCGGCCGCGAGCGCCACGACCGCGGCGAAGGCGGCGGCGAGGGCGACGACGGACACGAACATCTGGGCGTGGTAGCGGGACTTCCGCGGGACGAACGCCTCGATCAGGATCCCGGCGAGTGCCGCGCCGACGATGATCAGAGTGGGGGCGAGCTGCCCGTATTCGATCTTCGGCGCGTCGATCTTGGCGATCGGATCGGCCGCGTTTGTCCACAGGCTGTGGACGGCTGTTGCGCTCACTTGGCCGCCTCCACCTCGGGCTGGGGGTCCTTCTTCTGGACGTCGGACATGGTCTGCTTGACCGCCGGATCGATGATCTGCGTGACGGGCTTCGGGTAGACGCCCAGGAAGATCAGCAGGACGACCAGCGGGGCGACGACCACGAGCTCACGGACCCGGAGGTCCGGCATCGCGGAGACCGCCGGTTTCACCGGGCCCGTCATCGTCCGCTGGTAGAGGACGAGGGTGTACAGCGCGGCGAGGACGATGCCGAAGGTGGCGATGATGCCGATCACCGGGTAGCGCGTGAAGGTGCCGACCAGGACCAGGAACTCGCTGACGAACGGCGCCAGCCCCGGCAGCGACAGCGTCGCGAGGCTGCCGATCAGGAACGTGCCGGCGAGCACCGGGGCGACCTTCTGCACACCGCCGTAGTCGGCGATGAGCCGCGAGCCGCGCCGCGAGATCAGGAAGCCCGCGACCAGCATCAGCGCGGCCGTCGAGATGCCGTGGTTGATCATGTAGAGCGTCGCCCCGGACTGGCCCTGGCTGGTCATCGCGAAGATGCCCATGATGATGAAGCCGAAGTGGGAGATCGACGCGTACGCCACCAGCCGCTTGATGTCCCGCTGGCCGACGGCGAGCAGCGCCCCGTAGATGATGCTGATCAGGGCGAGGACGAGGATCGCGGGCGTCGCCCACTTGCTGGCCTCCGGGAACAGCTGGAGGCAGAAGCGGAGCATCGCGAAGGTGCCGACCTTGTCGACGACCGCCGTGATCAGCACCGCGACCGGAGCCGTCGACTCCTGCATGGCGTTGGGCAGCCAGGTGTGCAGCGGCCACAGCGGCGCCTTCACCGCGAAGGCGAAGAAGAAGCCGAGGAACAGCCAGCGTTCGGTGTTGGTCGCCATGTCGAGCGTGCCGCCCGCGCGGGCCTCGGCGATCTCTTGGAGCGAGAAGTTCCCGGCGACCACGTAGAGGCCGATCACCGCGGCCAGCATGATGAGACCGCCGACCAGGTTGTAGAGGAGGAACTTCACGGCCGCGTACGACCGTTGGGTTGCCGCCGCCTTCTCGCCGTGCTCGTGGGCACGGTCCCCGAAGCCGCCGATGAGGAAGTACATCGGGATCAGCATGGCTTCGAAGAAGATGTAGAAGAGGAAGACGTCGGTGGCCTCGAACGAGAGGATCACCATCGCCTCGACGGCGAGGATCAGGGCGAAGAAGCCCTGCGTCGGCCGCCACCGGCTGCTGCCGGTCTCCAGGGGGTCGGCGTCGTGCCAGCCCGCCAGGATGATGAAGGGGATCAGCAGCGCCGTGAGCGCGATGAGCGCCACGGCGATGCCGTCCACGCCCAGCTCGTAGCGGACGCCGAAGTCGGCGATCCAGGCGTGCGACTCGGTGAGCTGGTAGCGGTCGCCGTCCGGGTCGAAGCGGACCAGGACGACGATCGCCAGGACGAGCGTGGCGAGGGAGAAGAGCAGCGCCAGCCACTTGGCGGCGGTGCGCTTCGCGGCCGGTACGGCGGCGGTGGCGATCGCCCCGACGGCCGGGAGCGCCGCTGTCGCTGTCAGCAGAGGAAAGGACATCGGTATCAGACCGCCCTCATCAGCAGGGTCGCGGCGACGATGACCGCGGCGCCGCCGAACATCGAGACCGCGTAGGAGCGGGCGAAGCCGTTCTGCAGCCTGCGCATCCGCCCGGAGAGACCGCCGACCGAGGCCGCCGTGCCGTTGACGACGCCGTCGACCAGGGTGTGGTCGACGTAGACCAGGGACCGCGTGAGGTGCTCGCCGCCGCGGACCAGGACGACGTGGTTGAAGTCGTCCTGGTACAGGTCGCGCCGGGCCGCCCGGGTGAGCAGCGAGCCGCGGGGGGCGACGGCCGGGACCGGGCGGCGGCCGTACTGGGCCCAGGCGAGGGCGACGCCGATGATCATGCAGGCGACCGTCGCGGCGGTCACCACGCCCGCGCTGATCGGCGGGTGGCCGTGACTGTGCCCGGTGACGGGCTCCAGCCAGTGCAGGAACCGGTCGCCGATGCTGAAGAACGCGCCTCCGGCCACCGATCCGACGGCCAGCACGATCATCGGGATCGTCATGATCTTGGGCGACTCGTGCGGGTGCGGCGGGGTGTACGCGCCGCGCGTCTCGGCGGCGGGCTCCACGTCGGGCTGGGCAGGCGACGGCGTCGGGGCGTTGCGCCAGCGCTCCTCGCCGAAGAACGTCATCAGCATCACGCGCGTCATGTAGAACGCGGTGATGGCCGCGCCGAGCAGGGCGCAGGCGCCGAGGATCCAGCCCTCGGTGCCGCCCTTGGCGAACGCCGCCTCGATGATCTTGTCCTTGGAGAAGAAGCCGGACAGGCCTGGGAAGCCGATGATGGCGAGGTAGCCGAGGCCGAAGGTGATGAAGGTGACCGGCATGTACTTCCGCAGTCCGCCGTAGCGGCGCATGTCGACCTCGTCGTTCATGCCGTGCATGACCGAGCCGGCGCCGAGGAACAGCCCGGCCTTGAAGAAGCCGTGCGTCACCAGGTGCATGATCGCGAAGACGTAGCCGATGGGGCCGAGTCCGGCGGCGAGGATCATGTAGCCGATCTGCGACATGGTCGAACCGGCCAGGGCCTTCTTGATGTCGTCCTTCGCGCAACCGACGATCGCACCGAACAGCAGCGTGACCGCACCGACGATGGTGACGACCAGTTGCGCGTCCGGGGCGCCGTTGAAGACGGCCGCGGAGCGGACGATCAGGTAGACGCCCGCCGTGACCATCGTCGCCGCGTGGATGAGGGCCGAGACGGGGGTCGGGCCCTCCATCGCGTCGCCGAGCCAGGACTGCAGCGGCACCTGGGCGGACTTGCCGCAGGCGGCGAGCAGCAGCATCAGCGCGATCGCGGTGAGCTTGCCCTCCCCGGCCTCACCGGCGAGTCCCGGCTCGGACAGGCTGCCGAGCACCGGACCGAAGGCGAAGGTGCCGAACCACAGGAACATCAGCATGATGGCGATGGACAGGCCCATGTCGCCGACGCGGTTGACCAGGAAGGCCTTCTTCGCGGCCGTGGCGGCGCTGGGCTTGTGCTGCCAGAAGCCGATCAGCAGGTAGGAGGCGAGACCGACGCCCTCCCAGCCGACGTACAGCAGCAGGTAGTTGTCGGCGAGGACGAGGATCAGCATCGCCGCGAGGAACAGGTTCAGATAGCCGAAGAAGCGGCGGCGCCGCTCGTCGTGCTCCATGTACCCGACGGAGTACAGGTGGATCAGTGATCCGACGCCCGTGATCAGCAGCACGAACGTCATGGACAGCTGGTCGAGCTGGAAGGCGACGTCCGCCTGGAAGCCCTCGACCGGGATCCAGCTGTACAGGTGCTGGCTCAGGACGCGGTGCTCGGCGTCCTGGCTCAGCATGTCGGTGAACAGCACCAGACCGATCACGAACGAGACGGCCGCGAGCAGGGTGCCGAGCCAGTGGCCGACGGCGTCCAGCCGCCGGCCGCCGCACAGCAGGACCGCCGCTCCGAGCAGGGGCGCCGCCACCAGCAGCGCAATGAGGTTCTCCACGATTCTTCCGACCCCTTACAGCTTCATCAGGCTGGCGTCGTCGACCGAGGCCGAGTGGCGGGCACGGAACAGGGACACGATGATCGCGAGCCCGACCACGACCTCCGCGGCGGCGACGACCATCGTGAAGAAGGCGATGATCTGCCCGTCGAGGTTGCCGTGCATCCGGGAGAAGGCGACGAACGCGAGGTTGCAGGCGTTGAGCATGAGCTCGATGCACATGAACACGACGATCGCGTTGCGCCTGATCAGCACGCCGGTGGCGCCGATCGTGAACAACAGGGCCGCGAGATAGAGGTAGTTGACGGGGTTCACTTGGACGCCTCCTCGGACCGCTGGAACTTCGCCGGCCCGACCGCCCTGCGCTCCAGACGCTCCTCGGACCGCTGCTCCAGGGCCTTGAGGTCGTTGAGCGCCTCGTGCGACACGTCACGGATCTGGCCGCGCTCGCGCAGGGTCTTGCTGACGGTGAGGTCGGACGGGGTGCCGTCGGGCAGCAGGCCCGCGATGTCGACCGCGTTGTGCCGGGCGTACACACCGGGCGCCGGCAGCGGCGGCAGGTACCTGCCCTCGCGCACGCGCTGCTCGGCGAGCTCCCGCTGGGTCTTGGCGCGCTCGGTGCGCTCGCGGTGCGTGAGCACCATGGCGCCGACGGCGGCGGTGATGAGCAGGGCGCCGGTGATCTCGAACGCGAAGACGTACTTGGTGAAGATGAGGGCCGCCAGACCCTCCACGTTGCCCCCGGCGTTGGCCTGGCCGATGCCGTTGAAGTCCGTCAGGGAGGCGTTGCCGATCCCGCCGATCAGCAGGACTCCGAAGCCGAGCCCGCACAGCAGGGCCAGCCACCGCTGCCCCTTGATGGTCTCCTTCAGGGAGTCCGCCGCGGTGACGCCGACGAGCATCACGACGAACAGGAACAGCATCATGATCGCGCCGGTGTAGACGACGATCTGGACGACGCCCAGGAAGTAGGCGCCGTTGGCAAGGTAGAAAACCGCCAGGATGATCATGGTGCCGGCGAGGCAGAGCGCGCTGTGCACGGCCCTCTTCATGAGGATGGTGCACAGGGCGCCGATCACCGCGACGGTGCCGAGGATCCAGAACTGGACGGCCTCTCCGGTGGAGGTGGAGTAGGCGGCGGCGAGCTGGGCGGTCATCGGCCGATCACTCCCTCGGAGGCGGGTTCCGTCCCGCCGAAGGTCGAGTCGGCCTCCTGGACCACCTCGCCCTTGGAGTGGGCGACCTGCCGCTCGGTGCCGGGCGCGGCCTCCGTCACCAGGCCCCGGTAGTAGTCCTGTTCGTCGGTGCCGGGGTAGATGGCGTGGGGCGAGTCGACCATGCCCTCCTCGAGACCGGCGAGCAGCTGCTCCTTGGTGTAGATGAGGTTGGCGCGGCTGGAGTCCGCCAGCTCGAACTCGTTGGTCATCGTGAGCGCCCGGGTGGGGCAGGCCTCGATGCACAGGCCGCACAGGATGCAGCGGGCGTAGTTGATCTGGTAGACGCGGCCGTACCGCTCGCCCGGCGAGTAGCGCTCCTCGTCGGTGTTGTCCGCGCCCTCCACGTAGATGGCGTCGGCGGGGCAGGCCCAGGCGCACAGTTCGCAGCCGACGCACTTCTCCAGGCCGTCCGGATGGCGGTTGAGCTGGTGCCGTCCGTGGAAGCGCGGAGCCGTGGTCTTCTGCTGCTCCGGGTACTGCTCGGTCAGCCGCTTCTTGAACATGGCCTTGAAGGTCACGCCGAAGCCGGCCACGGGGTTCTGGAAACCGGGCTTGGTGTCCTTGGGTTCCTCACCCTTCGCACGCTCGAGTTCCTCAGCCATCGGACGCCTCCTTTCCATCCGTAGTTCCGCCCAGAGATCCGTCACTCTGAGTATCGGGCCCACCACTGACAATCAGCTCCCGCTCACGGCGTGTGCGGCGTGGGACCGGCGGAAGTTCCTGTCCGGGCAGGGGCGGTACGGGGAATCCGCCCGCCATCGGGTCGAAGGCGGCCGGGGCCTCGGCCGGCTGTTCGGCCTTCTTGGCCTTCTCGCGGAACATGTCGGCGACGAAGGAGAGCAAGAGCAGGGCCAGCACGCCGCCGCCCACGTAGAGGGCGATGTCGGCGAAGTCGTAGCCCTCGTTGCGGAAGGCCCGGACGCTCGCGACGAGCATCAGCCACACCAGGGAGACCGGGATGAGGACCTTCCAGCCGAGCTTCATCAGCTGGTCGTAGCGCACGCGCGGGAGGGTGCCGCGGATCCAGATGAACATGAACAGCAGCAGCTGGACCTTGACGGTGAACCACAGCAGCGGCCACCAGCCGTGGTTGGCGCCCTCCCAGAAGGAGCTGACCGGCCAGGGGGCGCGCCAGCCGCCGAGGAACAGGGTGGTGGCGACGGCCGAGACGGTCACCATGTTGACGTACTCGGCGAGCATGAACATCGCGAACTTGATCGACGAGTACTCGGTGTTGAAGCCGCCGACCAGGTCGCCCTCGGACTCGGGCATGTCGAAGGGGGCGCGGTTGGTCTCGCCGACCATCGTCACGATGTAGAGGACGAAGGAGACCGGCAGCAGCACGATGTACCAGCGGTCGGCCTGCTGCTCGACGATCGTCGAGGTCGACATGGAACCCGAGTAGAGGAAGACGGAGGCGAAGGCGGCGCCCATCGCGATCTCGTAGGAGATCATCTGCGCGCAGGAGCGCAGACCGCCCAGCAGCGGGTACGTCGAGCCGGAGCTCCAGCCCGCCAGCACGATGCCGTAGATGCCGACCGAGGCGACCGCGAGGACGTAGAGCATCGCGATCGGCAGATCGGTGAGCTGCATCGTGGTGCGCTGGCCGAAGATCGAGATCTCGTTGCCGGCCGGGCCGAAGGGGATCACCGCGATCGCCATGAAGGCCGGGATGGCCGCGACGATCGGCGCGAGGACGTACACCACCTTGTCCGCGCGCTTGACGACGACATCCTCCTTGAGCATCAGCTTGATGCCGTCGGCGAGCGACTGGAGCATGCCCCAGGGGCCGTGCCGGTTCGGGCCGATGCGCAGCTGCATCCAGGCGACGACCTTGCGCTCCATGACGATGGAGACCAGCACGGTCACCATCAGGAAGGCGAAGCAGAACACCGCCTTGATGCCCACCAGCCACCAGGGGTCGGTACCGAACATCGAGAGGTCTTCAGCGGCGAGGGACGGGCTCATGCCTCCACCTCCTTGGGGGCCTCGCCGGCGAGGGTCGCCGGGCCGATGCGGACGAGGGAGCCGGGCCGCGCCCCGGTGTCGGAGGCGACACCGCCACCGGTGGAGTTCAGCGGCAGCCACACCACCCGGTCGGGCATCTCGCTGATCTGGAGCGGGAGTTCCACGACTCCCTGGGGGCCGGTCACCGCGAGCAGGTCGCCGTCCTTGACACCCGCCTCGGCCGCCGTCGCGGACGACACCCGCGCGCGGGCGGCGTGCCGGGTGCCGGCGAGTGCCTCGTCGCCCTGCTGGAGGAGACCCTGGTCGAGCAGCAGCCGGTGCCCGGCGAGCACGGCCTCCCCGGTGGCCGGCCGCGGCAGCGCGGCCGCGGTCTCCAGGGGCTCACCGGCCCGCGGGCCGTCCCAGGCGCCGAGCCGGTCGATCTCGCCGCGCACGGTACGCAGGTCCGGCAGCCCGAGGTGGACGTCCATGGCGTCGGCCAGCATCTGCAGCACGCGCGCGTCGGTGGGCGCGGAGCGGCGGGTCATCTGGTCGGGCTTGAGCGCGGCCTCGAAGAAGCGGATGCGGCCTTCCCAGTTGAGGAAGGTGCCGGCCTTCTCGGCGACCGCCGCGACGGGCAGGACGACATCGGCCTTGCGGCTGATCTCGCTGGGCCGCAGTTCCAGCGAGACGAGGAAGCCCACTTCGTCGAGCGCGGCACGCGCGCGTGCCGGGTCCGGCAGGTCGGCGACCTCCACACCCGCCACCAGCAGGGCCTGGAGCTCGCCGGTCGCGGCGGCCTCCACGATCTGGCCGGTGTCACGGCCGTAGCGGTGCGGGAGACCGGCGACGCCCCAGACGGCGGCGACCTCGTCCCGCGCGCGCGGGTCGGTGGCCGGGCGCCCGCCCGGCAGCAGCGACGGCAGCGCGCCCGCCTCGATCGCGCCGCGTTCCCCGGCCCGGCGCGGGATCCACACCAGCCGGGCGCCGGTGGCGGCGGCGGTGCGGACGGCGGCGGTGAGCCCGCCGGCCACGGCCGCCAGCCGCTCGCCGACGACGATCACCGCGCCCTCGGCCCGCAGCGCCTCGGCGGCGAGCGCACCGCCGTCCTCCAGGCCGGCGCCGCTCGCGAGCGCGTCCAGCCACTCGGTCTCGGTGCCGGGAGCCGCCGGGAGCAGGGTGCCGCCCGCCTTCTCCAGACCCCGGGTGGCGTGCGTGGCGAGCGAGAAGGTCTTCTGCCCGTGCCTGCGCCAGGCCTTGCGCAGCCGCAGGAAGACGCCGGGCGCCTCCTCCTCCGCCTCGAACCCGACCAGCAGGACGGCCGGGGCCTTCTCCAGCGCGGTGTAGGTGACGCCCGTGCCGTCGAGGTCCCGGCCGCGCCCGGCGACCTGGGCGGCCAGGAAGTCGGCCTCCTCGCTGCTGTGCACGCGCGTGCGGAAGTCGATGTCGTTGGTGTCGAGGGCCACCCGCGCGAACTTGCTGTATGCGTAGGCGTCCTCGACGGTGAGGCGGCCGCCGGTCAGGACTCCGGTGCGGCCCCGGGAGGCCAGCAGCCCCTGGGCCGCGATCTGGAGCGCCTCGGGCCAGGAGGCCGCCTCCAGCTCGCCCTCGGCGTTGCGCACCAGCGGCGTCTCGAGCCGGTCGCGCTGCTGCGCGTACCGGAACCCGAACCGCCCCTTGTCGCAGATCCACTCCTCGTTGACCTCGGGGTCGTTCGCCGCGAGGCGCCGCATGACCTTGCCGCGCCGGTGGTCGGTACGGGTGGCGCAGCCGCCCGAGCAGTGCTCGCACACCGACGGGGAGGACACCAGGTCGAAGGGGCGGGAGCGGAATCGGTACGCCGCCGAGGTCAGCGCGCCGACCGGGCAGATCTGGATGGTGTTGCCGGAGAAGTACGACTCGAAGGGGTCGCCCTCCCCCGTGCCGACCTGCTGGAGCGCGCCCCGCTCGATCAGCTCGATCATCGGGTCGCCGGCGACCTGGTTGGAGAACCGGGTGCAGCGGGCGCACAGCACGCACCGCTCGCGGTCGAGCAGCACCTGCGTGGAGATCGGGACGGGCTTCTCGTAGGTCCGCTTGCGGCCGTCGAAGCGGGAGTCGGCGTCGCCGTGCGACATGGCCTGGTTCTGCAGGGGGCACTCGCCGCCCTTGTCGCACACCGGGCAGTCCAGGGGGTGGTTGATGAGCAGGAGCTCCATCACACCCTTCTGGGCCTTCTCCGCGACCGGGGAGGTGAGGTGGGTCTTCACCACCATCCCGTCGGTGCAGGTGATGGTGCAGGACGCCATCGGCTTGCGCTGGCCCTCGACCTCGACGATGCACTGCCGGCAGGCACCGGCCGGGTCGAGCAGGGGGTGGTCGCAGAACCGGGGGATCTCGATGCCGAGCTGCTCGGCGGCCCGGATGACCAGGGTGCCCTTGGGCACGCTGATCTCGGCGCCGTCGATCGTCAGCGACACGAGGTCCTCCGGCGGGACCGCCGCCTCTCCCCCGCCGGAGGGAGAGCTGGTGGTCACGGTCATGCGTTCACCTCCGTGCGGTCGGCCCAGGCCGTCGACTTGGCCGGGTCGAAGGGGCAGCCCCGGCCCGTGATGTGCTGCTCGTACTCCTCGCGGAAGTACTTGAGCGAGGAGAAGATCGGCGAGGCGGCGCCGTCACCGAGGGCGCAGAAGGACTTGCCGTTGATGTTGTCGGCGATGTCGTTCAGCTTGTCGAGGTCGGACATCCGTCCCTTGCCGGCCTCGATGTCGCGCAGCAACTGCACGAGCCAGTAGGTCCCTTCGCGGCAGGGCGTGCACTTGCCGCAGGACTCGTGGGCGTAGAACTCCGTCCAGCGCGTGACGGCGCGGACCACGCAGGTCGTCTCGTCGAAGCACTGGAGTGCTTTCGTGCCGAGCATGGAACCCGCGGCGCCCACTCCTTCGTAGTCGAGGGGGACGTCGAGGTGCTCGTCGGTGAACATCGGGGTCGAGGAGCCGCCCGGCGTCCAGAACTTGAGGCGGTGCCCGGGCCGCATCCCGCCGCTCATGTCGAGCAGCTGGCGCAGCGTGATCCCGAGCGGCGCCTCGTACTGGCCGGGGCTCGCGACATGGCCGGAGAGGGAGTAGAGCGTGAAGCCGGGCGACTTCTCACTCCCCATCGACCGGAACCATTCCTTGCCCCGCTGGAGGATCGCGGGAACCGACGCGATCGATTCGACGTTGTTCACCACAGTCGGGCACGCATAGAGGCCCGCGACGGCAGGGAAGGGGGGACGAAGCCGCGGTTGGCCCCGGCGGCCTTCGAGCGAGTCCAGCAGTGCGGTCTCCTCACCGCAGATGTACGCGCCCGCGCCCGCGTGCACGGTGATGTCGAGGTCGAGTCCGCTGCCCAGGATGTTCTCGCCGAGGAAGCCCGCCTCGTAGGCCTCGCGCACGGCGGAGTGCAACCGCCGCAGTACGGGGACGACTTCACCCCGCAGATAGATGAAGGCGTGCGACGACCTGATGGCGTAACACGCGATGATCATGCCCTCGATGAGGCTGTGCGGGTTCGCGAAGAGGAGCGGGATGTCCTTGCACGTCCCCGGCTCCGACTCGTCGGCGTTGACAACAAGATAGTGCGGCTTTCCATCCCCCTGGGGAATGAACTGCCACTTCATCCCGGTGGGGAAGCCCGCGCCGCCGCGTCCGCGCAGACCGGATTCCTTGACGTACGCGATCAGGTCGTCCGGCGACATGGCGAGCGCCTTGCGCAGCCCTTCGTAGCCGTCGTGCCGCCGGTACACGTCCAGCGTCCAGGACCTGTCCTCGTCCCAGAAGGCCGACAGCACCGGTGCGAGCAGCTTCTCGGGGCTCATGTCTTTCAGCTCGGGTGCCAAGGTCATCACTCCCCCTCCTCGGCGGTGGGCCCGGCCGGGTGGGCCGGGTCGGAGGCCGATGTGTCCTGCGGCGCGTCGTGCGAGCTCAAGTGCTCCGTCGGTGACGGCTCGTGCGGTGCCCCGGTACGGGCCGCCTCACCGCGCGGGTGCACCACGCGTGCGGGTGAGCCCTCGCCCTTGGCGAGCTTCAGGCCGACCAGCGAGGCGGGTCCCGCGCTTCCCCCGGCCTCCACGGCCCCCTCCCGCTCGTCGGGGAAGCCGGCCAGGATCCGGGCGGTCTCCTTGAAGGTGCACATGCGTGCCCCGCGGGTGGGGGTGACCGGCCGTCCCGCGCGCAGGTCGTCGACGAGGCTCTTGGCGCTGTCGGGGGTCTGGTTGTCGAAGAACTCCCAGTTGACCATCACGACCGGCGCGAAGTCGCAGGCCGCGTTGCACTCGATGTGCTCCAGGGTGACCTTGCCGTCGCCGGTGGTCTCGCCGTTGCCGACGCCGAGGTGCTCCTGGAGCTCCTCGAAGATGGCGTCCCCGCCCATGACGGCGCACAGGGTGTTCGTGCACACCCCGACCTGGTAGTCGCCGCTCGGCCGGCGCCGGTACATGGTGTAGAAGGTGGCGACCGCGGTGACCTCGGCCGTGGTCAGGCCGAGCACGTCCGCGCAGAACTGCATGCCGGTGCGGGTGACGTGTCCCTCCTCGGCCTGCACCAGGTGCAGCAGCGGCAGCAGGGCGGACCGGGAGTCCGGGTAGCGGGCGACGACCTCGCGCGCGTCCGTCTCCAGTCGGGCCCGGACGTCGTCCGGGTAGGCGGGGGCGGGCAGGTCGGGCATGCCCAGGCTGACGCCCCGCTCGGAAGACGATGTGGTCACCGGTCGACGCCTCCCATCACGGGGTCGATGGACGCCACCGCGACGATGACGTCGGCGACCTGGCCGCCCTCGCACATCGCCGCCATGGCCTGCAGGTTGGTGAAGGACGGGTCGCGGAAGTGGACCCGGTAGGGGCGGGTGCCGCCGTCGGACACGACGTGCACCCCGAGTTCGCCCTTGGGCGACTCGACCGCCGCGTACGCCTGCCCCGGCGGGACGCGGAAGCCCTCGGTGACCAGCTTGAAGTGGTGGATCAGGGCCTCCATGGAGGTGCCCATGATCTTCTTGATGTGGTCGAGGGAGTTGCCGAGGCCGTCGGGGCCGAGGGCCAGCTGGGCCGGCCAGGCGATCTTCTTGTCGGCGACCATGACCGGGCCGGGCTGGAGCCGGTCCAGGCACTGCTCGACGATCCTCAGCGACTGGCGCATCTCCTCCAGCCGGATGAGGAAGCGGCCGTAGGAGTCGCAGGTGTCGGCGGTCGGGATCTCGAAGTCGTAGGTCTCGTAGCCGCAGTAGGGCTGCGCCTTGCGCAGGTCGTGCGGCAGGCCGGTGGAGCGCAGGATCGGGCCCGTCGCGCCGAGGGCCATGCAGCCGGCCAGGTCGAGGTAGCCGACGTCCTGCATCCGGGCCTTGAAGATGGGGTTCCCGGTGGCGAGCTTGTCGTACTCCGGGAGGTTCTTCTTCATCTTCTTCACGAACTCGCGGATCTGGTCCACCGCGCCGGGCGGCAGGTCCTGGGCGAGTCCGCCGGGGCGGATGTACGCGTGGTTCATCCGCAGGCCGGTGATCAGCTCGTAGATGTCGAGAATGAGTTCACGATCACGGAAGCCGTAGATCATGATCGTGGTCGCGCCGAGTTCCATGCCGCCGGTGGCGATGCACACCAGGTGGGAGGAGAGCCGGTTCAGCTCCATCAGGAGCACGCGGATGATCGAGGCCCGGTCGGGGATCTGGTCCTCGATGCCGAGGAGCTTCTCGACACCGAGGCAGTACGCCGTCTCGTTGAAGAACGGCGTCAGGTAGTCCATGCGCGTCACGAAGGTGGTGCCCTGCGTCCACGTCCGG
This sequence comes from Streptomyces sp. NPDC059696, assembly GCF_042733745.1. Taxonomy (NCBI): domain Bacteria; kingdom Bacillati; phylum Actinomycetota; class Actinomycetes; order Kitasatosporales; family Streptomycetaceae; genus Streptomyces; species Streptomyces sp. NPDC059696. The sequence continues at coordinate 239,003 of NZ_JBHWFG010000002.1, forward strand.
TACTCGAGGTTCTTCTCGATGCCGGTGTGCAGGTAACCGATTCCGCAGCGGGCCTCGGTGACGGTCTCGCCGTCGATCTCCAGGATCAGGCGGAGCACACCGTGGGTGGACGGGTGCTGGGGGCCCATGTTGACGACGATGCGCTCGTCGTCGGCCCGGGCCGCGGTCTCGACGACCTCGTCCCAGTCGCCGCCGGTGACCGTGTAGACGGTGCCTTCGGTGGTCTCGCGAGGTGAAGCGTGCGAGGTGCTCATGAGTACGACCTCCGCTGGTCCGGAGCCGGGATCTGGGCGCCCTTGTACTCGACGGGGATGCCGCCGAGGGGGTAGTCCTTGCGCTGCGGAAAGCCCTGCCAGTCGTCCGGCATCATGATCCGCGTCAGGGCGGGGTGGCCGTCGAAGACGATGCCGAAGAAGTCGTACGTCTCGCGCTCGTGCCAGTCGTTCGTCGGATAGACCGCGAACAGCGACGGGATGTGCGGGTCGCTGTCGGGGGCGCTGACCTCCAGGCGGATCACCCGGTTGTGGGTGATCGAGCGCAGGTGGTAGACGGCGTGCAGCTCGCGGCCCTTGTCGTTCGGGTAGTGCACGCCGCTGACGCCGGTGCACAGCTCGAAGCGCAGGGCGGGGTCGTCGCGCAGGGTGCGGGCGACGAGGACGAGGTGTTCGCGCTCGATGTGGAAGGTCAGCTCGTCCCGGTCGACGACCGTCTTCTCGATGGCGTTGTCCGGGAGCAGGCCCTGCTCCTCCAGGGCGCCCTCCAGCTCGTCGGCGACCTCGTCGAACCACCCGCCGTAGGGGCGGGCCGCCGGTCCCGGGAGCCGGACCGAGCGGACCAGGCCGCCGTAGCCGGAGGTGTCGCCGCCGTTGTTCGCGCCGAACATGCCCCGCTGGACGCGGATCTCCTCGCCGCCCTGGCCGCGCTGCCCGGGGAGGTTCTCCGCCGAGAGGTCCTTCTCGGGATTGACACCGTTGCCGTTCGCGTCGCTCACCGCAGCAGCCCCTTCATCTCGATGGTGGGCAGCGCCTTGAGCGCCGCTTCCTCCGCCTCGCGGGCCGCCTCCTCGGCGTTCACGCCGAGCTTGGAGCTCTGGATCTTCTGGTGGAGCTTGAGGATCGCGTCCATCAGCATTTCCGGCCGGGGCGGACAGCCGGGGAGGTAGATGTCGACCGGCACGATGTGGTCGACGCCCTGGACGATGGCGTAGTTGTTGAACATGCCGCCCGACGAGGCGCAGACCCCCATGGAGATCACCCACTTGGGGTTCGGCATCTGGTCGTAGACCTGCCGGAGCACCGGCGCCATCTTCTGGCTCACCCGGCCGGCGACGATCATCAGGTCCGCCTGGCGCGGCGAGCCCCGGAAGACCTCCATGCCGAAGCGCGCGAGGTCGTAGCGGCCGGCGCCGGTGGTCATCATCTCGATGGCACAGCAGGCGAGGCCGAAGGTGGCGGGGAAGACCGAGGCCTTGCGCACCCAGCCCGCGGCCTGCTCGACGGTGGTCAGCAGGAAGCCGCTCGGCAGCTTTTCTTCGAGTCCCATGACGTGTGGCCCCTCAGTCCCATTCCAGGCCGCCGCGCCGCCATACGTACGCGTACGCGACGAAGACGGTGAGCACGAAGAGCAGCATCTCCACGAGCCCGAAGATCCCCAGGGCGTCGAAGGTGACGGCCCAGGGGTAGAGGAAGACGATCTCGATGTCGAAGACGATGAAGAGCATCGCCGTCAGGTAGTACTTGATGGGGAAGCGCCCGCCGCCGGCAGGCGTGGGGGTCGGCTCGATACCGCACTCGTAGGCCTCGAGCTTGGCCCGGTTGTACCGCTTGGGCCCGATCAACGTGGCCATGACCACGGAGAAGATCGCAAAGCCTGCCCCGAGGGCTCCCAGTACGAGGATGGGCGCATAAGCGTTCACCGCTCCTCGCTCCTCTCAGTCGGCACTGACTGCATGGGGGTCCCCCCTGGTCGAGCGGAGCCGAGACCTAGGGGGAGGTTTGCATCGGGCTCACATCCGCCCCACCTGTCCCTCGAACCCCGCCCGCCCCGGCGAAGATCGGGAACATGTGAAGCAGGTCACAAGCCCAACCGCGTGCATCTTATGCCCGACGCTCTGTGATCTGCGACACGGGGTATTGCACAAGCTTTGTGATCTCCACCACCTGACGATCGATCATGAAGTCGGATGAGCGGTGATCTTCACACGCGAAGCGTCCGAGTGATCACGAGAGGTGACATTTTGGCTCGTCAGCGCAGGCCGGAGGGGTCGTCTCAATATCAAGAGGGTTCGCTTGCATGCAAATTGGCGGTGGAGTTGATCTCTTGATAGAGGCGCGTTCACACGTGAGGGGGTGCACGGGGCGGGGTGTGGACACGTGCACGCGTTCACGATCTCCGCGAGGCCGTGACCCGGCCGTGATCCGCACGCCGGGACGCGACCGGCAGGGCGGCCGTTCCGTGACCTCCATCACATGGATGAGAGATCGATGAGAACGGGGCTTGGCCAATCAACCCAACCGATGGTAGGCGCGGGGCAATTCGGGCGTATTGATCAAACACCGTGATCACAGGCCGGTCACGGTGCGCCCGCAATGTCCGTTACGGCGTCAATAAAGGGGCTCGTTGGGGGGTTTTGAGGCCTCGGATGAACAACTGTGGCGCAGCACACGTTTCTTGAAGATATGAAGGAGCCCCTGGTACCGGTTATTCCCATGTCCCACACCGCTCACATACGCAGCCACCGGAAGCCCCGCCGCAGCGCGACCTCATCGATCGCCCTGCGCGCCGGAGTGGCCGGTGGCGTTCTCAGCATGGCAGCGGCGGGTGCGTCGGCCTCGGCGAACGCCGCCGAGCCGGTGACGCAGACGATCGAACTGCCCACCCTGACGGCCGACATGTCCGCTCAGGTCGCCCAGTCCGCCGCCGCCACCCAGCAGGCGGCCGCGAACTACGAGCTGCGCGCCGAGCGTGACGCCGCCGCCGCCAAGGCCGCCGCGGAGGCCAAGAAGGACCTCGCCGAGGCGAAGAAGAAGGCGGAGGCCAAGAAGGAGGCCGCCGAGGCCGCCCGCAAGGCCGCCGCCGAGCGCGCCAACCGCAGCACCGAGCGCGCCACCCTTTCCGCGTCCGCGTCCACCTCCACGTCCGTGTCGGCGCCCGCCAGCGGCAGCGTCGCGACGGTCATCGCGTTCCTCAAGGCCCAGGTGGGCGACGCCTACGTCATGGGCGCCACCGGTCCCAACGCCTGGGACTGCTCCTCGCTGGTGCAGGCCGCGTACAAGCAGGTTGGTGTGGACCTGCCGCGCGTCTCGCAGGACCAGTCGATGTCCGGCACGGACGTCCCGCTGTCCAGCGTCCAGGTCGGCGACATCCTGTACTGGGGCGGCAAGGGCTCCGCGTACCACGTGGGTGTCTACATCGGGAACGGCCAGTACCTCGACGCGGCCAACCCCTCCAAGGGCGTCGTCATCCAGGACCTGTCCGGCTACCCGGCGTCGGGCGCGGTGCGCGTCCTCTGACGCCGTACACCGTCTGACCCTTTCCGCACATACGGGCTCGGGGGCCGCTGCCACACCAGGGCAACGGCCCTCCCGGCCTGTCCGGGGTCCGCGGGCCCCCGGCCCTCCATCCCGCCCTCGAGGCGCTCCAAGGCCCCCTCAGAGGCCTCCTGAAGGCCACCGGGCACCACAGACCGCCCACGCCCTTCCGCCACTCCGGCACCGCACGCCCGAATTGTCCTCACCTGGCAGGGTGTTGCCGCCGAGAGCCACGGGGCCCCACGCCGTCCAGACCCGCGGGCCGGGCCTCGCACCGTCCAGAGCCGCAGGGCGGGGCCTCGCACCGACCGGACCCGCGGGCCGGGACACATGCCGTCCAGCCCGCCGACCGGGGCCACATGCCGTCCAGGCCGCCGGCCGCGGCCCCCGAGGGCACGCGGACCCGCGGGCGGGCTCGCGTGCCGTCCGTCCGTTCAGGCCTTCGGGGCCACCCGGCTCAGGCCGTTGATGATGCGGTCCATCGCGTCGCCGCCCGTGGGGTCGGTGAGGTTCGCGAGGAGCTTCAGGGTGAACTTCATCAGCATCGGGTGCGTGAGACCGCGCTGGGCCGCGATCTGCATGACCTTCGGGTTGCCGATGAGCTTCACGAAGGCGCGTCCCAGCGTGTAATAGCCGCCGTAGGTGTCCTTCAGGACGCGCGGGTAGCGCTGGAGGGCCAGTTCGCGGCTCGCCGGGGTCGGCCGGGCATGGGCCTGGACGATGACGTCGGCGGCGATCTGCCCGGACTCCATGGCGTAGGCGATGCCCTCGCCGTTGAAGGGGTTCACCAGGCCGCCCGCGTCACCGACGAGCAGCAGGCCCTTGGTGTAGTGCGGTTGGCGGTTGAAGGCCATCGGCAGGGCGGCGCCGCGGATCGGGCCGGTCATGTTGTCCGGCGTGTAGCCCCAGTCCTCCGGCATCGACGCGCACCAGGCCTTGAGGACCTCGCGCCAGTCCAGCTCCTTGAAGGAGTCGGAGGTGTTCAGCACGCCCAGGCCGACGTTCGAGGTGCCGTCGCCCATGCCGAAGATCCAGCCGTAGCCGGGCAGCAGACGGTCCTCGGCGCCGCGGCGGTCCCACAGCTCCAGCCAGGACTCCAGGTAGTCGTCCTCGTGGCGCGGGCTGGTGAAGTACGTGCGCACCGCCACGCCCATCGGCCGGTCCTCACGCCGGTGCAGGCCCATCGCCAGGGACAGCCGGGTGGAGTTGCCGTCGGCGGCGACGACGAGCGGCGCGTGGAAGGTGACCTCGCGCTTCTCCTCACCGAGCTTGGCGTGCACGCCCGTGATGCGGCCGGTGCGGTCGTCGACGATCGGCGCGCCCACGTTGCACCGCTCGAACAGCCGGGCACCGGCCTTCTGGGCCTGCCGGGCGAGCTGCTCGTCGAAGTCGTCGCGCTTGCGGACGAGGCCGTAGTCGGGGAAGGAGGCGAGATCCGGCCAGTCGAGCTGCAGCCGCACCCCGCCGCCGATGATGCGCAGTCCCTTGTTGCGCAGCCAGCCGGCCTCCTCCGAGATGTCGATGCCCATGGCCACCAGCTGCTTGACCGCGCGCGGGGTGAGGCCGTCGCCGCAGACCTTCTCGCGGGGGAACTCGGTCTTCTCCAGCAGGAGGACGTCGAGCCCCGCCTTGGCGAGGTGGTAGGCGGTGGTGGAGCCCGCCGGCCCCGCGCCCACGACGATCACATCGGCGGTGTTCTCCGGGAGGGGCTCGGTCACGACACTCACGGCGGGATCTCCCCAAGGTTCGGAATTGATGTGCCGAGCGGCACCCGACATGGGCAGTCTATGCAGCGGTATTCATCACCCGGCTGAAGGGCTGCCCCGTGAATCGAGCTCTCCCCGCCGTACGGCTCCGCGTCCCCACGCACGAGGACGCGTTCGCCTGGCACCGGATCTTCGACGACCCGGACGTCATGGAGTTCCACGGCGGCAGGGCCGCGGAGCTCTCGGTCTACGAGGAGCTCACCGCCCGCCAGCGCCGGCACGACGCCGAGCTCGGCTTCTGCCTGTGGACCGTGCTCGACGCGTCGGGACAGGTCATCGGCTTCACCGGCGCCCAGCCGTGGGAGCGGGCCTGGGGCCCGGCCGGCGAGATCGAGATCGGCTGGCGGCTGGGCCGGGAGCACTGGGGCAAGGGCTATGTGACGGCTGCCGCGCGGCGGACCCTGGAGCGGATGCGGGCGGTCGGCGTCCCGGGCGTCGTCGCGATGGTCGACGCCCGCAACAGCCGGTCCATCGCGGTGACGCGGCGGCTGGGCATGCGTCTGACCGAGACGTTCACGACCCCGGCCTCGCAGCGGACGGGACACTGCTACCGGCTCGACCTCCGGCCCACCGACGCACCGTAGTCGTCTGCCACGTCCGCCAGGCTGTCTGCCACGTCGGCAACGTCGTCTGCCACGTCCGCCGGGCCGTCCGCCACGTCGGCAACGTCGTCTGCCACGTCGGCCACGGCATCTGCCGCGTCTGCCACGGCATCTGCTGCCACAGAAGGACATCCGTCGCTTCCGGTCGGTACGGGGCGGGAGTTACCCTGCCCGTACCGCTGGGGGTGACATCTGTGCACATATCCCACAAGACACCCGAAGTGTGCGTACCGCGTCTGGTCGGGCTGATGGCCGTGGACGCGCGGGAGACGGCCCGGGCGCGGGGTCTCCTCCTCACCACGCCGGACCGGCCGGAGCCCCCGCTCGCCGTCGTCGACTACGTCGTACGCCAGTACCCGCAGCCCGGTGCCGAGGTGCCGCGGGACTCGATGGTCTACGTGTGGTTCGACTTCGGCCCCGGTGAGGGCGGCGGGGGCGTGCACGAACCGCGGGTCCCCCGGCCGCCCCGGGGCGGTCTGCGGCGCGAGCTGGACGAGCCGGGCGACCCGTCCATGGCGCTCAGCCCGCCTTGAAGCCGCGGTGCAGGGCGACGATCCCGCCGCTCAGGTTGCGCCAGGCCACCCGGGACCAGCCGGCCTTGCCCAGCCGCTCGGCCAGCGCGGGCTGGTCGGGCCAGGCGCGGATGGACTCGGCGAGGTAGACGTAGGCGTCGGGGCTGGAGGACACGGCCCGGGCGACCGGCGGCAGGGCGCGCATCAGGTACTCGGTGTAGACCGTGCGGAAGGGCGCCCACGTCGGGTGCGAGAACTCGCAGATCACGATGCGCCCGCCGGGCCGGGTCACCCGGAGCATCTCGCGCAGGGCCGCGTCCGTGTCCTGCACGTTGCGCAGCCCGAAGGAGATCGTGACGGCGTCGAAGGTGTCGTCCTTGAAGGGGAGCCGCGTGGCGTCGCCGGCGGTGTACGGCAGCCAGGGCTGTCGCTGCTTGCCGACCTGGAGCATGCCCTGCGAGAAGTCGCAGGGGACGACGTAGGCGCCGGTGCGGGCGAAGGGCAGCGAGGACGTGCCGGTGCCCGCCGCGAGGTCGAGGATCTTCTGCGCGGGGCGCGCGTCGACGGCCTTGGCGACCTCCTTGCGCCATCGCCGGTCCTGGCCGAGGGACAGCACGTCGTTGGTCAGGTCGTACCGTTCCGCCACGTCGTCGAACATCGAGGCGACTTCGTGCGGCTGCTTGTCCAGGGATGCGCGGGTCACGGGCCCATTCTTGCAGCACCCCCTCGGGGCGGGGGCCGCGCGGCCGGGTGTGTGCCGCGGCTCCCGCCCCGGCAGGGCACGCGATGGTCGTGCCCGGGCCTTCCGCGGGTCCGTTGCGCTCTTGCTGCGGTGACCACGAGGGGCGTGATTCTCGATGGCGGGCCCGGAATGCGTTCCCGGACGGTAAGGGCGCCTATATGTGCCCTAAACTCGGGTTTTCTTGTGCGAGACCCGCGGGAAACGGCGCAAGCCGTCCCTTTTCCGGGAGCTCCCGGGAAGCCCGCGGAACCCGCCGCGCAACCGGCCTCGTGAGACGTTCGCTGCCGGGAAACGTACGTCCTGTCCGACCACCAGCCTCACGAGAACGGGAGCGCACGTCATGAGGAGTTGCCGGAAACCGGTGGCGGCCGGGCTGGGCTGTCTCTTCGCCCTCGCCACCGCCGCGTGCTCCGGGCAGGGCGACGCGGCCCCACCGGCCGCCGAGGCTCCCCCGTCCGCCACGTCCCCCACGGCGACGGCCGCGGCCGGCACCTCGTACGCCCCCTACCTCAGCGCCACCGAGGCCGCCCGCACCGACACCGCCGGCTCCCCCACGACGTACAACCTGGCGTTCGTCATAGCGGACGGCGACGACTGCACGCCGCGCTGGAACGGCACGCACGCCATCGGCGACGCGAAGGTCGCCTCCCGCGTCGCGAAGCTCAAGGAGGACGGCGCCCGGGTCCGGGTCTCCTTCGGCGGCGCCTCCGGCAAGGAACTCGCGGTCAACTGCGACAGCGCCGCGGAGCTGGCGGCTGCCTACGGCAAGGCCCTCGACGCGGCGGGCACCACCCTGGCCGACTTCGACATCGAGGGCGACGCACTCTCCGACTCCCCCTCCGTCGCGCGGCGTTCGGAGGCGATAGCGCGGTTGCAGGAGGAACGGGCCGACCTGGAGGTCTCGTTCACGCTCCCGGTGATGCCCTCCGGCCTCGACGAGGACGGCCTCGCACTGCTCTCCTCCGCCAACGACAAGGGCGTACAGGTCTCCACCGTCAACCTCATGACGATGAACTACGGCTCGTCGTACGACGGTGACATGGGCGGCTACGCCCTCACGGCCGCCAAGGCCGCACACCCCCAGCTGAAGAAGACCTTCGGCACCTCCGGCCCGGCCGCCTGGCGGGGCATGGCGCTCACCTCGATGATCGGCGTCAACGACGTGGCGAACGAGACGTTCACGCTCGCGGACGCCGCCGAGGTGCGGGCGTTCGCCGAGGAGAAGGGCATCGCCTGGGTGTCGATGTGGGCGACGGCCCGGGACCGGCCGTGCGCGGACGGCTCCGACTCGGCGAAGGCGGCGACGGATTGCAGCGGGGTGACGCAGGAGGCCGGGGCGTTCGGCGAGGCCTTCGCGGGCTGACGCGGGCCCGGGCTCAGCGGGCCGGGGCTCAGCGGGCCCGGGCTCAGCGGGCCCGGTAGACCAGCCGGCCGGCCAGCACGGTCGCCACGCAGGTGGCCGCCCCGCGCTCACGCAGGGTCGCCTCGTCGGGCACGTCGAACACGGCCAGATCGGCCCGGCCGCCGATGGTCAGCGGGCCGTGGACCGTGCCGGGGAGGTCGTATCCCTCCGCGAACGGGTCGAGGTCGGGCCGCTCACCGAGGAGCGTGCCGGGAGCCCCCGTGGTCCCCACGACGGTCAGCCCGGACCGGGCGACGGCCGTGGCCACCAGGGGATCGCGGAAACGGGCGCCGGGCGAGGCGACCGCGGTCGTGCCGTAGCGCAGCATCCGCTGCACCCCGCGCCGTACGCTGCCCGACCAGCGGGTCTCGGTGAGGTCTCCGAGGGCGGCCAACCGCTCGCCCCACAGGGGCCGTTCACCCAGCTCGTCGGCTTCGCGCGGGTCGGGGTGGTAGCACTGGCGCAGCAGCCACAGCGCGTGCCACTGGCGCAGCCCCGGGGTGAGCACGCCGGGCCAGCGCCGCACCCGCGCGCCCGGCGCGTCCTCGACGGCCTCCTCGAACGGCCCGACGGCGATGATCCGGTCGCCGTCCACCACGACGGCGCCGTCCACGACGGGTGCGTCCGTGCTGGGGTCCGCGCCCGCCGGCAGGACCAGCGGGGCGGCGTGGATCGTCAGCACGGTGGGGTCAGTTGGGGGCCAGCAGCTTCAGCTCGGGGTGAGCCGTGCCGCCCTCGATGGCCGTGGAGGAGATGTGCGAGACCACGCGGTCGTCGACGGGGTCGTTCGCCGGGTCGTCGTGGACGACGAGGTGCTCGTAGGTGGTGGCGCGCTGGGCGGGCACCCGGCCCGCCTTCCGGATCAGATCGATGATCTCCATCCGGTTGGACCGGTGCTTGGCACCGGCCGACGACACCACGTTCTCCTCCAGCATGATCGAGCCGAGGTCGTCGGCGCCGTAGTGCAGGGAGAGCTGGCCGACCTCCTTGCCCGTGGTCAGCCAGGAGCCCTGGATGTGGGCGATGTTGTCCATGAACAGCCGCGCGATGGCGATCATCCGCAGGTACTCGAAGAGCGTCGCCTGCGTGCGGCCCTTCAGGTGGTTGTTCTCGGGCTGGTAGGTGTACGGGATGAAGGCGCGGAAGCCGCCCGTGCGGTCCTGGACGTCCCGGATCATGCGCAGGTGCTCGATGCGCTCGGCGTTGGTCTCCCCGGTGCCCATGAGCATGGTGGAGGTGGACTCCACGCCCAGGTTGTGGGCGATCTCCATGATCTCCAGCCAGCGCTCGCCGGACTCCTTCAGCGGGGCGATGGCCTTGCGGGGCCGCTCGGGCAGCAGCTCGGCACCGGCACCGGCGAAGGAGTCGAGCCCGGCGGCGTGGATGCGCTGGATGGCCTCCTCCACGCTCACCCCGGAGATCCGGGCCATGTGCTCGACCTCGGAGGCGCCCAGCGAGTGGATCACCAGCTGCGGGAAGGCGTCCTTGATCGCCTTGAAGTGCTTCTCGTAGTACTCGACGCCGTAGTCCGGGTGGTGGCCGCCCTGGAACATGATCTGCGTGCCGCCCAGCTCGACGGTCTCCGCGCAGCGGCGCAGGATGTCGTCGAGGTCGCGCGTCCAGCCCTTGGCGGTGTCCTTGGGGGCGGCGTAGAACGCGCAGAAGCGGCACGCCGTGACGCAGACGTTCGTGTAGTTGATGTTGCGCTCGATGATGTACGTCGCGATGTGCTCGGTCCCGGCGTACCGGCGGCGGCGTACGGCGTCGGCGGCGGCGCCCAGGGCGTGCAGCGGGGCGTCCCGGTACAGCACGAGCGCCTCGTCCGGGGTGATCCGCCCACCGGCGGCTGCACGGTCGAGGATGGGCTGAAGGTCGGCCTTCTCGGTCACCGGGCGTCCCTTTCGTAAGGGTTGTGGACGGACGAGCCCAGCGTACGCCAGGGACTTCACGGGCCGGACGCCAGGCCGTGGGGGGCGAGGTCGTACGGCGCCGTCCGCTGCCTGCCCCTGAGGGTCGGCCCCGGCCTGCGATGCGTTTGTCATGATCAGCGTCAAGACAGCGCTGACTGCGTGGAACACACGCGATTCGGCGTACCCGCACCCGGCCTGTACGTCACGTATCGCGTCCTCCGGGCCACCACGGGATGACCCCCTGAGGCGCGGGCGCCGGTGTCAGGCCGTGTAGGCGCCCAGCAGCAGGCCCAGGTACGCGCCCGTGATCAGGAACGGGCCGAAGGGGATCGCGGTCTTGCGGGTGGCCCGGCGGGTGAGGACCAGGGCCGCGCCGTACAGCGCGCCCAGCAGGAATCCGGCGAAGGTGCCGAGCATGACCGTCGGCCAGCCGTACCAGCCCAGGGCGGCGCCGGTGCCCAGGGCCAGCTTGACGTCGCCGAAGCCCATCCCGGCGGGGTTGATGAGGAACAGGACGAAGTAGCCGCCGCCGAGGGCGAGGGAGCCGAGCAGGGCGGTCGTCCAGTGGCCCGCGTGTTCGGGGACGAGGGCGGTCAGGCCCAGCAGGGCCAGGGCGGCCGCGGCGAAGGGGAGGGTGAGCGGGTCGGGCAGCCGCCGTACGCGGAAGTCGACGACCGTGAGCAGCACCCCGGCCGGGGCCAGCAACAGCCAGACACCGAGCTCGGGGCGGGTGCCCGTCGCGGCGGCCAGGGCGGCGCAGACCAGGGCGGTGGCGATCACCAACGGCGCCGTACGCGGGCCGTACCCGGGCTCGGCGCACTCCGCGCACACCGCCCGCCCGAGCCAGCCCTCGACGGCGTGCCCGCCGGGGCACTCCCCCCGCCACGCCTCCCCCGACGGCGCCGAGAACCGGTAGGCCGCGCGCGGCAGCAACGCGCCCGCCGCCGCGCCCCACAGCGCGGCGGCGAGGACCAGCAGTCCGGTGTTCATCCCGCCGCGGCGATCGCGTCACGCCACGTCGGCAGCAGCTCGTCGAGCAGTGCCTCGGTGCGCGGCGGCAGCCCACGGGCCCCGCTGCGGCCGATGAGGTCGGTGGCGAGGGCCGTCAGCCGGTCCGAGTCGCCCGTGGCGTGCGTGGCGCGCAGCAGCTCGTGCCACAGGCGCTCGTCGGCCGGGGCGGTGCGCAGGGCCGCGTTCAGCGCCTCGATGGCCTTCTCCGCACGGTCCTTCTCCATGTGGAACGCGCACAGCGCAAGCCCCGTGTCCGCGACGAGCAGCGGCAGCTGGGCGTCCACGATCTCGTGGGTGAGCCACCGGTAGCGTCCCTCGGGCCGGTCGGCGAGCAGCGGCCCGCGCACCAGCACGAGCGCGTCGGTGAGCAGCCGCCCGCGCACGGCCCGGCTGCCGACGCCCCTGCCCTGCGTGGCCTCGTGGTAGAGGGACCGCAGCACGTCCAGGTCGGAGACGACCGTCTTGGCGAGGATGAGCCGGCCGGAGCCGTCGGTGGCGAGGCGGGGCGTGCCGTCGGGGTCGGTGCCGAGCCACTCGCGCAGCCGGTCGAGCAGCGCGCCTCGCACGTCGTCGGTGACACCGCGCGGCCACAGCGCCGAGGACAGCACGCGCGGGTGCACGCCCTCGCGGTGCAGGAGCAGCAGGGCGAGCGCCTCGTGCAGCAGCGCGCTGCGCTCCCCGTCCGGGTCGTCCAGCCCGATGATCTCGTACGGCCCGACGAGCCTGGCGTACACGGCCGGACGGCCCTGCTCGCTGATGTCGACGAGGAACGGCGGGGTGGTCGCGGGTCCGTCGCTCTCGCGCTCGGGGTCGGCCTCCACGAACAGCTCCACCACGGCCCGCTGTTGGGGCTCGGGCAGCACCTGCGCGTCGAGTTCGAGCCCGAGGAGCGGCGCGAGCAGCTTGCCCTGGCCTGTGATCTCCATCTCCCAGGCGGCGCCCGGCAGATCGCCGGTCTCGGTGCCGACGAGGTAGCCGATCCCGAGACGGCTCGCGTCGGCGGCCAGCTCGGCGAGCTTCACGGCGTCCTCGGCGGACGGCTGGGCGGCGAGCAGGACGAGGTGCGGGGCCCAACGGGTGTGCTGGGCGGGCCCGGTGCGCCCGGTGAGGACGGAGTCGTGCCCGGCGGCGCCCAGCGCTCCGCGCCGCTGCCGGGTCTCGGCCTCCATGGTCTCGAGGAGGGCCTCGACGTCCTCCAGGTGCCGGATGCGGTTCGGGGCGAGGGGCGCGAGGTCCTGCCCGAAGCCGACGAGCGTGATGGTCATGCGGTCCGACCAGCCGTTGGTCGCCAACTCGGCGGCCACGGAAGCGAAGACGGCGGCCCGGTCGGCCTCCCGGCCGCTCAGCGACACGATGCCGGGCACGGCCTCCAGGTTGAGCAGCAGGCGCGAGTCGTCCATGGTGCCGAGGCTGACGAGGCCGGGGTAGGGCGCGGCCGTGTCGACGTCCTCGTAGCGCTCGGCGTCGGTGCGGGCCAGCATCCAGAAGGTCTGGTCCTGCCCCTGCTGCCAGGGCGCGGGCGGCTTCCCGGCGGGCTGGGCGAGCTGGAGGTGCAGGTCGCCGTTGCTGAGCCAGGCCGCGTAGACGACCGGCAGGGCGCGCGACTCCTCGGCGAGGGAGGCGGCGAGGCCCCGCAGGGACCGGTCGAACAGTCGCACGCCCTCGGGGTCGGCGCCGACGAGCAGCGCGTCCTGGACGTCCTGGGCGTCACCGGTCGGCGTGGGCGGCTCCATGCCGCGCCGCCCGCCGGCCGACCCGAACGCCGACTGCCACAGCGCCTGCCGGCGGCGCCGCCCGAGGGCGCCGAGGAGTCCGGCGGCGAGGAGGGGGGCGGTGAGGAGGGCTTCGGGCAGGCCGAAGGAGCTGTCGGACTCGGCGCCGGCGGCGGTGGCCTGCTGGTGACCGCCGTCGTGGGCGGGCCGCTGCTGGTCGGGGACGGACACGTGGGTGGCGCCGCCGCCCTGCGCGTGGCCGCTGCCGCCCTGGGCTCCGCCTGCGCCCTGCGCGTGGCCGCTGCCGCCCTGGGCTCCGCCTGCGCCCTGGGCGTGGTCCCCGGTCTGCGCGTAGTCGCCGATCTGCTGCTGCACGTCGGGCGACACGTCGGGCGCCTCGTCCGGCATCTCGACGAGGTCGCCGCCGCGGGCGTCGCCGGGCATCTCCATGATCCAGCCGGGCCGGATGAGACTGGCCTCGGAGAGCCTGGACCCGTCGGGCTGCACACGGTCCTTGTTGAGCTCGAAGATCTCCTTGTAGCGGCGCCCGTCACCGAGGTGCCGTTGGGCTATCTCCCACAGGGAGTCGTGGTGACGTCCCTCGGGCGGCTGGATCCGGTAGTACTTCGTGTCACCCTGCCGGGCGGTGCTGCCACCGGCGTCGGCGTGGGCGGCGGCGTGCGAGGCCTGCTCGGCGAGGGCGGCCGCGGCGCCGGAGGCCTGCTCCTGCTGCTGGGCGAAGAGCCCCGGGGTGGCCTGGGCCGCCGCGACGGTCGGCTTCTGGTGGGCGTCGTAACCGTGGCCGAGCTGCGACAGACCGGGCGTGAAGCTGGCGGCGGTGGCGCCGACGAGGAGCAGCGCGGCGACGAGCTGCCGTGCGAGCAGCTGGCTCGGCCCGGCGCCGGGCACCCGCCCCGGCACGCCGACGCCCGACAGCGCGGCCTTCATCTCCACCAGCACGCACGCGGTGAACTGGGCCCACGCCAGCCACACGATGACGGTGAGGATGTTCAGGAACGTGTGGACGGTGATCTCTTGCTGGAGCCAGTCGAGCCCCGGCATCCCGTCCGGCAGCGGCCACCCGATCTGCGTGGCGAGCGCGCCCGGCACGCCGACGAGCAGCACGGCCAGGGCGACGAAGGCGAGAAACGCCTTGAGGAAGTCCCCGAAGGACCGCCGCCGGATCGTCACCGGCTGCGGGGTCCGGTTCCTGGGCGCGGCCGTGGTTCCCGCCGCTCCCGTCGTACTTCCCGACGTACTTCCCGTCGAGCTTGACGAGCTTGAGGTGCGGCGTCGCGGCATGGCGGGTGTCCTGGGGTCGTGTGTGGTGTGAGGTGGGGCCGGGCTGGCTGTGGGGTGAGAGTGTGCTGAGCCTACAGAGATCTTATGGACTCTTTTCGGGGTCGTCGAAGGGCGGATCGAAGGATCCCCGCAACCGTCCGATTTGCCCCCGGCGTCACGGCTGTTCACCCTTGAGCCGCGCGCCCCGGACCCCTTTCTTCGCAATCGCCACGCAGACCCCTCACGATCCCCACCCGATCCACCACTGGCTCTCAAAGCGTCCTGCCCTGCCCCTGATAGCTTCGTTCCCTGTCGCGTACACCGAAACTCACGGGGGAGATCAACTGTGGCCCGCCGCGCACTGACCACGACTGCCGCAGCGTTCGCCACGACGGCAGCGCTGCTCCTGACCGCCTGCGGCGGGGGCGACGACACGTCGCCGGACGACATCAAGGGCGCGGGCGACAGCTCCCCCGGCCCGACGGCGTCCAAGTCGTCCCCCACGCCCGACGTCAAGCGCCCCGTCATCAAGCTCCCCGGCAGCTTCCAGCTGACCTTCGAGAACTGGACGAGCAGTGATCCGGTGGAGCAGGCGGTGCTGGACGACGCGAAGGAAGAGGTCCGGGCCGGCTACGCGGCGATCATCGCGAACGACCCGGACAGTGAAGCCGTCAGCTTCTACGACACCAAGGGCGTCCGCGGCATGACCAAGCGGTGGATCAAGTCCTACACGGACAAGGACCTCACCGTCATCGGCAAGCTGCCCGCCTTCAACCCCAAGGTCGTCATGGCCGAGAACGGCAGGGGAGCAGCACTCAGTTACTGCACGGACGAAAGCAACGCGAAGACGAGGAACCGCAAGACCCACAGGGTCGAGGGGAATCCGGCGGGCACGAACCCCTACGTCAGCTACTCGGTCTCCCTGACGAAGAACGAGCAGGGTGTGTGGCAGAACTCGTCGGTGCGCGGTGAGCGGGGGAAGTGCTCAAGGTGAGGGCGACGTACCGAGCGATACCCCTGGTCGCCACATCACTGGTCGTCGCACTGCTGAGCTCCTCGCCGGCCGGCGCCTTCGGAGGCATGGGAAGCGGTGTCCGGGGCGGCTCCGACGAGAACGGTGAACTGTCCGCTTCGGCCTCGCACTCCCGCATCAAGGTCACCCGGACGAGCGGCCCCACCGGTGGCAAGCAGGGCACCGTCGCGTCGACGGACGTCAACTGGAAGCCGCCGCCGTGCTGGTACGAGCCTGTCTTCACCCCTGAGCAGCTGAAGAACTTCTCGGAGAACGACGGGAGCGGGGACGCCGGGCTGCGCGACGGCTGGTACGGATCGGAGCTCTGGACCGACCACTTCCGGGACGAGAAGGACGCCACCACCATCTTCACGAAGCCGGCGACCGTGAAGGGGTACAAGAACTACAACCTCGGCAAGAAGGGCTACTTCTGGCGTGGGGTCGCGCCGAACGTGACCGAGCTCGACGACACGTCCCTGTGCAGCCGGCTGATGTTCTGGCAGGACGCGGGCGAGATCCCCGACGTGCCGAACGCCCCCACTCCGGAGGTTCTCGCCGACTACGCCTACGACAAGGTCAAGGTTCCCGAGACCGAGGTGGAGTTGAAGCCCGCGGCCAGGTCGACGGTGAACCTGCCGACGTGGGTCTGGCTGGACAAGGGGACGTTCAAGGACGTCAAGGTCCGTGCGGAACTGCCCGGTACGGGCCTGTGGGCGGAGACCACCGCCAAGCCGGTCGCCCTCCACCTGGACCCGGGCACCGAGGACGCCGAGGTCTTTCCCGCCTCCGGCGACTGCGAGATCGACGACGACGGCTCCATCGGCACGCCGTACACCAAGGGCGCGGCCGACAAGACCCCACCGTGCGGCATCCGCTACCTCCGCGCGACCGACGGCACCCCCTACCGGCTCTCCGCGAGCGTCACCTGGAAGATCACCTGGGAGGGCTCCGACGGCACGGGCGGCGACCTGCCCGACGGCACGTTCGAGACGACGCAGGACATGAACGTCCAGGAAATCCAGTCGATCAACCGCTGAGCGACGTGACCGCAGCGACGGTGAAGGAAGGGACGGCTGACGAGTTCACCGTCCGGTGCGCGGTCTCATGCCGACCGATCTCTCCGGTTACGTGCGGGATGAGGTCGATGGTTTCCTGGCATCGCTTCCCGAGAGAATGTGAGTCACGCGAGACCTTCGGTCGGGTTGCGGGTCGGCGGTCGAGGGGATCGCTACACCCGTCTGCCATATCACTGACCGTCTGACCTGCTGGGGGAATCCATGGCCAAGGGCAAGAGTGACCTCGCGCTGCCGCTGACCGAGTTGGAGAGCTATGGGCGTCGGCTGCGGTCCATCAAGACCCGGCTGAATCACACCAAGAAGCTCTTCGAGAGCTACCAGGACGACATCGGCGACGGCAGTGTCAATGACGCGCTCGGTGATTTCGAGTCCAACTGGGAAGACGGGCGCGAGGACATCACGCAGCAATTGGACGCGCTGGCGAGTATGTCCGACGCCGTGGTGCGCGAGTTCAAGAAGCTGGATGACGAACTCGCCAAGAAGGCGAACGGTGCCATGAAGACCGTGGACAAGCGGGGCGGTAAAGGCAGCAAGGGGGACGGCGGGGGGAAGTAGGCCCCGGCCCGAGCGATGCGAAAAGGGCCCCGGGGTCGATACCCCGGGGCCCTTTCATGCGTTCGTCAGTGCGCGACGGCCGCGTTGACGTGCAGGTCCGCCGCGATGCCCTGCGGCGAGACGCTGAGGCCCACGCCGCCGCCGACGCCCGCGGTGAGGCCCGCGGCCGTCGTCTCGACGTAGAGACCGGCCGCGGCACCGGCACCCGCGGCAGCGCCCGCCTGGCCGCCGGCGATGGTGTCCAGCTCGGCGTCGGACATCTGGGCGGTCTGGATCTGCGGGGTGAAGGCCATGGGGGGCGGTTCCCTTCGGTTCAAAATTCGACATGCTCGAGCGTGAACGATCAAAGCACGCCGGAGTAGGGGCGGCCAGTCGGTGCCCGGTCCGTGGAAAGGAAAGCGGACGGAAAGCAGGCTCCACATTCATGGGTGTGACCATTCGGTCACCGGAGACCTTGCGGCCTTCACATTTTCCGCCGTCTCGCGATACAGGAATGCAGTACGCGGCGCGAAAAACGGTCCGGGCCGGGATGCTGCCCCGTCCCGTCCCGACCTCACGGTGAACGGTGTGCAGATTCGCGGGATGTTCGGGATCCGGCCCAGCCGACCGCATCGCCCGGCCGACCTCGTCGCCCGGCCGACCTCGTCGCCCGGCCGACCTCGTCGCTCAGCCGACCTCGTTCTCCGCAACCGCCTGCCCGTGCACCACCACGTCCCCGCCGTAGAACATGCCCGTGAAGACCGGCGAGTACGTGAGCTGCACCTCGACCTCGACCGCCTGGGTGTTCGCCGCGACGCAGTGGGTCGCTCCGATGTCCGCGCCCGTCATGTCCATCTCGCGGGCGAAGGCCTTCACACGGGCGTTGCAGTTCTGGAAGTTGATCGGCGCCGGGCCGCCCTCGTTCTCGTAGAGGGCGTCGCGGTCGATGTCCTGGGCCGCGTAGCGGGCGGCCTGTTCGGCGATGTCCGCGGCACGTTCCCGCTTGGAGATGGACAGACCGCCGTCGATGACGAACGCGGAGAGGGAGAGGAAGACGAGCGTGAAGATGATGACCGCGCCCGCGCCGGAACCGCGGTCGTCCAGACGCACGCCACGGGCCGTCCACCACGATGACCGCGAGGACCGCGAGGGCTCCGAGCGCTGCGAGGACCGCGAGGACCGCGAGGACCGCGAGGGCTGGAAAGGCCGCAAGGGCCGGAAAGACCGGAAGGGTTTCACACCGTCCTCCGGAACGGGTCGAGCGGGGAGCTGAAGCTCGCCGTCAGCGTCGTCGGGACGTCCAGGCCGAGCATGGCCAGACCCCGCACCTGACAGCTCACCTCGACCGTGAAGATGGTGTCCGGTTCGAAGCCCTGGCTGGTCTGCACGACGTTCACCGGGCCCGAGCAGACGTCCGCCAGGTTCGCCTCCGCGGCCTTCTTCGCCTCGGCCATGGCCGTCGCGTGGTCCTTCTGGATCGAACCCGCGCGGGCCGCGTCCCTGGCCGCGCCGTCCAGCGCTCCGCGGCCGTCCACGAGCTGCCCGAAGGCCACCAGGACCAGGATGAACAGGATCATCACCGGTGCGAGGATGACGACTTCGACGGTGGACAGGCCGCTGTCGTCCGTGGCGCGGCGGGCCTTCCCGGGAGAGGGGACGGACATTCAGTTGCCCTCTTCCTGTACGAACCGCTCCACCGGCCCGGCCGACTGCGCGTGCACGGTGAGGTCCAGCCCGGGGAACACCGTCGGGACCCGGGCCGCGATCTCCACGCCCACCGTGTTCGGCTCCGGCTGCACCATCGTCACGTCCGGGGACAGGACCAGCTGCGGACCGAGCTGGCGGATGTAGCTGTCGACGACGTCCCGTGCCTCGCCCCGCCACGCGCCGGGCTGTTCGTCGGCCGTCGCACGGGCCTTGCGGGCTCCGGCCTGGGCCGCCGCCTGGGCGACGTGGTCCGCGAAGAAATACAGCGCGAACTGCACCGTCGCGAAGATCATGAAGAACAGGACCGGGGTGAGCAGTACGAACTCGATCGCGGTCATGCCTGAGTCGCCGCGGGCGGCCGCCCGTTCCCGTGCGGCCCGCACCCAGCGGCGTGCCCGTCTGCCCACGTCTGCCGGCATCCCGTGAACCCCGTTGCTCCTGATGCTCCTGATGCTTGTGATGCTCCCGAGGGCGATCAGCAGGTCTTGCCCGCGTCCGCGCCCTTGATGCAGTCGCCGACCTTGTTGGCGCCCTCGCTCAGCGCGGCGTTGATGATGGCGGCCACGACACCCACGATCGCCACGACGACCGCGGAGATGATGACCCACTCGACCGCGGAGGCACCGCGGTCCAGCTCGCCGGAGCGGGCCCGCTCGGTGCGGGCCTGGAGGAAGGTGACGAGGAAGTCCACGGCGGGGATGCCGGTGTGGAAGTTGCGTCCGTTCATGACGTCTTGTCCTTTCGAATTCGGTTCACGGAAGTTCTGGAGTTGTGAAAGGTCGCTCACTGCCGGCTCACCGCGCGTTCTCCGGCGAGCCCACCGCGAAGCTCACGCACGGCTCACTGCACCTGGAACACCCGCATCGCCGCCGGAAAGATCAGGAACACCAGGAACCCGGCGCACAGCAGCAGCTGCGCGACGAGCATCGACTGGGACTTCTCGCCCGCGCTGCCCTCGATCTCGGCGAGTTCGCGGTGACGCATCGTCTCGGCGCGGGAGGCGAGGGACTCGCGGACCTTGGCACCGTCGTCCGCGACCAGGGCCAGGGAGGCGGAGAGGTCCTTGAGTTCCTCCACGCCGATCTCCTCGCCGAGTGCGCCCAGCGCCTGCCACTGGCTGACGCCGGTGATGCGGGCGTCGGACAGGGCGTTGCGGATGCGCTGGTTGGCCCAGCCGTCGGAGACCTCGGCCGCGGCCATGAGCGCCTCGGGCAGACCCCGTCCGCCGGCGAGGCTCATCGACACCAGGTCGAGGTAGGCGCCGATCACGCGCCGCAGGTCGCGCCGCTTCTCGGCGGCGTCCCGCCGTACCTCCAGGTCGGGCAGGAAGAAGAAGACGACCGCGCAGAGCAGGGCCAGCCAGACCGGGATGATCGGGCTGCGGCCGAAGCCCAGGGTGTAGACGATGGCGAACAGGAACGGGCCGAAGAACAGGCCGGCCACGCCCAGCAGCACCTTCGTCGCCAGGAACTTCTCCCAGCTGCGGTCCAGCACCGCCAGGTCCGCGCGCAGCGAGCGCTGCTCCCAGCCCTGCTGGAGGTAGAACTCCGAGACGCGCAGGCCGACTTCGGCGCGCAGTGCGCCCAGGCGGCCCTTCTCCCGCTCCACGCGGGCCGATTCGTAGGCCGAGCCACGGGCCCGCATCGCGTCGATCCGCGCGACCTGCGAGATCGCGCTGCGCTTGCCGGGCATGAGGGCACGGACGAGGGCGTAGATGCCCAGGCCGATGACGGCGCCGACGACGAGCGGCATCGTGAGGTCCATCAGCGCGCCCCCTCTTCCTGCGGCAGCCGCTGCTGGGACTGCGCTTGCGACGGCGTCCTCGGGCGGACGAACTGGACGGAGGCCTCGTCGCGGACGAGGAAGCGTTCGGGCGTCTCGATGGTGGACAGCTTGCGCAGCCACCAGAAGCCGAGGGCGAACAGGCCGCAGACACAGGCCAGGACGAGCTGGCCAATGGCCGTTCCGTACGGCGCCACGAAGTCTCGGTTGAAGATGGACAGGCCGAGGACGAAGGCGATGGAGACGGCGACGACGATCTGCACGGACCTGCGGGTCGAGGCGCGCTGGGCCATCACGCGCTGGCGCATGTCGACCTCCTCGCGGGCCGACTTGGCCAGGGCGCCGAGGACCTGACGCAGACCGGGGCCGCGCAGCCGGGCGTTGAGGATGAGGGCCGCGACGATGATGTCGGCGGAGGCGTCGTCAATCTCGTCGGCGAGCTGCTGGAGCGCCTCGGGCAGCGGGGTGCGGGCACGCAGCCGGTCGACGAGGGCGTCGAGGTGGGGCCGCAGGACGGGCGCCGCGGCGCGGGCCGAGGCCGGAATGGCCTGCTCCAGGCCCACGGCACCGGCGATGGTGTCGCGCAGGGACTCCGTCCAGGAGGCCAGGGCCTCCACGCGGCGCATGGCGGCCCGTTCCTCGCCGGCGCCGCCGAACAGGCGGTCCCAGAAGAAGACGAGGACACCGGCCGCGAGGCCCGCGACGGCCCACCGGGTGAGGACCAGGACGACCAGGCCGACGATGGCGGCGAGCGAGCCGCGCTGCCCGGCGAAGCGGATCAGTTCGCTCGCCCGCTCGGCGGCCTTCTGCTTCTCGTGGTCGGGCTTGGCGGGCAGCCCGCGGACGGCGACGAGGAGCAGAGCGAGGCCGCCGCCGACGGCGACGCCGCTTCCCATCGCGTACAGGACGGTGGTGGAGAACAGGCCGCCCATGGAGCCGAGCGAGCCGAGTGCCGCGAGGTTCGTGGTCATCCGCGGCTCACCCCCAGGTCCCGGACGGACGGTAGCCGTGTGCCATCAGTTCCTCCAGGCAGGCTATGGGGGCGTGCGGCACGACCCGGCCGTCGGGGGCCTCCGCGAACACCTCGCTGGACAGCACGCGTCCGTCCACGCCGTTGACCTCGCGGACGGAGGTGACCATGCGCTGGAGGCGGCCGCCGCTGCCGTAGTTGTTGCGCCGCTGGATGAAGACGACGAAGTTGACCGCGCCCGCGATCAGCATCTGGCTGGCCTCGATGGGCAGCCGTTCCGTGGCCTGCAGCGCGTAGGTGGAGATACGGTTGAAGACCTCGTGCGAGCTGTTGGCGTGGATCGTGGACAGCGAGCCGTCGTTGCCCTGCGACATGGCGTTGAGCATGGTGACGATCTCGTCGCCGAGGACCTCACCGACGATGACGCGGGAGGGGTTCATACGCAGCGAGCGTCGCACCAGTTCCGCCATCGAAATGGTGCCCTGTCCCTCGGAGTTGGGCAGGCGTTCCTCGAAGGCGACGACGTTGGGGTGCAGGTCGGGGAAGGTGTCGAGGCCGAGCTCCAGGGCCCGTTCGACGGTGATGAGGCGCTCCTGGGGCGGGATCTCGTTGGCGAGGGCGCGCAGGAGCGTGGTCTTGCCGGCGTTGGTGGCGCCGGCGATCATGATGTTCTTGCGGGCGCGGACCGCGCAGGCCATGAAGTGGGCGACCTCGGGGGTCAGGGTGCCGTTGCCGACGAGGTCGGAGATGAAGACCTTGCCCATGCGCGCACGGCGGATGGACAGCGCGGGGCGCCGGGTGACGTCCATGACGGCCGACAGACGCGAGCCGTCGGGCAGGCGCAGGTCGAGCTGCGGGTTGGCCGAGTCGAAGGGCCGGGAGGACAGACCCGAGTAGGCGCCCAGCACCTGGATGAGCTCGATGAGCTCCTCGTCGGTCTCGGCGACGGGGTCGCCCTGCACCTCACGGCCGTCGGCGTACCCGATGAACACCTGGTCGCAGCCGTTGATGTCGATGTTCTCGACGTCGGGGTTGTCCAGCAGCGGCTGGAGCCGGCCGACGCCGAACAGCGCGGCGTGCACGGCGGCCGCGTACTGCTCCTCGGTCTCGGCGTCCAGCGGCGTACGGCCCGCGTTGATCTCGGCGCGGGCGTACTCCTCCAGGATCTGGGCTATGACGGCGCGGGCGTACTGCCGTTCGTCCTCCGTGGACATCGGGGTGACGCCCGCGACCTGGTCCTGCCGGCGCTGCTCGGCGATGCGGTCGCCGGCGTCCTGACGGAACCGCTTGACCAACTGGTGGTCGACAGCGGTCATGCTCCGGCCCCCGCGTGGCCCTGCGTCCGGCCCGGGGCGTGCGGGGCGTGGTGGGCGTGCGGTGCCTGGTTGGCCTGCGCGGAGGCGGCCCAGGCGGCGCCGTACTGCTGGTAGATGTCGGCGGCGACCTTGCGGGCCGAGCGGATCAGCAGTGACTTGTCGAGGCGGCCGCGCTTGCGCCCGGCCAGCTGGTCGGCGCCGGCCGGGTCGTCGGCGATGGTGCCGACCACGCGGGCGCCGGTCTGGGCGTGCACGAGCATGTCGTTGACCTGCGAGGCGAGCTTGCCGGCCGTGCCGGTGTCGGCGATCAGGACGACACCGATCACCGGGTTGGCGAGGCTCGCGGCGCCGCGCGGCCCGCCGTGCAGCTTGGTGGCCAGGGCGGCGGCGCGGTCCCGGACGCGGGCGAGGGCCTCCGGCTCGGTGCGGGAGAGCAGCAGCACCAGCGAGGCGTGCGGGAACAGTTCGACGGCCGGGGTGTCCCCGCTGACGCGTCCGCAGTCGGCGATGACGTCGGCGGCGGCGTTCGGGGAGTCGGCGAGGGAGGCGAAGGCGTGTCCGAGGGTCGGCCACAGCCCCGCGAGCCCGGCGGCCTGCTCGGCGACACCGAGGCCGACGAGGACTTCCAGTCCTCCGCTCAGCGGCTGTACGTGGTCCCAGAGCTGGTCGGGCACGAGGCCGCGGCGCGCGGTGGCCGCGATGGACAGCATGCCGGTGTTGGGGTTGAGGGGTCCGCCGTGCGCGGCGGCACTGCGGTAGACGAGGTCACCGCCCGCCGGGTCCGTCTCGGCGAGCAGGACACGCCGCGGCCAGACCGCCGCGAGTGCGACGGCCGCGGTGGTGACGCCGGGGGAACCCTTGTCGGCGGCGAGAGCGATGAGCGCCATGGGTCGAGTGCCGCCTTCTAGTTGCCGGAGTTACCGGGGACCTGGACGAGAGCGACCTCGCCGTTGGAGGCGGCCTGCGCCAGGGCGGCGGCCTTGTCGCTGTCGACGGTCAGGGTGACGGCGAGGTTGGTGCTGCCGACAAGTTCGTCGCCGCTGTCCTTCGGGCCCGGGACGTAGCTGACACGGGCGCTGTCGACGATGACGGAGCTGTCGGCCGCCGAGGACGACGAGGAGTTGCTGTTGCTGTTGCTCGAACCGGAGGCGGAGCTGACGCGATAGGCCGCGACGGTGTCGCCCTGCTTGATGCCGGTCGGGTACTGGCCGGCCTTGAGGGACAGACCCACCGTGGCCTTGCCCGCGGCGACACCCGCGGCGTCGCCGAACATCTCGCCGACCGCGACGACCCCGGCGGGGATGGGGTTGACGGCCTTCAGCTTCTGCAGCTGCTTCAGTTGGCCGTACTCGACGTAGTGGATGCTGTCGTCCTTGGCCACCATGACAGAGGTCGTGTTGGACGTGCTGACCGAACCGCCCGCGGGGATCTCCTGCGTGACCTTGATGACCTCGATGCGGTCACCGGCCTGGAGGACGAGCATCGTCGCACCCAGCGCGCCCACCAGGATGAGCAGCACCGCCAGCGCGGCCAGTGCCGGTTTGCGCTCGCGAGGCGGGGTGGGAAGCCGGTCGCCGACCGACGGCTGAGCCGGAGCGGCGGAACGACCTGCGCCCGCCCCCGTACGCTCTTGGATCTTCACGCAACCGCTCCCCGTACACCCAAGAAGATGTCTGTCATCTGCTTTCACATGCGGACACTTCACCCGCGACGACCCGCACGCTGAAGTACGGGACGGGCCGGACGTACCCGCCCGACCTGGGCGAATAGCCAGCACTGGGGGTGAGTGTCAAGCCATCGCACCGTATCAGCCGCACATAAGCCCCTCAAGGCGCGTCCGGCCCCACCGGCCACAGGGCACGGCCTGTTATCCATCTGCAACGTCACACTGGCTCAACCCGGCCGGGCCCAGCCCCGGATGCCGGCACCACCTGTGCGTGAGCGAATCAGCCTCGACCCCAACAGCCTCTGCGCGGCGGCCGATTCGTCACCTGTCGCCCATCATGCCTGCACGATTCACTCACGACGCGGGGGTGACGCACGGCACGCTCACTCGCTCGCGTGGGTGAGGACCGCGGGACGTCCGGGGTCAGCCGTGAGGGCGTTGAGGTCCAGGCGGGCGTCCCGGCCGGAGTTCCTCCGGGAGGTGCGCCCGGGCCTCCACTTGAACCGGCCGAGCCGCAACCCCGCGACCGCGATCGATGGCACTCGCGAAGCCCCGAGTAGAGTGCGGCGCGGACAGCGATCGGACCGCGGGGGGCTCACCGTTGAGGGCAGTCACGACCAACAGCGCCTGGGCAGCGCGGACATGGGGCCGTGGCCCGGACCGCGCCCGCGTACGCGACCTGCTTCTCGCCCTCTGCGCGCTGACGGCCCTCTTCGCAACCGCCACCCCCGCCGCCGCCGTGGACACCCCCGGCCAGGCCGCGTACTTCGCCGACCGTCTCCGTGAGAACCCGGTCTACGTCAGCGATCAGCTCCCCCGCGAGGTCCCGCGCTCCACCGCGCCCGACTTCGCCCGGGTCGCGCAGAGGACGGGCGTCCCGACCTACGTCCTGGTCCTGCCCATGTCGAGCAGCTCGGAGGGCAGGCAGCTGCTCGGCGCGGTCCACGACCGGCTCGGGCGGGACGGGCTGTACGTCCTGATCGACGGGACGAACGTCGCGCAGGCCACGGCCTGGGGTGTACGCGTGCCCGCCGAGGCGGCCACGACCGTCGCCCTCTACGAAGTGCCCTACGACGCGGGCCCGTTGCACGGCTTCGAGCGTTTCGCCGAAGTCATCAACCAGGGCGGCGCGAAGGCCACGGCCAGGGCGGAGGCGGCGCGCGAGAGGTTCCGGGCCGGTGGCGAGCCCGCCGAGATGTACATCGGCCCGTCCGACCGCAACAACCAGTCGTTCCTCACGGGGAGCCTGCTGGCCGGCGTACCGCTGCTGATCGTGCTGACGGCCGGGTACGTACGGCGGCGCCGTCGGCGTTCCGGGGCCGGACGGCGGGTCCCCCGGTGGGTCGTGCCCGGCGCGGCCGTCCTCACCGGCGCGGCCATCGCCCTGACCGCTCCCGTCGTCTTCGACCAGACCACGTCGAGCGCGGCCCGGCCGCCGACCCCCGCCGACCTGTCGGCCCGGGTGGAGCGGGTCGCGGCCGGGCTGAGGCAGGACCCCGTCTACACCGACCCGGAGAGCCCCCGGGTCCTCGACGCCCGGCAGCGGGAGCGGCTGCACGAGCGGATCCGCGACTTCAGGCGCTCCGACGGCGGCGGCCCGGTGTTCATCCTGCTGGTGCCGCAGACGCCGGAGAGCGAGGCGGCCGGTGACGCGGAGCTGTTCGCCGCGGCGGTGCACGCCAAGGTGGGCCAGGCCGGGGTGTACGTCGTCGCCGATCCGGACGACGGCACCATCGACGTCGTCAACCACGGACTGCGCCTGGAGTCCGACCGGCTGTCCTTCGGCCTCCCGGACTCCCTCACGCTCGGGGACAGCAAAGCGGACGAGGCCGACGACCACCTGCTCGGCGAGCGTCTCGACCAGCTGATGACCCACCTCGACAGGACGCCACGCACGGACCGCCCCCAAGCCGCGCCCACCCCGCCCGCCGCTCCGAGCGCGGCCCACGAGAACGACCTGCCGCCCCTGTTCGCCACCGACTTCTGGCCCGGCCTGTTCCTGGGCGCCTTCGCGGCACTCCTGCTGTCCGGTGTGCTCGCCGCGCTGACCTCGGGTGTCACCGGCCTGCTGCGGTGGCGCTCTCCCCCGCCCGAGCCGACGAGCCGCCTGCCCCTCACGGCCCCGACGGAGCCGTCGGCGTCCTACCTCCGCCGTACCGCGCACGCGGAACTCACCGCGCTGACCGAGGAGTTCAGCAGCCGGGAAGAGCACGGCCCCGCCTGGGACCACCTCGACGCGGCGATGCTGCTCCTCGACGGCGACCTCGACCGGGCCCGGCAGGCGGGCACCGACGCCGCCACCCTGGTCGCCGTCATCGTGCTGGCGCGAGCGGGCCGCGCCGCGCTCTCCGGCGATGCGACGGACCGGTGCTGCGGCGTGAACCCCCTGCACGGGCCCGCCGTCGGCCGCCACCACGTCCGCGTCTCGGCGGAGGGTGCCGCCCGCCGGCTGCTCCCGGTCTGCGAGGTCTGCCGCAACACCGCCGTCGCCCACCCGCGCGGCATCCCGGACCGTCTGCTGAAGCTGCCCGCCCCGACCGCGGGCGGCAGCCGCCTGCCCTACCTCGAAGCGACCGACGGTCCGCTGACCGCCGTGCCCCACGGCATCACCCGGCTCGTCCGCAAGGTGAGGGAGACCGCCGGTGTCCACTGACGTCAAGCGCCTGGTCACCGTCCTCGCCACGCTGCTGCTGACGGTGCTCACCACGGCCCCCGCCCACGCGGCCGACGGCAACGGCGACGAAGCCGGCGGCGGCCCGAGCGCCGGCCGGCGCATCGCGGAGGCGCTGCGCACGTCCCCCGTCTACGTCGACGACTCCTACGCCGATGCCGTATCGCCGTCCCGGCAGCGTCAGTTGGCGGACCGGATCCACCGCACGGGCCTGCCCATCAAGGTCGTCCTCACGCCCCTCACCAAGGGCGACGCCTTCGACGGCGACTCCGAGGTGCTGGCGGGGATCGTCCGCGACCGGCTCCCGGACCGCCGCGAACTCATCGTCATCACGACGGACAGCGACTTCCCCGACTCCCTGGAGGGCTACGAGTGGCCCTCCGACGCCCACCAGACCCGGGACGCCGTGGCCGCCGCCGGCTTCCTGGACGAGACGCGGGACGCCGGGCCGGCGGACCTGACCGCGAAGGCCGTGGACCTGGTGGCGGAGGGCAAGGGCCAGCAGCGCTATGAGGAGGCGACGGCCGCTCTGGACGGACCGTCCCCGCACCCCACGAAGTCCGGGCCCGCCTCCGCATCCAGCTCCGGCAAGTCCGGCTCCGGCTCCGGCTCCGGCGAGTCCGGCTACGGCAGAACCGGCTGGTGGCTGCTCCTCGCCGTACCGGCCCTGGCCGTGACCGCGCTCGCGACCCGCGCCGCCCTGCTCCGGTCGCGCAAGCGGTCCCCGGCCTTCCCGCACCTGGTGTTCGCCACGGCCCGCGCGGCCGACGAAGCACGGGTGCGGCACCGCGCCGAGGCGGAGGTACTGGCGCTGGGCGAGGCGACCCAGGCCGCGGACGTCGCCACGACACCCGGCCTCCAGCAGGCCCTCGACGCCTACGCCGCCGCCGGCACGGTCCTCGACAAGGCCCGGGGCCTGCCGGACCTGGCGGGCGCCCTGGCCCTGGCGCAGGAGGGCCAGGGCGCCCTGACCGACTCCCCCGGCCTGCCCCTCTGCTTCTTCAACCCCCTGCACGGACGCGCCGCCCTGCGCACCGGCTGGCGTCCGCTCGGCCGCCGGGACCGGCTGGACGCGGCGGTCTGCCAGGACTGCGCGGACGCGCTGCGGGACCACCGCGCCCCGGAGGTGCTCACCGACACGGACGACAACGGCCGTACGGTGCCCTACTTCGAGCTCCCCGCAGGGCGGAGCGTGTGGTCGGCGACGGGCTACGGCTCGCTGATGTCACCCCTGGCGGGCGTCAACGCCGCTCGCCGACAAGCTCATTGATCACCCAAGCCATGAATCCCGTCCTAACCAGCTACCGAGGAGCTCCCCTTTGAAGCGCGCCGCCCTGGCCGTCGTCTCCGCCCTGGCCCTGACCTCAGCACTGACCGCCTGCTCGGGTGGCGAGGACACGCCCGCCGACGCGCCGACGACACCGAGAGCCAAGCAGATCACCCCTGCGCAGCGGCTGGCGAAGGCCATCGTGACGGAGGGCGACCTGCCCGGTTACAACGTGGACGAGCCGGAAGCCCAGTACGCCTTCGCCAAGTCCGCGGACGAGGTCACGGTCGACAAGCCCGGCTGCGCCCCGCTGGCCCACGTGATGAACCAACTCCCCCTCGGGACGCCACAGGCCGACGTCACGCGCAGCGCCGGGGCGGGCTACGGCAAGGAGAGCACGTACATCACGCTCGCCGCGTACGAGCCGGCGTCCGAGGCCGAGTCGGTGCTGGCCGGGCTGGCGAAGGCCGTTGCGCAGTGCGGCGGCGGGTTCACCGCGAAGGCGGGCAAGAACACCACGGCGTACGACTCGGTCACCGCGGAGAAGGGCACGGGGGCGGGGACGGGGACCGGTACCGTCGCCTTCCGCTCGACGACGACGTTCCGGGGCATCACCCACACGCTGCACACCGAGGCCGCCCGCTACGGCGACCTGGTCGCCGTCTACTTCTCCGTGAACGGCTTCGCCATCGCCGACAGCAGGCTGCCCAGCGACGCCAAGATGTCGGAGAACGTGGTGCGGGCACAGGACTCCAAGCTCGCGCAGTGAGCCGCCCGCCGGTCAGCTGGGCAGCCTGTCCTCGCGCAGGGCGTCGAACAGGGCGCGGGCCCGACGGTCGTCCCACTTCACCGCGCTGCCCTTGGAGGTGCGCAGGTCCGGGTCGGCCACGGGCACGTCGATCCGCCGCCCTCCGCCGCCCGTGGCCTTCCGCAGGGCCTCGCACAGCCCCATGAGGTCCGGGAGTTCGGTGCCCTCGTCGACGATGGGGGTGTCGAGTCCCGCGTCCAGGGTCGGGAACGACTTCGACGGGTCGGCGAGGGTGGCCGGGGTGGCGGCCTTGCGGGCGAGGGCGGCGAGGAATCTCTGCTGGTTGCGGGTACGGCCCAGGTCCCCCTGGGCCTCCTGCTTGCGCTGTCCACTCCGCCCATCTCGACCGGCCGCACTCCTACGCTGATCAACGTATCGTTGCGCCGCATGTGGCCAGGAAAGCAGCCGTCCGAGGGCGGGCAGGAACCGCAGCAGCATCCGACCGGGCAGCCATCGAATCCGTACCTGCAGCCCGGATACCACCAGCCGAACCCGCTCCAGCAGCCGCAGGCATCGAACATGCAGCAGGCCGGTACGCCGGTGCCTCCGCGGTCCGGCGGCCGGAGCCGCAGCACGGTCGTCGCCGTCATCGCGGCGACAGCCGTCGTAGCAGCCGCGACCGCGACCGGCTTCATCCTGATCGACAGCAACGAGGCCGATACTGACCCCGCCCCCACCAAGGAAACCTCCCCGCAGGCGAGTCCGAACGATCCTCGGGGTACGGACACCGAAACCGCCACGGTCAAGGGCTGGAAGGTTGTGGTGAACCCGAAGCAGGGAATCGCATTCGACGTTCCGCCGCAGTGGGCTCTCCAGTCCACGGACTGGGTCACGTATGTCTCCGAGAACGACGACCCGGACGACACACCACTGATCGCGATGCGCGCCCCCGCGTACTTGAAGGAACAGTGGTGCACCTCGGACGAGGACAAAGGCGGCACTGTGGAGGACACGCCGCTGGCCGTCGCAGGTTCCAGGGGCAACAACGGCGCCCGGAGTGCCGAGGAGATAGCCAGCTCTGACCCCAGGACGTGGGTGTACGGGCAATTCGCCCAGCCTGACAAGAACAAGGTGAGGCCGGGCACCGTGGAGCCGTTCACCACGAACTCCGGCATCAAGGGGACCTTGGGAACCGCCTGGTCGGTGGGCGTGAAGAGAACACAGAAGTGCGCGACGAACGGCAAGGCATTTACATTCGCCTTCAAGAACCCCCAAGGAGACCTGGCTTCCTGGTCGTTCTTCGGCGCCAAGGGCGTGACTGACGAGGTACCGGACGAGACTGTACGGAAGATTGCCGCCACCGTCCGGCCATACAAGGACCCGTCTGACTCCTGAACATCGACACAGACACTAGGAACAGCCCGGCCGGACCCCAGCAGCGATCACGCCTCGAATCCCGCACCGCGTGCCGGTCTGCGTCGGCGGGGTGTCGAAGGTCACCACCGCACCGGCCAGGTCCGCGGGACCAGCAGCGGCCGGAATGCGATGATCTCATCGCTCCTGGCGTCGACCTCTCGTTGGGCCGGCAACGTAGAGGGAGCGGTGACCGAAGACCGCGGCAAGGTCGAGATCCTGGCCGACGAACACATCACCCGGCTCTCTTCACGTCGGCGTATCTGCTATGCAGTTGCCCGAGGTGCAGGGCACCGCACTAGCGAATCACAACCCCCACTCCATGGCCCCGGACGCCGCGAACCGCGACGCCGGGGCTGCCCCCTCTTCGGGGAACGATCAGGACACAACCAGCACCCAGAGGGCCCCATACGCTCCGGATTGCCCCTGTTCTTGCAGTAGTTCGCTCTGGTGAAACCAGCAACCCCACCGATAGCGTCAGTGCTCTTGACTGAACTTCTGTCTCACGGGGAGTCACTGTGATGCGTCGCCCATTGCCCGTTGCTGCCGCACTGATGGCGACGGCAGCACTGCTGTTGACGGCCTGCGGCAGCGGGGACGACAGCTCGAAGAGCAACGACAAGATCGCAGGGGCCGACGCGGGCGACACGGCGACGTCGACCTCGCCAAGCGCAGGCGCATCCGGCCCCGCCGACAGGCCCAAGATCACGTTTCCCAAAGGCGTGGAGAACAAGTTCGAAGGCTGGAGGACAGGTGATCCGGCCGAGAACGCAGTGCTGTCCGACGTGACGCAGACGGTGAACGCGGTGGACGACGCGATCCTCCGCGGCGACACGAACTCGGCGACACTCGCGTACTACCGCCAGGGCAAAGCACTCGTGAGCGCGCAGAAGTGGGTCCGGGCCTGGCTGGACGAGGACCTCACGTGGACAGGCTCCACGCGCTACTTCAACCCGAAGGTCAAGGTCGCGGACAGCGACACGGCCGCTGTTGTCTACTGCGCCGACGAGAGCAAGGCCTACAACAAGAACCGCAAAACCGGAACGGTGGACAAGTCGCCGTCCGACGAGAGCCCGTACGTCACCTACAGCACCCAGCTCAAGAAGAACAGCGACGGGGTCTGGCAGACCACGGAGGTGCTGTCGAAGCGAGGGGACAACACGTGCGCGCCCTGACCCGAGGCATAACCACGCTGAGCGCTCTCCTGGCGGCTATCGGCACGTTCGCCGGCACCGCAGCGGCGAAGGGCCCTGGCGCGTCCGAGGCCGAGGTCGGTGCCAGCGGCAAGCGGTCCGGAAGTGACCTCGTCTCCATGATCAGGTACAAGAGCACCACCTCGGGCGGTGGCCGCAAGGGCAATGTCACCCCTGTAGGCAACTGGACCCCACCTGCATGTTGGTACGAACCACGCTCCGCGCAGGACTTTTCCAAGTATGTCGAGAGCATGTACGACGAGACGGTCAACACCCCGGGCCAGCACAGCTACGCCAAGACTTCGGCCGGCATGTTCCGCGACAAGTACAAGGACGGAAAGTACAAGAACTACAACCTCGACCAGAAGGACGAGGGCAACTGGTGGGTCGCCGTCCGCGACGAGGACCGCTGGATGGAGCCCGAAGCCCAGCTCTGCGACAAGCCACCCTTCTGGGTCGAGAACGGTGCTGCACCGCCCGTGGAGAACCCGGTCACTCCCCAAGTTCTCGCCGAACTCGCCTACAACCGCATCCAACTGCCGAACACCGAAGTAGCCGTCGCCCCCGAGGCGACCACCAAGGTCAACCTCCCCACCTGGGCCTGGTTGGACAGAGCCAAGTTCAAAGAGGTCTCGGTCACCGCCGCGCTCAATGTGGGCGGCCTCGACATCCAAGCCACCACCACCGCAAAGCCGGTCTCTCTCAAACTGGAGCCCGGTACGCCCGACGCCGAGACCTATCCCGCCTCCGGCGAGTGCACGATCAACGAGGACGGTTCGATCGGCGAGCCTTACGCCAAGGGCAAGGCCGACAGGACCCCGCCCTGCGGCATCAGGTATCTCCGCTCCTCCGGCGACGGCACCTTCAAGCTCCAAGCCACCGTCACCTGGGAAATCACCTGGACCGGCACGGGCAACCCCAACCCGACGCAGCTACCCAACGGCACGTTCGGCAACGACCAGGACGTCACGGTGCAGGAGATTCAGTCCGTCAACCGATGAACCAACAACAAACACACATACGGGGGGGGGAGGGTCAGCCATGAGCGACTCGGACCTGACTGTCGACTACGACTTCCTCGCGGACTGCGAGCGTAAGCTCGGCCAGCTCAAGAAGACCTTCGAGGACATCGAGAATCGTCGCGACGACATGGACAAGCACTGGGGCTCCGGCGAGGTAGCCGACGTGATGGTGGACTTCGTCGACAACTGGGACGACTACCGCACCCGGCTCGTCGAGTCGCTCGATTCGGTCGGCAAACTCGTGGCTGGCACCAAGAAGGCGTTCGTCAGCCTGGACGAGCAGTTGGCCAAGCAGAACAAGAAGAAGCAGAAGAAGTGACACCGACATCCAAGCGCCGTCCGGTCGACTGGCAGCCGCTCTGTGACTCCGACCCCGTACCCGGTGACCCGGAAGAGATCCGTGCCGAGGTCAAGCACATGGAGTCGGTCGCCAAGAAACTCCGGGACCAGGCCAAGAACCTCCAGGCGATCAGCGGCGAGGACACTCTCAAAGGCAAGTACGTCAAACGCCTTCGCGAAGAGTCCGGCACGCTGGAGAAGCACATGCGGGAGGTGGCCAGCCGGTACGAGCGTGTGCACGGCCATCTGACCACATGGTCGAACGAGCTGGAGGACTTCCAGTCGGACGCCGACAAGGTCTTGCATCAGGCGAAGGAGAAGCAGGGCGAGATCGAGGCGGAGAAGAAGAAGGAAGCCGCCTCCGCAGACAAGGACACCCCTCAGCCCTCCGTCAGCGGCACCGACCACGACCCACTTCAGTCGTACCGGAATCGGCTGAACGACATCACGGGAGACCGGGACACTCGCGCCAAGCACCATGCCGGGAAGATCCGCGCCGAGATCGAAGACGTGATCGAGGACTCGTGGTGGGACGACGTCAAGGGCTGGGTCCATGACAATGCCGACTTGATCAAGGCTTTCATCGATGTTCTCGGCTGGATCGCGACGATTGCAGGCTTTGTGGCACTTGCCATCCCCGGCTTGAACCTGCTCGTGCTCGGCATCGCGGCGCTCACGATCGGGCTCAGACTCCTGCTGGTGGCGTCCGGCGACGCCACCTGGACGGATGTCATCTTCGACGTCGTGGGTGGGCTACTCGTCGTGGGCGGCCTCGGGGCCGCCGCGAAGCTCGCCAGCGGCGCCAAGGCGACCGTCGGTGCCGCTCAGGCCGCCCGGACCGCCGGCCTGAGCCGGGGCCTCAGGGGCGTCAAGGGCATCCTGGATGAAACAGGGCGGATGATGACGAAAATGCCGCAGGGAGCGGGGCGGCAGGCCATCGGAGCGGCCCGTAACGCAATGCGCAAGTCCATCTCCCAGAACGTCGGCCTGGTCGTCAAGAACCCGCTGAGAGTCAGCCCGTTGTCGACGCTGGCGCACCTCGGCGACAAGGAGATGGCCGGCATGGCGAAGATGCTGCAGGCGAACAAGGCTGCCTTCCCGGAGGCTGCGGGGGCTGCCGCGGACAAGGCGTACAAGGCGTACAAGGCGGGCCTCGGCGTCGCCTGGACCGGCATGGCGATGGACGTCACGGACAAGGCGCTGGGGAAGAGCGACCTGACAAGCTTGACCCACGAGGAGTTCGGAACCGGCGAGAAGCCGTACAACGCGGCGTACTCGGACTGGAAGGACAACACCCTGAAGCCCGCCCCTGATACCCACTGGTGAGGAATGACCATGGACCTGCACTCGGCGCAACGCATTGCGGAAGCCGAAGCCGCCCGCACCGGGATTGGCACCGGACCCAACCGGCGTCTCCGGCTGACGCTGTTTATCGGAATGCCTCTGTTTCTGCCGGTATTGGGCATCATGATCCTTGTGCCGAAGTCCCTGATGAATACCGTGCTCTACGCCTATGAGGCCGGGATCGTCGGCTGCCTCCTGCACTACGTCTGGGTGTTCGCGAAGTACCCCCGTCATGCTGGCCGTCCGCCCTACCTCACACGAGATCTGGCCATGGGAGGCGGCTTCTTCCTGCCTTCGTTGTTCTTCGGCTTCTGGCCGGGCATGATCGCCGCCCCGGCCTGGGCACTCTTCGTAGGCGTTGCCTATACCGTGGAAGCCATGCGAGGGCGCAATGACCACCGTTGAGCACCGCCGGGCCCCAAATGGCTTCAACCTGGTGCCGCCACCCGGCTGGGACGTGATCCCTCTGCACACGGGTACCCAGGAGGCGATGGACCGCATCGTCCGCAAGGCCGTGAGACAGCTGCCCGCCGGCTTTCCCAAGGACGATATTCCGAAGGCTCGGCTGCAGCTGACTCAGGAGTTGAAGAAGGTCGTCCGCCGGGCCAGCGCCAAGGGAGGAATGACTCTCTACCTCCCCACCGAACGCCTCCACGGCGTCGCACTGCCCGTCTCGATCGTGGCCTCCGAACCGATCGAGATTCCGCGGGTCAGGCCCAGCAGCGGCCCAGAAGCGGTCCTGGCCGCACTAGCCTCCGAGACCACCGGAGCCGAGCTGCGGGAGCTCGACGAGACCGCGGCCCTCCGCTCGGAACGAGATGTACCCGCCGACGCGGCCCAGGGCGTCGACGTGGCTCACCGCCGGGTCGAGTACTTGGTACCGATCCCGTACAGCACGCCTGACCGGTACCTCACCTTCTCGTTCAGCGCCCTGATCGCCCCCGGCTCCGATCCCGCCTTCTACGACACCCTCGTGGAGTTGTTCGACGCCGTGATGAGTACCTTGCGTTG
This sequence comes from Streptomyces sp. NPDC059696, assembly GCF_042733745.1. Classification (NCBI taxonomy): domain Bacteria; kingdom Bacillati; phylum Actinomycetota; class Actinomycetes; order Kitasatosporales; family Streptomycetaceae; genus Streptomyces; species Streptomyces sp. NPDC059696. Next base: position 274,542 of record NZ_JBHWFG010000002.1, read on the forward strand.
GAGCTACGCCTGAAGACCTCCTGCCACTGCCAACGCCCCAACGAAAGAGACAGCTCATGTCAGACGGCACCCTCTGGAGCGCCGACCTAGGCGCCCCGCTCCACATCGACACGGATGCCGACCCATACCTCTGGGGTTATCTTCATCTCCAGATCGACAGACGGACCTTCAAGGAATGGCTGGACCAGCACCTGATCGGCTTGGCCGCCATTCACAACATCGAACTCACCCGTAAGCTCCGCCGCTTCCACAAGAACTTCTACGAGCAGACGATCGTCATCCTGCGGGACAAGCTGGAGGCCGACGAGGCGTTCATCTACCACCCCGTGCCGCTCACCTACATGCCCCTGGTGATGCATGCCACCCGTATTCACTGCGAAGCACCTGACGCGGCCTCCTGCGAGGGGTTCAGCGCGCCGACCGTGCCGCACCAGGACATCCCCGAGTGGCAACAACGCACCGGCAGCATTGCTTTCGCCTCACCACATCTCGGCGAGGACGGTGTCCGGGTCACCCGTTCCTACCCGGCGGACAGCAGCATCATGATGACCTCGGTGACCTATCACTGGCACACCCCGCCCGGCACACCCGACGTGTGCCTCCGAGGACACCACGACGATCCCGAAGTGATGGCTGCGGCGATGGAGGCTCTGGACGACTTCGCACGGACGCTCCGACTTCCCGAGACGGCCCATTGACCGGCGTCGCCTGGAGCGCCTCGAGCCGTGACGACTGCTGAGCAGGAACAGGGAGGTCAGGTGGTCCGGCAAGTGAGACCGCGGTCCTGCATGCTAACGCTGCCGTGCCGCCCGGCTCTTCCCCTTCCCCTTCTTCCGAAGCCTCCGCACCCGCATCCGCTCCCTCGCGAGTTGTTCCGCCGCCCTCGCCCTGGTCCAGCGGTGGACGGACCAGCCGAGCAGGCCGGCAGTGACGACGTAGGCGAGGAGAGCGGTGCCTGTGCCTGGAAGGTAGGCGCAACTCATCGAGCGGCAGTTCCTGGCACGCAAGCCACTCAGCAGGTAGAAGAGCGGTCCGAAGGCGGCAGCGCAGCAGAGCGTCGTTCCCGCGGAGCGCAGTGCACGCGTCAGGCGGGTTCCGCCCGGTACTCCGGGGGTGCACCGCAGCCCTGCGGTCACACCGAGCACCGTGATCACACCGAGGGCCGCGCCCAGTGCCCATGAGCCTCCCGGCAGCCCCACGAAGGTCGGGAGGGTCTCGCGGGCAAACCGCTTCCACAGGCCCGTGAGCAGCAGGATCAGGCCCGTGCCGACCACCAGGCAGAGGATCACTCCGGCGATCCCCAAGCGGTCGCGCATTCCCCAGCGCCGGTCGGCACTCGCCGTAGCGTCAGTCGGCCTCTGCACTGTGTCCCTCCGAGTCACCGCACCCACCGAACCGACCCCGCGATGGCGTCGCACAGACGCTCCATCGGACCACCCATCCCGGTGAGCGGCGACGAGAAGGAGAGCGTCAGGTAGCCGACCCCGCCGGGCATCAGGACGTGGACGTTCAACGTCGCCGCGCCGAGAACCCGGACAGCCGGTCCGGCCGTCAGCTCCACCACCGATACCTGCCGCCGGCCCGGCCCCTCAGGCTCTCGAAGCTCCAGCCATGCCGCGTATTTCTCCGGGTCGGCGGGGGTCTCACCCCGCGGCAGCAAGGAAACCAGGAGCGACGCCGGGAGGCCGCCGTCGCGCGAGGTTGTCAGGAGGAAGAACTCCATGGCCCCGCGCGCCCGGCCGGCCTCCGCAGTGTTGCGCAGGGTGGTCCATACGTCCCGCTTGAGTTCCGCGGAAACGTTCCGGCCTTGCGACTGGCGGTCGACGAACGTCTTGAGTTGAGCGCGCCAGCGGTCCCGCATGAGGTCGACACGGAACCACTCGCGCGGCACCAGCAGCCTGTAGTCCCTCGGCGCCCCCACCGTCGGTGAGGTATCGCCCGGCGCCGCGCCCTTCACCCCGGCATCACCAGCGGAGCTCCATCGGTGTCGAAGAGGCGGACGCTCTTCACTACCCCGGCGAACATCGTGGAGAAGACATCCCATCCTTCGACCGTCGGCGTTCCCATCTCCAGCAGGAGGACCGTGCCGTTGTTCAGGGGTATCTGGACCTGTATGAAGGACGTCCAGATCGGTTCGTCCCGGCCTGACTGCGTCAGACTGCCGTCGATGTGGGAAGAGCGGCTGCCGACGCATGTCACCGCCGGGCCGCAGGGCAGCTGCACTTCGCCGATGTCCCCGAGCTCCAGGTGCCGCATCGTCGTCGCGATGAAGCCCGCCGGATTGGCACCGGCCCGCTCGTCGAGGTCCAGGAGACTGACGTTCACCGTGGCCGTGCAGCGGACGCCGTCGACCTCCGTGGTGACGAAGCCGGCGTACTGCACGCCCGCCTCGATGAACTCGTCATAGTGCGCCGCGCACATAGCGGCGTACTGCACCTGCACTTCCTCGTCGGCACCGGGCAAAGCCTGCTTGGCCAACTCGAGAAGGCGCTCCGCCAGTTCATCCAGGTCGTCCGCCTCGAAGGGAAGTTCGAGAAAACCCTCCGGCATGATCCAGCGGACCTCTATGCCGTCGCCTCCCTCGAGGCTGCGCCTGGCTTCCTCAACGGTGTCCGTGGTCATCTGCACCTTCGTTCTCGGACTTCTCGCGGTCGTCCGCCTCAGGACGGAAGGTCGCCGCGAAGGGGTAGGGGCCGTAGTGCGGGTAGAAAGCCGGGATGTCGGCGCCGCCCTTTCGAGCGATGTGCGCGATCTCCCGGTAGCACTTCGCCCGTGCCCGCAGGTTCTGCCGGACCGGATCACCCCAGTGCGATCGGGCACTTCGTACGAAGAAGAAGAGCTGCGTGAGCAGGACGGCCGCGGTGACCGCCAGGTAGGCCGTGCGCGCGGTGGGGCTCTCCCAGTACAGCGCCACACCGCCCCAGTAGAGCACCGCCCCTACGCCCACCAGCGCCAGGGGCATTCCATGGGCCACGCCGGCCTTGAACATGTCCTGCTCATCGTCGTGACGCCGACGCAGCAGCGACAGCACCGCCCGGTCGTCCAAGAAGTCGAACCGTAGCTCCCGCCCTGCTTCCTCCGCGGCCCGTCTCGCCTCGGGGACAGCGGCGATCACCGAACCACTGACCAGGGTGACGACATCGCCTCCCCGGCGGCCGATGAACTCCCACTGCCCGAGCTCTTGTTCGTCGTCCATGATGTACAGCCTTCCTCGAACAGGCCGCTGGTCGGCCTACGCCGCCAGGGCCGCGTTGAAGGATGTGGGCGAGACCCTCGGAGCGGGCCCGGGTGAGGGAGAGGGAGAGGGCGAAGGAGTGGGAGTGGGCTTGGCCGTCTCCGGCTCCTGGTACCCGGTCCGTTCACCGTTCTCACCGCTCAGCATCCGGTGCAGGGCGCTCCCGAGGCCCGCGCCCTTGATGAGACCCGTGACCTTCCTGCCGTCGACGAGTTCCTTGCGCGCCACCTTGCCGAGGATCTTGTTGGTCACCGTGACACTGACACCGTTCAGGAAGGCGTGTCCGACACCGTCCATCGCAGCCATGCCCCGGAACGACCCAAGAGTCCTCAACGATCCAAAGGCCTTGACCTTCGCCAGTCCCTTGAGGCCGGTCAGTGCCCTGAACCCCTTCAAGGCCCCCATGCCGGGCAGAACTCCCAGAGCGTCCGCACCCAGCTTCAGCCAGTCGACCTTCCCCCCGCGCACCGACATGTCGTACGCGTGCCCGGCAAGGGCCGCAGCGCTGGACAGCACGGCGAGGGTGGCGAAGATGGGAGTCAGGAACTGCAGCGGCGGCACGAAGGCACAGATGACCGCGAGCACGGACAGCACTGCCGAGATGTTCGACAGCATATCCGCCCAGTCGGCCAGGAAGTTCATGAATCCGCCCGGGTCCCGAACGTCGTCATGGTGCACGACGTTCTTGATGTGACGAGCGGCCTTGTCCCCCGCATCGTCATAGATTTCCCTGGCGTCCTTCACGTCTTTCCGGGCGCCGCCGATGCGCAGCAGCGCCTCGGAACGCTTTTTGACCCAGCGGTCGTACTCGTCCTTCTCCGCCGCCGGTATGTTGTGCGCCGGATATTTTTCCTCGTACTTCCGCACTTCACGATCCGCGAGATCGTGGTCACTCTTGGCTTCGCGATAGTCACTCAGCGCCTTGTCGGCTTTGCGCTGCGCACGGCGCATCTCACTGGCGAACTGGTCCGAGCTCCCTTCGTGCACGTCCTCACCGATGGCTTTGGCCGCCTCGTCGTAGCGCTCGAAGGACTTCTTCAGCTTGTCCGCCGTGCCGCCGGCCAACTCGTGAAAGCCTTTGCCGGCCTCACTGTCCCAGCCCTCCACGGAAGCAAGTGCCTTGATGACCCGCGACTGCTCGTCGATCATGTCCGCCATCTTGCGCAACTTGCGCCCCAGCTCGGCCACTTCCTCCGGGTCGCCCGGCGTCGGGTCGTCATGCCACAGAGGCGGCCAGTCGGAGTCCGTCCTGCTCACTTCTTCCCCTTGCTCTGTGCCTTGGCGTCCCGGATGGCCTGGGCCAACTTCTGATCGACCTCGTCATACGCCTTGGCGGCGGTGGAGGTGAACTCGGCCAGCTGCTCCAGTTCCTTCATCAGCTTCTTCCGAGTTTTCTTCCAGGTCTCCCCGAAATCGGAGAAGGCATCCTTCAGGCCGCCATGCCCGACAGCCCGGCCATACTCGTCCGCGGGGTTGCCGTGCCGCTCGAACTCACCATGAATCTTGGTGAGATCGCGCGAGCATCGTTTGATGGCGGCAAGGTCCGCCTTGATGTGGTCCCCCATGAGCACTTCTCTTTCTGGTTGTTCTCGGTGACATCAGATGTGCGCGAGCTCAGTCCGCACGATCGTCACCCCTCTCCGTGCGCCGGTACCGGATACGCTCTCGGCATACGGAACCGTTCCGGTGGACAAGGAGAGTCGTGACGTGACATCCAGGGCCAAGCAGCGTGTGATAGCCGAGCGTCTGGGCATCCACTCCGAAGCGGGGGAATGGTGCACGATCGACAAGATCCCGCAGCCGCCCGCGGAGGTGCTGCAGGCTGCCGGTTCACCTCGCCTTCGGCCCGGAAGACTGCGTCCCCTGGGCATGGTCGGCGCGGTGCTCGCCGTACCGTTCATGCCGCTCCTCATGGTGCTGACGCTTCTGTCCAACATGGAGGAAGCGTTCAAGCGGGCCCTCGCCACACAGGGCGAGAAGGAGCGGCTGCGAGCCGCGGACGAGGACGACAGACGGCGGGACGCCATCATCGCCGAGCAGGGACTCGACCGGGTCTTCGACGGCAACTGGCAGGGCGCGGCAGGGCAGTTCCTGCTGCAGTGGTACAGCCACTCCACTCATCATCAGCGCATGGTGCTCGCCACCGAGGAGGGGATCGTGCTGGCGGCCCCACCGCAGCGGGTCACCGTCGGACGGGAGAAGGCCATGCAGGTCGTCGCCCGGCTGCCCGTCGGCGAAGCGATCCTCGTCGACCCGTTCTCCGGGGCGTACGAGTCGCGGATACTGCTGCTCCGCTTCCGCGACGGATCCTGGCTGCGCGTCGACACGGAAGAGCCCCGCAGCGACCTGCACACCTACCTGCTGCGGCAGCCCCTCCCCGACAACTGACGAACCGCGTCCGGTCGGCGGCCGACCGGGGGCCGGCAGCATCTCGCTCCCGGCACCCGACAAGCCCCTGAGCCCTGGGCCCGGATTCCCCGAAGCCGCGAGCGCTACTTGCTACGGGCCTGCTTCGCCAGCTCGTCGTCGATCTGCTCGAACTTGTCCGCGGCCATGGTCAGGTAGTCGCCCATGCCGTCCAGACCGTCCAGCGTGTCCTTCATGCCGCGCACAAACTCGTCGAAGTTCTCGTCGAACGCCTTCGACGAGCTCTTCGTGACGTAGCCACCCTGGACCAGGTTGTTGATGTACTTCTTGAGGCCCTCGAGCTTCTCCTGGAGCTTTTCCTTCTCCTTCACGACATGCTTCGCCGCATCCCGCATGTCCTGATAAGTGACATCAAGGTCCTTGGCCATGAAGCCGCTCCCTCTCGCAACGCCGCAGGGCCAACCCCCGTGGCTCCCTGTTTGCGGACTCGTCGGCCCTCAGGCCGAGTTGCCGGTCGCCGTGGCAACCGGTGTGATCGTCCGCTCTTGCGTCAGCAGCTTACGGGTGTGGCTTGTGGTGCCCATACCCGCCTTGTGAACGACCCGTCATGAAAGCGTGTACGACGTTGCCATCGGGAACGTCACGGCGCCTCCCCATTGCCCCGCCGCCGTGCCCAACGGATATCGTCCCTGTACCACTGTGACCCGCGTGACTGAAGTGAGCAGGGCAGCGAGCAGCGCAGCGAGCGATCGGCACAGCGGCAACCAGCGACAGACACCACAGCGGCCCTACCGGCCCAGTGGCACGGGGAGGACAAGTCGTGCGCCTGACTCTGACCGTCGTCGACCCGTACGGCGGTGGCACCGCCGACGTCGTGCTCGATGCCGATCCTGAGTCCACCGTCGGGGACATCGCGCAGGAGCTGGCCAAGCAGGTGGGGCACAGCGGGGCGCAGGTCATCCCGCTCGGGCAGCACCGGCACGCGCCGGCCAACAACGCGCCCCTCGTGTACGTGGACGGGTATGCCGTCGATCCCGGCGCCACTGTCGTGGGATCGCCCCTGCGCGAAGGCGCCGTCGTCAGCCTTCAGGACCCGTCGGGGTGTCTGCCGGGTGAGCCCACCGGGCTCGTCGAACTGCGGGTCGTGGGCGGGCCCGCGGCCGGGTTCGTACACCGGCTCGGCGTCGGGCGGTACGACATCGGCAGCGGCCCGGCGTCGTACGTCCGTGTCGATGATCCCGAGGTCGACGCCCGGGCCCTCACCCTCTCCGTCGCCACCGACGGCACCTGCCGGGTCGCCGTGCACACGGACAAGGAGCTCGTCACCCTCGACGGCGTCTCCCTCGCCGAGGACGAGGGCAAGGAGGAACCCGGCGGGAAGAAGCGCGGCAGGAAGAAGGACGCCCAGCAGGAGGAGAAGGAGGAGAAGAAGGGCGGCCCCGCCGAGTGGCCCCTCGGTGCTCAGATCGCCGTCGGCAACACCCTTCTCGAACTCACCCGTTACGCGCCTCCGAACGCCGCCCTCAAGTGGTCCGACGACGGTGTCGGGCTGGACTACAACCGGCCCCCGCGGCTGCGTCCTCCCGAGCGGCAGACCAACTTCCGGCTGCCGTCGTCGCCGCGTGAGTACGAGGCCAGACCGCTGCCCTGGCTGATGGCGCTGACGCCTCTGGTCGGTGCCGTCGTCTCGGTGATGATCTTCCAGCGCTGGTACTACCTGATCATGGCGGGCCTCAGCCCGATCCTGCTGTTCGCCAACTACTACAACGACAAGAAGCACGGGCGTAAGTCGCACGCCAAGCAGGTCAAGGAGTACGAGGAGCAGAAGGAGCGGATCGAGAAGGACGCCCAGGACGCGCTCGTCGCCGAGCGGAACGACCGCCGGCAGGCCATACCCGACCCGGCGACCGTGCTCGCCCTCGGGACCGGGCCGCGTACCCGGCTGTGGGAGCGGCGGCGCACCGACCGCGACCACCTGCTGGTCCGTTTCGGGACCGGGCAGCTGCCCTCCGAGGTGGTGCTCGACGACCCCGAGCAGGACGACCATCGCCGCCAGGTGACCTGGAAGATCGAGGACGCCCCGGTCGGGCTGCACTTGCGCACCCTCGGTGTCGTCGGCGTGGCCGGGCCCGGCGACTCCGCCCGGGCCCTCGGGCGCTGGGCCGTCGCGCAGACCGCGGCGCTGCACAGCCCGATGGACGTGCAGTTCTACGTGCTGAGCGACAACGCCGCCCAGGAGTCCTGGGACTGGGTGCGCTGGCTGCCGCACGCCCGGCCGTCCGGCGGGCAGGACGTCAACGCGCTCATCGGGACGGACGCCGAGACCGTCGGTGCCAGGATCGGCGAGCTGACGCAGATCCTCGATGCCCGCAAGAAGGCCGCCGAGGCCAACAAGTCCTCGCAGGGTTCGTCCTTCAGCGATCCCGACATCGTCGTCGTGTGGGACGGGTCGCGACGGCTCCGGTCCCTCCCGGGCGTCGTACGACTGCTGCGCGAGGGTCCCGCCGTGTCCATGTTCGCCATCTGCCTGGACGCCGAGGAGCGGTTCCTGCCCGGCGAGTGCCAGGCCTACGTCGTGGCCGAGCCGAAGGCCGAGGAGTACGAGCCGGCCGCCCAGCAGGTCCAGCAGCAGTCCCAGCAGGTCGCCGGCGGGTTCCCCTCCTTCCAGGCGTGGCACGGCAGCGCCCAGCAGCCCGAACAGGTGGAGCGCACCGAGAAGTTGCGGCTGCGCGTCGAGGAGGCCGGTGCGGAGCGCCTGAAGGACGTACGGCCCGACTTCGTCTCCGCTGCCTGGTGCCTGCGCCTGGCGCGGTCGCTGTCGCCGCTGCGGGACATCAGCGGTGAGACCGAGGACTCGGCGCTGCCCGGGTCGAGCCGGCTGCTGGACGTGCTGCAGCTGGAGCCGCCGACCAGTGAGGCGATCGTGGCCCGCTGGCAGATGGGCGGGCAGTCGACGCTGGCCGTCATCGGTGAGTCGTACGACGGGCCGTTCGGCATCGACATCCGCAAGGACGGGCCGCACGGTCTGATCGCCGGTACGACGGGTTCGGGCAAGTCGGAGCTGCTGCAGACCATCGTGGCGGCGCTGGCGGTGGCGAACACGCCCGAGAACATGACGTTCGTGCTGGTCGACTACAAGGGTGGCGCGGCGTTCAAGGACTGTGTGCATCTGCCGCACACCGTCGGCATGGTGACCGACCTCGACGCCCACCTGGTCGAGCGCGCCCTGGAGTCGCTGGGTGCGGAGCTGCACCGGCGCGAGCACATCCTGGCCGCCGCCGACGCCAAGGACATCGAGGACTACCAGGACCTGGTGCGCCGGGACCCGTCGCACGCGCCGGTGCCCCGACTGCTCATCGTCATCGATGAGTTCGCCTCGATGGTGCGCGACCTGCCGGACTTCGTGACGGGGCTGGTGAACATCGCCCAGCGTGGCCGTTCCCTCGGCATCCACCTGCTGCTGGCGACCCAGCGGCCGAGTGGTGTCGTGTCTCCCGAGATCCGCGCCAACACCAACCTCCGTATCGCGCTGCGGGTGACGGACGGCGGTGAGTCGTCGGACGTCATCGACTCGCCCGAGGCCGGGCACATCTCCAAGAACACCCCGGGTCGCGCGTACGCCCGGCTCGGGCACGCCTCGCTGGTGCCGTTCCAGTCGGGCCGGGTCGGTGGCCGTCGGCCCGGGGCGGCCGACCCTGCCGTGCTGATGCCCTGGGTGGGTGCGCTGACCTGGGAGGACCTGGGCCGGTCGGCGCTGGTCAAGCCGAAGGCGGAGTCCCGGGAGGACGAGGAGATCACCGACCTGAAGGTCCTCGTCGACACCATCCGTGACGCCAACAGCTCGCTCGGCATCCCGCCGCAGCACAGCCCGTGGCTGCCCGCCCTGGACGAGACGCTGCTGCTGGACGACGTGGAGGCGCCCGCGTTCGCCGGTGGCCCCGGCAAGCTGCCGCCGGCGCCGTACGGCATCGAGGACCTGCCCGCGAGCCAGGCCCGCCGCCCGGTCGCCGTGGACTTCTCGTCCTTCGGCCATCTGATGATCGGCGGCGCCCCGCGCAGCGGCCGCTCCCAGGTGCTGCGCACCCTCGCGGGCTCTATCGCCCGGACGCATTCCGTCGCCGACGTGCACCTCTACGGCATCGACTGCGGCAACGGCGCGCTCAACGCCCTGACGCGGCTGCCGCACTGCGGGGCGGTCGTGAGCCGTAACCAGACCGAGCGGGTGGTGCGGCTGGTCAACCGGCTCAAGGGCGAGATGGGGCGGCGGCAGGACGCGCTGGCGGAGAAGGGCTTCGCGGACATCGGTGAGCAGCGGGCCTCGGTCGCCGAGGACGAGCGGCTGCCGCACATCATGGTGCTGCTGGACCGCTGGGAGGGCTGGGTGCCCACGCTCGGCGAGGTCGACCACGGGTCGCTGACCGACGAGTTGCAGACGATCATGCGCGAGGGCGCGAGTGTCGGCATCCATCTGGTCCTGACGGGTGACCGCACGCTGCTGGTGGGCCGGATCGCGACTCTCACCGAGGACAAGTACGGTCTGCGGCTCGCCGACCGCAGCGACTTCTCGGCGCTCGGCATCCCGGCCCGCAAGGTGCCGGAGGAGATTCCGCCGGGCCGGGCGTTCCGCAACGAGTTCGGTACGGAGACGCAGTTCGCGCTGCTCGCGGCGGACACCACCGGTCAGGGGCAGGCGGCGGCGCTGGCGGCGATCGGCGAGGCGGCCGCGGCCCGCGACGCCGGGGTCCCCCGCTCGCGGCGTCCCTTCCGCGTCGACAGCCTGCCCAGCCGCATCTCCTTCCCCGAGGCGTGGGAGATGCGCGACCCGGACGCGTCCCGCTCGCGCCTGTTCGGCCTGGCCGGCATCGGCGGCGACGAGATCGTCGGCTTCGGCCCCGACCTGGCGGAGGGCGTACCGGCGTTCGTCGTCGCGGGCCCGGCGAAGTCGGGCCGCTCGACGGTCCTGCTGAACTTCGCCCACTCGTTCCTGTCCCAGGGCACCCGGCTGGTCATCGCGGCCCCGCGCCAGTCCCCGCTTCGCGGGCTCGACGGCACGGACGGCGTCCTGAAGGTCTTCACCGGTGACGACATCGACGAGGACGAGTTCGAGGAGCTGATCGACCAGGCGTCCTTGGAGGAGCCGATCGCGGTCCTCGTCGACGACGGCGAGATCCTGGAGGACTGCGATGCCGAGAGCCAGATGAAGAAGCTGGTCTCGCGCGGCGCCGAACGCGGGCTCGCGCTCGTCATCGCCGGTGACGAGGAGGACGTGTGCAGCGGCTTCTCGGGCTGGCAGGTCGACGCGAAGAAGGCCCGCCGCGGCATCCTGCTGTCCCCGCAGGAGTCCTCCAGCGGCGACCTCGTCGGCGTCCGCCTCAACCGCAGCATGGTCGGCGGCCAGGTCGCCCCCGGCAAGGGCATGCTGCACCTCGGCGACGGGGAGCTGCGGACGGTGGTCATCCCCGGGTGAGGCGCTGAGCCGGGGCGGCCGGTCCGGCCCGAAGGACGGCTGCCCCTGGTCACTCCACCTTCGACAGCCGAGCCCGGGTCCGCCCCGATTCCTCGCTCTCCGACTGGTAGTGCAGGTCGTCGCCCACCGGCTTGAGGTGGACCGTCGTCCTGGCCGGGTTGCAGCCGCTGTGGTTGGTCTTCGCGCCGACCGACGTCGCGACGAGCTCCTTCTTCGTCACCTGCTTCAGGGTGAGTACGTCGACGCAGGTGCCGCCGATCGGGTCGGTCTGGCGGAGCTTGCCCAACTCCTGGCCGACCGCGGCCCGTTCGACCGTGACGCGGAACGTGCCGAGGGGGAGACTGCCGTCGAGGGCGACGCCCTGGCCCTCCCAGGTTCCGAGGTACGCCGCGGGCACCGCTCCCGTGGAGGGGGCGGGGCTCGCGGTCGCCGCCGGGGGTGCGTCGGAACCGCTGCTCGAGTCCGCGTCGTCCTGGTCGCCGCCCCGGCCCGGCAGCAGGTCGAACACGAAGACCGATCCGATCGTCACGGCCGCCATCGCCCCGGCGACCGCCAGCGCCACGGAGCAGCTCAGCCTGCGCACCCGTCCGCCACCGGCGCCGTCCGGTGCGGACGTCGCCGCGACCGAGACGGTGACCCTGCCGGGCCGTCGCCCGGAGGCCGGGGCGGTGCCGGTGCCGGTATCGGTATCGGTATCGGTATCGGTGTCGGTGTCGCTGTCGCTGTCGATGTCCTGCGGGTGGTCCTTGCCGTCCCGGTTGCCGTCCCGGGGTTCGGGTACGGCGGCGGCGTCCTGGGGGGCCGATGGCCGCAGAGCCCCCTGTGCCTCCGCCGCCCCAGGAGCAGCGGGCGGCCCAGGAGAAACAGGCGGCCCAGGGAAGACAGGCGACACTCCCGACGGCATCACCGGCGCCGGTCCGAAGACCCCCAGCCCTTCACCCCCGGTCGTCTCCGGCGCTGCCCCCACCGAGGGGCTGCTGAAACCGACCGGCCCGGAAGGTCCCCCCGACCCCGGCATGACCGGCCCGGAAGGACCCCCCGCCCCCGGCACGACGGGCCCGGAAGGGCCCTCCGCCCCCGGCGCGGCGTCCGCCCCCGCCCCGGGCACCGCATCGGCCCCCACCGCCCCCGGCGTAACCGGCCCGGAAGGGCTCCCCGCCGCCGCCCCCGGACCCGCCGCCTCCAGGTTCAGCAAGCGCACCGCGCTGCGGCTCACCTGCTCCACCAGCGCCCCCGGCAGCCATCCGCCCGCCACCAGCCGGGCCGCGCCCTCGGGGCCCAAGCTGCGGGCCAGCTGGGCCGGGGCGGGTCGCGCGGCCGGGTCCTTCGCGAGGCAGGACGCGGTCAGCTTCCGCAACTCCCCGTCGAGCAGACCGAGTTCAGGTTCCTCGTGGACGACCTTGTAGAGCAGGGCCGCCGAGGAGTCGCCGGGGAAGGGCGGTGCGCCGGTCGCCGCGTACGCGAGGACCGCGCCCAGTGAGAAGACGTCGGCCGCACCCGTGACGCCCCTGCCGAGGATCTGCTCGGGCGACATGTAGCCGGGCGAGCCGATGGACACGCCGGTGGACGTGAGGGACGCCGTGCCGTCGGTGGCCCGGGCGATCCCGAAGTCGATCAGCAGCGGGCCGTCGAGGGTCAGCAGGACGTTCGACGGCTTCACGTCCCGGTGCACCAGGCCCAGCTCGTGCACCGCCGCCAGCGCCTCGGCGAGCCCCGCCCCGAGGGCCCGTACCGTGTGGGCCGGCAGCGGACCGCCGTCGGCGACCGCGGCCGACAGGGACGGGCCGGCCGCGTACGCCGTCGCCACCCACGGCACCCGCGCCCCCGGGTCGGCGTCGAGGACGGGGGCCGTCCAGGCGCTGCCCACCCGGCGCGCGGCCTCGACCTCGCGCCGGAACCGTGCCCGGAACTCCTCGTCCAGCGCGAAGTGCGGGTGCACGATCTTCACGGCGACCGTGCGGCCGCCGGCGCTGCGGCCCAGGTAGACCCGGCCCATGCCGCCGGAGCCCAGCCGGCCGAGCAGCCGGTAGGGCCCCACGACGGTGGGTTCGTCGACGTCGAGCGGCCGCATGGGCGTCACCCCTCCCCCGTGGGCAGGCGGGGACGGCTCCGATCCCGGTACGCCTGCACTCCCAGCAGAGTAGTGCGGGGACACCGCCGGCAGAGTAGTGCGGGGACACCGCCGGCAGAGTAGTGCGGGGAGACCGCCCGGCTCACGGCTGCGGCAGGTTCACCCGCACATCCGCCGGAAAACCGGTCGTCGGCCCGACCCTCCACGCCCGGCTCACGGCTGGAGCAGGTTCACCCGCACATCCGCCGGGAAGCCGGTCGTCGGCCCGACCCTCCGCGCGAACTCGGCGACCGCTTCGAGCTGCGGGTCGCCGAAGCGGAAGTCGAGGGTCGTGAAGTAGCGGGCGAGGGTCTCCTCGTCGAAGGCCTCCCAGCGGGCTGCCTGCTCGGCGACCTTGGCGACCTCCTCCAGGGAGAGGTTGCGCGAGTCGAGGAAGGCCCCGTGCACCCGGCGGGTGATGACCGGCTCGCGCTCCAGGTAGTCGCGGCGCGCCGCCCAGACGGCGAAGACGAACGGCAGGCCCGTCCACTCCTTCCACAGCGTGCCCAGGTCGTGCACGTCCAGGCCGAAGCGCGGCCCGTCGAGCATGTTGACGCGCAGCGCGGCGTCGCCGATGAGGACGGCGGCGTCGGCCTCCCGCATCATCAGGCTCAGGTCGGGCGGGCAGGTGTAGTAGTCCGGCTGGACGCCGTAGCGCTCGGCGAGGAGCAGCTGGGCGAGGCGGACGGAGGTGCGGGAGGTCGAGCCGAGGGCGACGCGGGCGCCGTCCAGCCGGTCGAGGGGGACTTGCGAGACGATCACGCACGACATCACCGGGCCGTCGCAGCCGACGGCGATGTCGGGGAAGGCCACCAGGTCGTCCGCGTGCCTGAGGAACTCGACGAGAGTGATCGGACCGATGTCGAGTTCGCCCTGCACCAGCTTCTCGCTGAGCTTCTCGGGGGTGTCCTTGGAGAGCTCGAAGTCGAGGAGCGTGCCCGTTCTCGCGAGCCCCCAGTACAGGGGCAGGCAGTTCAGGAACTGGATGTGGCCGACGCGCGGCCGGGTGCGAGGATTGTCCACATCGTGAGGCTAGCCCTCACGGCGTACGGACCGGCGCGCACCCCCGCGATCGGGGCGGGGGCGGCGGTGAGGGGGCCGCGCCGCCAGTCGGCCGAGGGATGTTCAAACATTCGGGTGACGTGATCTTGACCCCTATTGCATTCCGGGGCCTGCGTGCTAGGCTCGTCGCAAGTTGCAGTTTGGTTTCCCTTGCAGTACAGAGCCTGCGGAGCATGTGACCGCGGGCTCTCGTCATTCTCAGACATATGCACTTGTGCAGAATTCATCTTCACACTTGCTGGTTCTGGAGCAGGGCAACCCTTTTGAGCCCAAGGAGGGCTTATGGCTACCGGAACCGTTAAGTGGTTCAACGCCGAAAAGGGCTTCGGTTTCATCGCCCAGGAGGGCGGCGGCCCCGACGTCTTCGTCCACTACTCCGCGATCAACGCGACCGGCTTCCGGTCCCTCGAGGAGAACCAGCAGGTGTCTTTCGACGTCACGCAGGGTCCGAAGGGCCCGCAGGCTGAGAACGTCACGCCGGTCTGATTGTGTAGTACCCAAGGAGCCCCGCGCCGTAAGGCGACGGGGCTCCTGCCCTTTCCGGGCCCGTCCGCCCGAGGGGCCTGATGAATTCCCGGCGAATTCCGGCGGTCGGACGCCCGTCCCCGGCATGACCGTCTTCCCCTCCCTCGGCCGGCACCGGGAGGAGCCGCCTCGGAGGAAGGCGCCGCGCTAGGGTCCCCGGCCATGACCGAGACCCCCGACTTCGCGACGGCCACCCCTGACGATGTGAGCGCGGCCCCCGACTTCGTGGCCGAGACCCGTACCTTCTACGACGCGGCGCCCGACTTCGTGGCCGAGACCCGTACCTTCTACGACACCGTGGCCGAGGAGTACGCCGTTCAGTTCGGTGACCTGCGCCCGGGGACGCCCCTGGACCGGGGCGTGCTGTACGGCTTCACGGAGCTCGTGGGTGCGGGCGGCGAGGTCGCCGACCTGGGCTGCGGGCCCGGCCGGGTGACGGCGTACCTGGCGTCCCGCGGGCTGTCGGTGTTCGGTCTCGACCTGTCGGAGTCGATGCTGGCGATCGCCCGGCGCGAGCATCCGGGGCTGCGGTTCGTGCGGGGCTCGATGCTGGAGCTGGACCTGCCGGACGGCTCGCTCGACGGTGTCGTGTCCTGGTACTCGATCATCCACACGCCCGAGGAGCACCTGCCCGCTCTCTTCGCCGGTTTCCACCGCGTCCTGCGGCCCGGCGGCCATCTCCTCCTCGGCTTCCAGTGCGGCGACGAGCCCCGCCGCTACGAGGAGGCGTTCGGCCACGCCGTGCCCCTGACCTTCCTCCGGCGCCGGCCGGAGCACGTGGCCGGTCTGCTGCGCGCCGCCGGGTTCACCCTGCGCGCCACGACGGTGCGGGAGCCGGACGTGGAGCGGGGTGAGCCGGTCGCTCAGGCGAGCCTCGTGGCCCGCAGGCCGGCGGAGTGACCGCGCAAGCCCCCGGCGTCTACAGCACCCCCGCCGCGTCCCTCGCCGCGATGTAGCCGAACGTCATCGCCGGGCCGATGGTCGAGCCCGCGCCCGCGTAGCTGTGGCCCATCACGGCCGCGCTGGCGTTGCCCGCCGCGTACAGGCCCGGGATCACCGAGCCGTCCTCGCGCAGCACCCGGGCCCGGGCGTCCGTGCGCAGGCCGCCCTTGGTGCCGAGGTCGCCGGGGACGATGCGGAAGGCGTGGTACGGGGGGAGCCAGAGGGGCGCCAGGCATGAGTTGGGGAGGACGGAGGGGTCCGTGTAGTAGTGGTCGTAGGCGCTGTCGCCCCGGTGGAAGTCGGGGTCCACGCCCTGGCGCGCCTGGGCGTTGAAGCGGTTCACGCTGGTGCGCAGGGCCGCCGCGGGCACGCCGATCGAGGCGGCCAGCGCGTCCAGGGTCCACTCCTTGTGCGCGGCCCCCGAGGCGTACCAGGCGTCGGGGAGGGGCAGGGTCGGCAGGACGTCCTTGAAGAGGTACCGGTTGCGGTAGTTCTGGTCGACGACGAGCCAGCACGGGATGGCCGGGTCGGTGTCGTTCACGTCGTACATGGTGTGCACGACGTCGCTGTAGGGGGCGGCCTCGTTGACGAAGCGGCGGCCCGCGCGGTTCACGAGCAGTCCGCCGGGCAGGGTGCGTTCGGCGAGGCAGAAGTACGGCTGCCCGGGGACGGGGATCGCCGGTCCCCACCAGGCGTCCTCCATCAGGTCGAGCGCCGCGCCGAGGCGCTCCCCCGCCCGGATGCCGTCGCCGGTGTTCTCCTTGGCCCCGACGGTCCAGTCCGTGCCGATGGGCCGGCGCTGGAAGCGTTCCCGCATGGCGGCGTTGTGCTCGAAGCCGCCCGAGCCGACGATCACGCCGCGGCGGGCGCGGACCAGGCCGGGTGCGCCGTCGCGGGTGACGACGGCTCCCGTCACTGTGCCGTTCTCGACGTGCAGGTCGGTCAGGGGTGTGTTCAGCCAGACCGGGACCCCGGCTGAGCGCAGGCCGGCACGCAGGCCCGCCGCCAGCGCCTGGCCCATCGTCAGGGGCTTCTGGCCGAGCGCCGCCGCCTTCACGCCGCGGGCCAGGCACTGCGCGGCGACGGCCGCGCCCCGGGCGTTGACGGCGGCCAGGGCGACCCACTTGTAGTCGGCGCTGAAGACGACCATGCCGGCGGGGACGTCCATGTAGGGCGGGTTGAGGTGGGCCAGCTCGGCGCCCAGGAGGTTGCCGTCGAGCTGGTCCGGCTCGATGGAGCGGCCGCCCGGCAGGCCGCCGGGCAGCTCGGGGTAGTAGTCGCTGTAGCCCTCCATCCAGCGGAACCGCAGCGGGCTGTTGGCCAGGACGAAGGAGATCATCGGCGGGCCGTGGGTCAGGAAGGCCCGCTGCCGGTCGGCGGGGACGTCCGGGCCGACGACCGCGGCGAGGTAGGCGGCGGCCTTCGCGGGGGTGTCCGGCACCCCCGCGGCGAGGAGCACGGCGTTGTTGGGGATCCAGATGCCGGCGCCCGAGCGGGCGGCCGAGCCGCCGAAGGTCGGGGCCTTCTCCACGACGACGCAGCTCAGCCCCTGGCGGGCGGCCGTCAGGGCCGCGGTCATGCCGGCGGCGCCGGAGCCGATGACGACGACGTCGTAGGTGCCGAGCGGGGGTAAGTCGGCTGCCCGGGCGCCCTGTTGGACTCCGGCGGCGACCGCGAGACCGGCTCCGGCGGCCCCGGCCAGGAGTCGTCTTCGGGACGGGGATCCGGGGGTGCCCGGGGTGTCCGTGCGTGGGGTCATGGCCGCTCCAGCCCGACGAGAACGCGACAGGGGTGGGGAATGTCGCGCGGGGGCCTTGCGAAGTCAAGGCCCGTGCGACGCCCTTCGCTCGGCGGCGCGGGGAAACCGCGCGAGCAGCCACCGGCGGCCCGCGGCCGACGGCGAGGAGGATCCCCGAGACCCGGGGCCGACGACCCGCACGTCTTGGCTACTGAAGGCCGATGGCCGCGCAGTCCGCCTTGTACGGCGCGGTGCAGATGTCCTTGACGGTGTACACGCCGTCGGTGACGACCGTCTCCTTGATGTTGTCCTGGGTGAGGGCCACCACCGGCACCAGCATCGCCGGGATGTTCTTCCGCGTCGGGCTGTCGACCGTCTCCCGTGTCAGCGCGGCGAACTCGATGTCCCGGTCCTGGACCTTGGCCACGGCGATCTTCGCCGCGTTGGTCGCCTCCAGCAGGAAGGACTTGTACACGGTCATGTACTGCTCGCCGGCCACGACCCGCTGCACCGCGTCGAGGTTGGCGTCCTGCCCGGTGACCGGCGGCAGCTTCGAGGCCCCGGCCTCCTCCAGTGCCTCGATGACGGCGCCCGCCATGCCGTCGTTGGCCGAGTAGACGGCGGCGATGTCGTTCAGCCCGACCTTCTGGATGGCCTTCTTCATGTTGGCCTTGGCGATCGCCGGCTTCCACTCCTTGGTGTCGTACTGCGCGACGATGTCGACCTGGCCACGGAGTTCGCTGAGGGCGCCGTCCTTGAAGCGTGCGGTGTTGGGGTCCGCGGGGTCGCCGTTCATCATGACGACCTTGCTCTTCTGGGCGTTGTCGCCGAGCTCCCCCATGAGGGCGCGGCCCTGGACCTGGCCGACGAGTTCGTTGTCGTGGGAGACGTAGGCGTCGATGGGGCCCTCGGCGAGCCGGTCGTAGGCGATGACCGGGATGCCCGCCTCCTTGGCCTTGCGGACATCGGCGGCGATGGCCTTGGAGTTCAGGGCGTCGACGAGGATGACGTCCACCCGGTCGGCGATCATCTTCCGGAACTGCTCGCTCTGTCTGGTGACGCTGGACTCGGCGTTGGCGTAGCGGACCGTGCCCTTGTTCTCCGTGAGGTCGGCGACCTCCTGCTTGATCAGCGGGTAGTCGAACTTCTCGAAGCGTGCCGTCTCCCGGTCGGGCAGCAGCAGGCCCACCGTGAGGTCGTTGCTCTTCTTGGCGGCGGAGTCGTCACTCCCGCCGCCCCCGCACGCGGCGAGGGACAGAGCCGATACGGAGACCGCCAGGGCGATGGACAGACGCCGCACGGCGGCCTGACGGGTGTTACGCGGTATCACTGGTGGAGCCTTCCGTGGGGGGGAGCATCGTGACGAGGTGGTCGAAAGCCAACGGGCAGACGCCGTGCGTCGTCAAGAACCCCGTGTGAAGACATCGCAAAGGTGAATCACCGCGTGTACAGGCCCTCCACTTCCGCGGCGAACGCGCGCAGCACGGCCTCCCGGCGGAGCTTCAGCGACGGGGTCAGATGGCCCGCCTCCTCCGTGAAGTCCTCGGGGAGGACGGCGAAGCGGCGGATGGACTCCGGGCGGGAGACCATCTTGTTGGCCTCGTCGACGGCGCGTTGCAGGACGGCGCGCAGTTCCTCGTCGTCGACGAGGAGCGTGGCCGGCACGGGGTGTTTGCCGTTCATCTGGCGCCAGTGGGTGATGCCGTCCGGGTCGAGGGTGATCAGGGCGGAGACGAAGGGGCGGCCGTCGCCCAGGACGAGGCACTGGGAGATCAGCGGGTGCGAACGCAGCCAGTTCTCCAGCGGGGCCGGGGCGACGGACTTGCCGCCGGCCGTGATGAGCAGTTCCTTCTTGCGGCCGGTGATGGTCAGGTAGCCCTCGTCGTCCAGCGCGCCGAGGTCGCCGGTGGCGAGCCAGCCGTCGGGCGCGGCGGGGACGACGCCGCCGGCCTGCGGGTCCCAGTAGCCGCGCAGCACGTGGTCGCCGGCGACCAGGATCTCCCCGTCGGCGGCGATGCGGACGCGGGTGCCGGGCAGTGGCCAGCCGACGGTGCCGAGCCGGGGTTTGAGGGGCGGGGTGACGGTGGTCGCGCCGGTGGTCTCGGTCAGGCCGTACCCCTCGAAGATCTCGATGCCGGCGCCGGCGTAGAACGCGGCGAGGCGGCGGCCGAGCGGGGAGCCGCCGCAGATGGCGTAGCGGACCCTGCCGCCCATGGCGTTGCGGATGCGGCGGTAGACCAGGGGGTCGTAGAAGGCGCGGGCGGTCCTCAAGGCGCGGGTGGGGCCGGGTCCGGTGCCGGTCTGCTGGGCCTCCAGGGCCTCCCCGTAGCGCTGCGCGACCGCCACCGCGCGGTCGAAGGACGAGGCCCGGCCGCCCGACTCGGCCTTGGCGCGGGCGGAGTTGAAGACCTTCTCCAGCATGTACGGGATGGTCAGCAGACAGGTCGGCCGGAAGCCGGCGAGGTCGGGCAGCAGGTCGTCGGCCTTGATGCTGGGCGCGTGGCCCAGCCGGACGCGGGCCCGGACGCAGGCGATCGCCACCATGCGGCCGAAGACGTGGGACATCGGCAGGAACAGCAGCACCGAGGCCTCTTCGCTGGTCCTGGCCCGGAAGACGGGGTAGAGCAGCTCGATGGCGTTGTCGACCTCGGCGAAGAAGTTGCCGTGGGTGAGGGCGCAGCCCTTGGGGCGGCCCGTGGTGCCCGAGGTGTAGACGAGGGTGGCGAGGGTGTCGGGGCCGAGCATGCCGCGCCGCACCTCGACCTCCTGGTCGGACAGGTGCGCCCCGGCCTCCGCGAGCCGGTCCACGTGGCCCTGGTCGACGACCCACAGGTGCTTGAGGTCGGGCAGCCGCCGGCGCTCCGGGCCGAGGGCGGCGGCCTGCGCGGCGGTCTCGGTGACCAGGGCGACCGCGCCGGAGTCCTGGAGGATCCAGCGGGCCTGGAAGACGGAGGAGGTGGGGTAGACGGGGACGGTGACCAGTCCGGCCGCCCAGGCGGCGAAGTCGAGGACGGTCCACTCGTAGATCGTGCGGGCCATGACGGCGATCCGGTCGCCCGGCATCAGGCCCTCGGCGATCAGGCCCTTCGCCACGGCGCGTACCTGGTCGGCGAAGTGCGCGGCCGTGACGTCGCTCCAGGTGCCGTGGGCGTCTCTGCGGCTGAGTGCCACGGAGTCCGGGTGCGCGCTCGCGTTGTCGAAGGGCAGGTCGGCGAGCGACCCGTGGGCCCACGGCGGGGCCAGTGGCGGTACGGAGGCCTCCCGTACCGCCCCGTCCATCCGCCGTACCTCGGGCTCGACGAGCCTCGGTCCCCCGTACGCGTCGCCGTGGGCGGAGGAGGGATACGCAGTGGACACGGGCGGCTCCTGGGGCGTGCAGCGAAGGACTGCTTGCTGCATGACGTACGTGCCTCGCACGCCGAGGCGCTCAACCGGCTCGATCCCCCCTGAGAGGTCGTTCAGGGGTTACTGCCGGTAGGAACGGGATCGTACGGCGCTGACGTGGCGGGTCTGTGCGGGTTCGGGGATGGTCCGGAGCCAGGCCTGTGCAATCTCGGGGATTACGTGAGAGGCCTTCAGGTTCTGCGCACCGTCACCCTCAGGCGCGCTCCAGGACGGCCGTCACCCCCTGTCCCCCCGCCGCGCAGACGGAGATCAGCCCGCGGGCGGGGGCGTCCCGTTCGGCGAGGAGCTTGGCCAGGGTGGCGACGATCCGGGCGCCGGTGGCGGCGAAGGGGTGGCCGGTGGCGAGGGAGGAGCCGGCGACGTTCAGCCGGGCGCGGTCCACCGTGCCGAGGCCTCGCTTCTCCCAGGCGGCGAGCGTCGCCAGCACCTGGGAGGCGAACGCCTCGTGGATCTCGACGAGGTCGAAGTCGTCCAGGGCGAGCCCGGCCCGCTCCAGCATCCGCGGGACGGCGTACGCGGGCGCCATGAGCAGCCCGTCCTCGCCGCCGGCCACGTCACCGCCGGCGAAGTCGACGGCCGCCGTCTCGTACGCGGTGAGGTACGCCAGCGGCTGGAGGCCGCGTGCGCGGGCCCACTCCTCGCTCGCCAGCAGCACGGTCGCGGCGCCGTCCGTGAGCGGGGTGGAGTTCCCCGCGGTCATGGTCGGTGCGGGGTGATCGAGTCCGAACACCGGTTTCAGGGAGGCCAGTTTCTCCACCGTCGAGCCGGGGCGCAGGTTCTGGTCGCGGGCCAGGCCGCGGAAGGGCACCACCAGGTCCTGGAAGAAGCCGCGTTCGTACGCCGCCGCCAGCCGCTGGTGACTGGTGGCGGCGAGTTCGTCCTGCGCCTCACGGGCGATGCCCCAGGCGCGTGCGGTGACGGCCGCGTGCTCGCCCATGGACAGGCCGGTGCGCGGCTCGGCGTTGCGCGGGATGTCCGGCACGAGATGGCCCGGGCGCACCTGGGCCAGGGCCTTCAGGCGGGCGCCGGGCGACTTCGCGCGGCGGACCTCCAGCAGGATGCGGCGCAGCCGGTCGTTGACCCCGAGGGGCGCGTCGCTGGCGGTGTCGGCGCCGCCCGCTACGGCCGACTCGGTCTGACCGAGGGCGATCTTGTTGGCGGCGGCGATGACGGCCTGGAGGCCTGTGCCACAGGCCTGCTGGATGTCGTAGGCGGGGGTGCTCGGGTGGAGGCGCGAGCCGAGGACGGTCTCGCGGGCGAGGTTGAAGTCGCGGGCGTGCTTGAGCACGGCTCCGGCGACGAACTCCCCGACGGCGCCCGGCTCCTGAAGTTCGTGGCGCTCGACGAGGCCGTCGAGGGCGGCGGTGAGCATCTGCTGGTTGGAGGCGGTGGCGTAGGGGCCGTCGGAGCGGGCGAAGGGGATGCGCGCTCCGCCGACGACCGCCACGCGCCGCACCGCCGGCGACAGCTGCCGGGGACTCGTCGACCCACTCATCGCGACCAGCTCATCTCGACCCGCTCCTCGTCCGTGACGTAGCCTTACCTCCGGTAACCTTACTCCAGAGTAAGCAGGAGTGGGGCGTCAGCGAACCGCCCTCGGGAATTGGGAGTCGTCCATGGCCGACCGCTATCTGCGCTTCACCGCCACCGCGCCGGGCCGCTTCCTCACCCGCCGGCTGGGACTGCCGCAGCCCGTGGCCCTGACCCGCTGGTCCCCCGAGCGGCCCGGGCTGGACGGCGGTCTGCTGCACCTCACCGCCGGCCGGTCCGGCCTCGACCTCGCCCCCGTCCTGGCCCGTACCGGGCTCGGCCCCGGCGACTGTGCCCGCACGGCCGCCGTCGTCCTGGACGCGACCGGGGTGCGGGACGTCGAGGCCCTGGCGGAGGTGCACGCCGCCCTGCACCCCGTCGTGCGGTCGGTCGCGCCGAGTGGACGCGTCGTCGTGCTCGGCGCGCCCCTCGACCCCGCCGACCACCACCAGGCCGCGGCCCAGCAGGCCCTGGAGGGCTTCACGCGGTCCCTCGGCAAGGAGATCGGCCGGGGCAGGACGGTGAACCTGGTCCGGCTCACCGACGCAGCCGCCGCGGAGTCCACATTGCGCTTCCTGCTGTCCCCCGGGTCGGCCTATGTGAGCGGGCAGGTCGTCGAGGTGGGAGCCGCCTGGGACGAGACGGCCGCCGCCGACCCGCGGCGCCCCCTGGCCGGCCGCACCGCCCTGGTCACGGGCGCCGCCCGGGGCATCGGCGAAGCGGTCGCCGAGATCCTCGCGCGCGACGGCGCCCGGGTGGTGGTGCTCGACGTGCCGCGGGCCGAGCAGGACGCCCGGCGCGTCGCCGACCGGCTCGGCGGCACCGCGCTGCTGCTCGACATGACGGCCGCCGACGCGGGCGCCCGGATCGCCGACGCCCTGCCGGACGGCCTGGACGTGCTGGTCCACAACGCGGGCATCACCCGTGACCGGCGCCTGGTGAACATGCCCGCCGAACGCTGGGCGTCGGTGCTGGACGTGAACCTGGCGAGCGTGCTGCGCACCACCGACGCCCTGCTGAAGGACGGGACGCTGAAACGCGGCGGCCGGATCGTCGCCACCGCCTCGATCGCGGGGATCGCCGGGAACGCCGGCCAGACCAACTACGGCGCGAGCAAGGCCGGTGTCGTCGGCCTGGTCCGCTCGCTGGCCCCGCGCGCGCGGGCCGAGCACGGCGTGACGGTCAACGCGGTCGCGCCCGGCTTCATCGAGACGAAGATGACGGCCGCCGTCCCGCTGTTCATCCGCGAGGCGGGCCGCCGGATGAACTCCCTCGCCCAGGGCGGTCTCCCCGCCGACGTCGCCGAGACCACCGCCTGGCTGGCCCACCCGGCCTCGGGCGCGGTCAACGGCCAGGTCGTCCGCGTCTGCGGCCAGAGCCTGCTGGGGGCGTGATGAACGACCCCACCGCCGCCCTCACCCTCACCCGGCCGCCCTCCCTCGGCCCGCTCCTCGCCCGGGGTGCCCTGCTGTCCCCCTTCAAGCGCCCCGGTCCCGACGCCCGGTTCCCCCGCACCCGGCTCGTCCTGCCCGGCGTGCGCGTCGACCTCGCGCGGCTCGTCGCGTACGAGCGGGTCTGCGGGTTCCCCGTCGGGGAGGACGCGCTGCCGGTGACGTATCCGCATGTGCTCGGATTCCCCCTGGCCATGCGGCTGATGAGCGGCGGGGACTTCCCGCTGCCGCTGCTCGGCCTCGTCCACACCTCGCTCACCGTCACCCGGCACGAGCGGCTGGCGCCCGGCGGCCGGTACGACCTCTCCGTGCACGTCGAGGGGCTGGTACCGCACCGGCGCGGCACGCAGGCCACGGTCGTCACCGAGATGCGCCGCGGCGGGGCCGTCGTCTGGGAGTCGGCGAGCACGTACCTGGCCCGGCACCGCACGGACCGGCCGGCCGCGGGGCCCCGGGAGCCGGAGGCGCCCGAGCCGCTGCCGCCGGTCGACGAGTGGCGGCTCGCCGGGGACGTCGGGCGCCGCTACGGGGCCGCCTCCGGGGACCGCAACCCGATCCATCTGCAC
Source organism: Streptomyces sp. NPDC059696 (assembly GCF_042733745.1). Taxonomy (NCBI): domain Bacteria; kingdom Bacillati; phylum Actinomycetota; class Actinomycetes; order Kitasatosporales; family Streptomycetaceae; genus Streptomyces; species Streptomyces sp. NPDC059696. The sequence goes on from NZ_JBHWFG010000002.1 coordinate 298,940, forward strand.
CCGCTCACCGCCCGGCTGTTCGGCTTCCCGCGGGCCATCGCGCACGGCATGTGGACCGTGGCCCGCTGCCTCGCCGCGCACGGCGTCCCCCAGCACTGCCGTCTGCGCGCGGAGTTCCGGGCACCGGTCCTGCTGCCCGGGACGGTGACGTACGCGGCGCGCGAGGGCCGGTTCGAGCTGCGCGGCCCGCGGGACCGGATCCATGTGACGGGGGACGTCTACCCGACGTGAGGGCTTTGCGGCTCCTCCGGGGGCGTCCAGGGCCGGCCCGCCATGAGGTCGCCGAGTCCCGCCCAGGCGAAGTTCATCAGCGTGGCGGCGGCCTGGCGGGCGGTGACGCCCGGCGTGGCGTTGGCCCACGCGGCGAGCGACTCGGCGGCGCCGACCAGGGCCTCGGCGAGCCCGGCGACCTCACGCTCGGGCAGATCCGGGTCGCGGTGTGCCTCGCGGGCTGCGGCGAGGATCAGCTGCGTCACGAACGCGACGATCTCCTCGCGCATCGCGGTGACCTCGGCGGCGAACGGTTCGCCGTGGGTACGGGCCTGGAGGTGCAGCACCGACCACGCGTCCGGGTTCTCGGCGGTGTGCGCGAAGAAGGCCCCGAGCCCTTCCCAGAGCTGCCGGTCGGCGGGCAGGTCGCGGCGGACCCCGGCCCGCACCGCGTCGACCAGGGCCCCCGCCTCGCGGCGGATGCAGGCGGTGAAGAGGTCTTCCTTGGAGTTGAGGTACAGGTAGACCAACGGCTTGGACACACCGGCGAGTTCGGCGATCTCGTCCATCGACGCGGCCATGTAGCCCCGTTGGCCGAAGGTCCGCACGGCGGCGTCCAGCATCTGCTGCTCACGGACCGCGCGCGGCATCCGCTTGGTCTTCACGGCACCCATAGCGCTTAGCGTACGGGCCCCCTGGGCGGCCCTCGCCCGGGTCGTCCGGGGAAGGGCCGCTCAGGGGGCCCGTGAACGCGTGCGGCCGGTGCTGCCGTCGAGCAGCCGTGCGGCCGTGCCGCCGTCAGGCGGTCGCGGTGACCGGCTCGGTCCGGTCGCGCGGCTCGTCGAGCGGCGCGTCCAGGGAGGAGCCGTCGGCCGTGGCGTAGGCGTCGCGGTCGAGCAGGTTCTCCCGGGCCGAGACCAGGACCGGGATCAGCGCCTGTCCGGCCACGTTGGTCGCGGTGCGGATCATGTCCAGGATCGGGTCGATCGCGAGGAGCAGACCGACGCCCTCCATCGGCAGGCCGAGGGTGGAGAGGGTGAGGGTCAGCATGACCGTCGCGCCGGTCAGGCCGGCCGTCGCGGCGGAGCCGACCACCGAGACGAACGCGATCAGCAGGTAGTCGCCGACGCCCAGCTGGATGTCGAAGATCTGGGCGACGAAGATCGCGGCGATGGCCGGGTAGATCGCGGCGCAGCCGTCCATCTTGGTCGTGGCGCCGAACGGCACGGCGAAGGAGGCGTACTCCTTCGGCACGCCGAGCCGCTCGGTGACCTTCTGCGTCAGCGGCATGGTGCCGACGGAGGAGCGGGAGACGAAGGCCAGCTGGATCGCGGGCCAGGCGCCCTTGAAGAACTGGACGGGGTTGACCTTGGCGACGGTCGCGAGCAGCGTCGGGTAGACGCCGAACAGCACGATGAGGCAGCCGACGTAAATGTCGGCGGTGAACGTCGCGTACTTGCCGATCAGGTCCCAGCCGTAGGTGGCGATGGCGTAGCCGATGAGGCCGATGGTGCCGATCGGGGCGAGCCGGATGACCCACCACAGCGCCTTCTGGAGCAGGCTGAGGACGGACTCGCTGAGGGTGAGGATCGGCTGGGCCTTCTCACCGAGCTGGAGCGCGGCGATACCGGCGACGGCGGCCATGAAGACGATCTGCAGCACGTTCAGCTCGGTGAACGGCGTGATGACGTCGGTCGGGACGATGCCCGTCAGGAAGTCGATCCAGGAGCCGGTGTCCTTGGGCTTCGCGCCGTCCTTGGGCGTGAGGCCGGTACCGGCGCCCGGGTTGGTGACCAGGCCGATGATCAGACCGATGCTGACCGCGATCAGCGAGGTGATCATGAACCAGAGGAGGGTGCGCGAGGCCAGCCGGGCCGCGTTGTTGACCTTCCGCAGGTTGGTGATCGACACGAGGATCGCGAAGAAGACGAGCGGGGCGACCGCGAGCTTCAGCAGCCCGATGAAGGTGTCGCCGACCTTCTCCAGTGTCGTGGTCAGCCAGGACAGGTCCTGGCTGCGGGCGAGCCAGCCCAGCAGCACACCCAGGACGAGACCGGCGAGTATCTGGGCCCAGAAGGGCACCTTGAAGGACTTCGTGTGTGAGGACACGGACTGACTCCGTTGGGGGGACGCGTTGGGGGGACTGACGTGGGAGACGACGGGGGGTTGCGTGACGTCAGGGACGACAGAAAGCGGACGCGCACCGACAGAGATCCACGTGCAGCCGCGCCACGAGCGGAGCGCTCAGAGGCGAATGGGGCGCGACTGCTGACTTCATACCACGACCTTAACACCGGAGCTTTGAGGACCCCAAAGCCTGGCTTTGACAGGTGACGCCGCGCACACACCCATACAACGCAAAGCGCCCCGTTTCCGAGCATGTACGGAAACGGGGCGCTGCACGCGTGTGCGGGCCCGGCCAGGACCCCCGCGGACAGGCCCTACGAGGTCTGCCCCTGGGTGCGGACGGTGTCGTCGGCGGCGTCCTCCTGGCTGCGGTTGGCCTCCATGTTCGCCTTCATCCGGTCGACGCGCTGCGCGACCTGCACGGACGCCCGGTCCCGCTCCTTGCGCAGCACGACCAGGCTGATCGGCGCGGAGATGAGCAGGGCGAGGGCCACGACCCACAGCCCGTTGCTGTTACCGAGTCCGCGCGGGGCGATGCCGGAGTAGACGGCGCCCCAGACGACCACGAGGCAGGCCACGAAGATTCCGAGGCGCATCAGCGTGTAGCGGAGCATCTCAATCCACTCTTCCGTTTCGAACGGCCGGAACACACCCAAAGGGGCACCGTCCAGTGAAGCACGCGCAGCGGCCGGTCCTGCAGGGGGGTCAGACGAGGGGCAGCAGCATGACCACGTCGTCGCGGTCCTCCCCGGGCCCCACCCGGATCGCCCCGGGGATCCGCCCGACCTCCTTGTAGCCGCAGGACTCGTAGAACCGCTCCAGGCCGAGACCGCCCCGGCAGGTCAGCCGGATCGCCTCGATCCCGTCCATCGCGCGGGCCGTGTCCGCGGCGGCGCGCAGCAGGTCCCGCCCCCAGCCCTTGCCCTGGTGCCTGGGGTGCACCATCACCGTGTACAGCCACAGCCAGTGCGTCATCAGGTGGTGCGTGTTGAAGGTCAGGAACGCCGTCGCCGCGACCCGCCCCTCCTCGTCGTGCCCGACGAGGAGCTTGACCCGCCCGTCCGCCATCGCCGCGAAGTGCTGCACCAGCGCGGGACGGATCTCCTCGCGCGTCACCGGCGGCACGTATCCGACGGCTCCCCCGGCGTTGGAGACATCGGTCCACAGATCGAGCAGGCCGTCACGCAGCGCGGGAGTGACGGCGGGTTCGAGCGTGAGGGTAAGGGGCATGCGGGAATCGTAGCCATTACGACAGGGCGTCGGCCGCCACCCGGAGGTCCGACACCAGCCCCCGGTACGCCGCCTCCCGGTCGTCGGACCGCAGCACCGACGACGGATGGACGGTCGGCACCAGCCGCTCCGGCCGCCCGTGGATCTCCTCCTCCAGCACCGTCCCCCGCACCTGTGTCACCCGGAAGGACGACCCCAGCAGCGCCTTCCCGGCGGTCGCCCCGAGGACGACGATCAGCTCCGGCTCCACGACCGCCAGCTCGGCGGCCAGCCAGGGCCCGCACGCGGTCATCTCCCGCAGGCTCGGAGCCTTGTGGATCCGCCGCTTCCGGGGCTCGGCCTGCGTGAACTTGAAGTGCTTCACGGCGTTGGTGACATAGGCCTCGGCAGGGTCGATGCCGGCGTCCCCGAGGGCCCGGTCCAGCAGCTTCCCGGCCGGCCCCACGAACGGCTTGCCCTGCCGGTCCTCCTGATCCCCGGGCTGCTCCCCCACGAGCATGACCCGGGCATCGGCGTCCCCCGCGCCGAACACGGTCTGCGTGGCGTCCCGATGCAGGGGACACCCCCGGCACTCGGCAGCGGCCCGCCGCAGAGCGGGAAGACCGCCCCGCGCAGGCACAAAGGGTTCAGCGGTATAGGCGTCTTCAGGCGCCCCGGTGGCCACCATGCCGGTCGAGTACCCACCTCAGGGGCGCGGGGAACTGCGCGAAAGCCCCCCACACACCCGCACCCGCCATCAGACCCGCATGGGCTGCGGCGCCTCGCGAAGCAAGGGGTCGGGCCCCTCGTACTCCCGAATGATCTCGTACCGCGTGTTCCGCTCCACCGGCCGGAACCCCGCGTCACGGATCAGATCCAGCAGATCCTCACGCGTCAGCTTGTTCGGCGTCCCGTAGTTGTCCGCGTCATGAGTGATCTTGTACTCGACGACCGACCCGTCCATGTCGTCCGCACCGTGCTGCAACGCCAGCTGCGCCGTCTGCACCCCGTGCATGACCCAGAAGACCTTCACGTGCGGCACGTTGTCGAACAGCAGCCGCGACACGGCGAAGGTCTTCAGCGCCTCCGCGCCCGTCGCCATCTGCGTCCGCGCCTGGAGGCGGTTACGCACCTTGCCGTCCTGCATGTCGACGAAGTCGTGCTGGTACCGCAGCGGGATGAAGACCTGGAAGCCGCCGGTCTCGTCCTGCAGCTCACGCAGCCGCAGCACGTGGTCCACCCGGTGACGCGGCTCCTCGATGTGCCCGTACAGCATCGTGCACGGGGTCTTCAGACCCTTCTCGTGCGCGAGCCGGTGGATCCGGGACCAGTCCTCCCAGTGGGTGCGGTGGTCCACGATGTGCTGCCGGACCTCCCAGTCGAAGATCTCCGCGCCGCCGCCGGTGAGGGACTCCAGACCGGCGTCGATCAGCTCGTCGAGGATCTCCGAGGCGCTCATCCCCGAGATGGTCTCGAAGTGGTGGATCTCCGTCGCCGTGAAGGCCTTCAGGGAGACGTCCGGCAGCGCCGCCTTCAGCTCGCGCAGCGACCGCGGGTAGTACCGCCACGGCAGGTTCGGGTGCAGCCCGTTGACGATGTGCAGCTCGGTGAGGTTCTCCGACTCCATCGCCTTCGCGAGCTTGACGGCCTCCTCGATCCGCATCGTGTACGCGTCCTTCTCCCCCGGCTTGCGCTGGAAGGAGCAGTACGCGCAGGAGGCCGTGCACACGTTCGTCATGTTGAGGTGACGGTTGACGTTGAAGTGCACGACGTCGCCGTTCTTGCGGGTGCGCACCTCGTGCGCGAGGCCGCCGAGCCAGGCCAGGTCGTCCGACTCGTACAGCGCGATGCCGTCCTCACGGGTCAGGCGCTCACCCGCCCTGACCTTCTCCTCCAGCTCGCGCTTGAGCCCGAGATCCATGCCCACACCTTTCTACGACGACGTCCCCACCGTACGACGACGGGTCTACTCCTCTTCGGGCAGCTCCCCGACCCGGTTCTCCCACTTCGTGGAGAGCACGATGGTCGTACGCGTCCGGGAGACGCCCTCGATGCCGCTGAGCCGCCGGATCATCTTCTCCAGTCCGTCGACGTCCGCCGCCCGCACCTTGAGCATGTACGAGTCGTCGCCCGCGATGAACCAGCAGTCCTCGATCTCCGTGAGGTCCTTCAGCCGCTGCGCCACGTCCTCGTGGTCGGTGGCGTCGGAGAGCGAGATGCCGATCAGGGCGGTCACGCCCAGGCCGAGCGAGGCGGCGTCGACGGTGGCCCGGTAGCCGGTGATGACGCCGGCGGCCTCCAGCCGGTTGATGCGGTCGGTGACACTGGGTCCCGACAGTCCGACGAGGCGTCCCAGCTCCGCGTAGGAGGCCCGGCCGTTCTCCCTCAGGGCCTGGATGAGCTGCCTGTCCACCGCGTCCATTGCGATCGAAGCCTTCCGCTGAAGTTGTCGTTGAGTCCGATGAGGTTCGGGTACTGCTCAGCCGTCGCGGTGCGCACCGCCGCCGAGTTCACCTTGCCAACGGCGGTAGAGCCGGTGCGGCACGCCCGCCGCGTCGAGGACGCGGCCGGCGACGAAGTCCACCAGGTCCTGGATGTGCGTCGCGCCCGCGTAGAACGCGGGTGAGGCGGGCACGACCGTCGCGCCCGCGTCGTCGAGGGTGACCAGGTGGCGCAGGGTCTGGCCGTTCAGCGGGGTCTCCCGCACGGCCACGATCAGCTTGCGTCCCTCCTTGAGGGTCACGCTCGCCGCCCGTTGCAGCAGGTCCTTCGACAGGCCGAGCGCGACCCCGGCGACGCTCGCCGTCGAGGCGGGCACGATGAGCATGCCCTTGGTGGGATACGACCCCGAGGAGGGCCCGGCGGCCAGGTCGCCGGCGCTCCAGTGCCGTACGGCGCCGAGGTCGACGGCGAAGGTGCCCGGCTTGCCGTCGGCGCCCCGGGAGAGCCATTCCCGCAGGTCGGACTGCCAGTGGGCGTCCCGGAAGGAGATCCCGGTCTCGTCCAGCAGGGTGAGCCGGGAGGCCCGGGACACCACGAGGTCGACGCTCTCACCGGCGTCCAGCAGCGCCCGCAGCACGGCAGCGGCATAGGGGGTGCCGGATGCCCCGGACACCCCTACGATCCAAGGCGTACGTGGCGTCTCGCCTGGCTTGACTGGGTTCACGACTCCGAGCCTATCGGGCGTCACAGGAGGGGAACCGGTCCAGGGGTGCGGGCCGTTGCCCGGAGGGGACGAGCGAGCACTGGGGGTCGCCATGCCGGATCCGCGAGCGGGGTGGTCACAGGGCGATCGCGCGCTGGCCGCGGGCAAGCTGATGCTGGCGTGGGTGGCGCTGCTGTGGCTGCTGGAAATCGTGGACGTGGCCACGGGCCACGCGCTGGACGGCCTGGGTGTCACCCCGCGCGACCCGTCCGAGCTGGCCGACGTCGTCCCCTCGTCCTTCGTCCACTTCGGCTTCGCCCATCTGCTGGCGAACACCGTGCCGCTGCTGGTCCTGGGCTTCCTGGCCGCGCTGTCGGGGCTGCGGCGCTTCCTGCTGGTGGCCGCGCTGATCATCGTCGTGGACGGGCTCGGTGTCTGGCTCGTCGCCCCGGAGCACAGCAACACCGCGGGCGCCTCGGGCGTGATCTTCGGCCTGTTCGGTTTCCTGCTGGTCAGCGGCGTCGTCGAGCGCCGCGCCTTCGGGGTCCTGGCGGGCGTGCTGGTCGCCGCGGTGTGGGGCGGCTCGATCCTCGCGGGCCTGGCCCCGACGCAGACGGGCGTCAGCTGGCAGGGCCACCTGACAGGCCTGCTGGCGGGCGTGGCGGCGGCGTTCCTGTTCCGCCGCCGCCCGGAGGCGGGCCGCGCGCTCACCGCCCCGTGATCAGACCGTCAGGCCCCGCACCAGCAGGTCCAGCAGCGCGCACACGAACAGGGCGATGCCGATGAAGCCGTTGACGCTGAAGAAGGCGCGGTTCACCCGGGACAGGTCGTGGGGGCGGACGATCGAGTGCTCGTAGAGGAACGCCGCGGCGACGATCAGCAGGCCCAGCCAGAAGAACGCGCCGGCGCCGGTGGCGAGGGCGTACCAGACGAACAGGGCCGTCGTGAGGGCGTGGCAGACCCGCGCGCCCCAGATCGCCGCCGGGATGCCGAAGCGGGCCGGTACGGACATCACGCCGATCTCGCGGTCGGTCTCCACGTCCTGGCAGGCGTAGATCAGGTCGAAGCCGCCGATCCAGATGCCCACGGCGAGGCCGAGGATCACCGCGTCCCAGGACCACTCCCCCGAGACGGCCAGCCAGCCGCCGATCGGGCCCATCGCCTGGGCGAGGCCGAGGATGGCCTGCGGGAAGTTCGTGAACCGCTTGCCGTAGGGGTAGACCACCATCGGGATCACCGCGATGGGGGCCAGCGCCAGGCACAGGGGGTTCAGCAGGGCGGCGGCGCCGAGGAAGACGGCCAGCGCGATCAGCGCGCCCGTCCAGGCGTGCCTCACCGACATCGCGCCGGTGACCAGCTCGCGCTGCGCGGTGCGCGGGTTCCGCGCGTCGATCTCCCGGTCGATGATCCGGTTGACCGCCATCGCGAAGGTGCGCAGCCCCACCATGCAGACGGTGACCAGCAGCAGCCGCCCCCAGTGGATGTTCTCGTCCCACTGGTACATGGCCGTGAGCGCGGCGATGTAGGCGAAGGGCAGCGCGAAGACCGAGTGCTCGATCATCACCAGCCGCAGGAACGCCTTGGTGCGTCCCGGCTGCGGAATCGCGGCGGATGCGCTGGTCACAGGCCGTACTCCTTCCAGCGGCGGTCCACCTTCGCCGCCGTCTCCGGATCGGACTCCACCATGTCGGGCCAGCCGCCGTCGCGCGTGTAACCCTCCTCGGGCCACTTCTTCGTCGCGTCGATGCCGGCCTTGCCGCCCCAGAACTGCTGGTAGGAGGCGTGGTCCAGATGGTCGACCGGGCCCTCGACGATGCTCAGGTCCCGGGCGTAGTCGGTGTTGCCCAGCGCCCGCCAGGCGACCTCGTGCAGGTCGTGCACGTCGCAGTCGGAGTCGACGACCACGATCAGCTTGGTCAGCGACATCATGTGCGCGCCCCAGATCGCGTGCATGACCTTCTGCGCGTGCTTCGGGTACTTCTTGTCGATCGAGACGATCGCGCAGTTGTGGAAACCGCCCGCCTCCGGCAGGTGGTAGTCCACGATGTCCGGCACGATGATCTTCAGCAGCGGCAGGAAGAAGCGTTCCGTCGCCCGTCCCAGCGGCCCGTCCTCCGTGGGCGGCCTGCCCACGACGATCGACTGGAGCAGCGGCCGCTTGCGCATCGTGATGCAGTCGATGGTCAGCGCCGGGAAGGGCTCCTGGGGCGTGTAGAAGCCGGTGTGGTCGCCGAACGGCCCCTCGGGCAGCATCTCGCCCGGCTCCAGCCAGCCCTCGATCACGACCTCGGCCTGCGCGGGCACCTGGAGCGGCACGGTCTTGCAGTCGACCATCTCGATCCGCTTGCCCGCGAGGAACCCCGCGAACAGGTACTCGTCGATGTCCCCCGGCAGCGGGGCGGTCGAGGCGTACGTCACGGCGGGCGGGCACCCGAAGGCGATCGCCACGGGCAGCCGCTCCCCGCGCCTGGCCGCCACCTGGTAGTGGTTGCGGCTGTCCTTGTGGATCTGCCAGTGCATGCCGATGGTGCGCTTGTCGTGCCGCTGGAGCCGGTACAGCCCCAGGTTGCGGACGCCGCTCTCCGGGTCCTTGGTGTGGGTCAGTCCCAGGTTGAAGAACGACCCGCCGTCCTTCGGCCAGGTGAACAGGGCCGGCAGCCGGTCCAGGTCGACGTCGTCCCCGGTCAGGACGACCTCCTGCACGGGGCCGTCCTTCACCTTCTTCGGAGGTACGTGCGTCATCGCGCCGAGCTTGCCGAAGGCCTCGCGCACGCCGACGAAGCCGTGCGGCAGCTCGGGCTTCAGCAGCCCGCCGATCCGCTCGGTGATCTCCGCGTACGACTTCAGGCCGAGGGCCTTCAGCAGCCGCCGGTCCGTGCCGAACACGTTCATCGCGAGCGGCATGCTCGACCCGCGCACGTTCTCGAAGAGCAGGGCGGGGCCGCCGGACTTCTGCACCCGGTCGACGATCTCCCCGACCTCCAGATACGGGTCGACCTCGGCCTTGATGCGCTTGAGGTCACCCTCGCGCTCCAGCGCCCTGAGCAGGGAGCGAAGATCGTCGTAAGCCATGGGGTCCAGTATCCCCGAGCCGCTACCCTGGCCTGGAACCACCCACCGCTTTCGCTGAGAGGCCGCATGCTCCGGGTACTGATGTTCCTCGTGCCGCTGGCGCTCAGCGTGTACGCGTTCATCGACTGCATCAGCACGCAGGACGACGAGATCCGCCACATGCCCAAGCCGCTGTGGGCGCTGCTGGTGCTGGTGTTTCCGCTCGTCGGGTCGATCTCCTGGCTGATCGCCGGCAAGAAGCGCGTCCCGTCGTCCCAGCGCCCCCGGCAGTGGGTGGCACCCGACGACAACCCCGACTTCCTGAAGTCACTCGACCAGGACAAGGACGTCGACCCGGACGAGCGCAAGCGCGAGGAGTGAGCGTCAGAGGGCGGCTGTGAACGCCGCCCAGGCGGTCCGGCTCACGACCAGGACGGGTCCGTCAGGGTTCTTGCTGTCGCGAACGGGGACGGTTTCGGGGAAACCGGGGGCTATTTCGATGCAGTTGCCGCCGTTTCCGTCGCTGTAGCTGCTCTTGACCCAGGTCAGCGCATTCCTGTCCATGGTGCCCGTACCTCTCCATCGTCTCGTGGATCAGAGCGGCGGACTGAGGAGCTGACAGGGCGTCCGCCCTGAGCACATCATAGAACTGGTTATAGCGCTCGTAGAGGGCCGGATCGTTCGTGAAGTGGCCCCGGTTCAGGGACTCCGAGTACAGCCAGTGGTGCCCTTCCGGCAGCGCGATCAGCGACATGGAGCCGCTGGGACGAACGATCTCGACGGGACCCGCGGGCGCGACCTGGATGCGGATGTTGGGGCGCCCTGCCAGCTTCAGCAAGTGGGCGCACTGGTCTCGCATGACATCCGGGCCGCCGACCACATTGCGCAGGCAGCTCTCGTCGAGGACCACCAAGTACAGCGGACCGCCGTCGGCCAGGAAGCGCTGCTGCCGACTCAGTCGAGCCCGCACTCGTTCCTCGAGCTCCACCCCGCTCACATAACGGCGCGACAGCGACCGGGCGTATTCCGCCGTCTGCAACAAGCCCGGCATCACACGCTCCTGGTACTCCCGCAGGGAGACGGCCACCTCGTCCATCTCCGCCCGGCGGCGGAACCAGTCGGGATGCTCCACCTGCGGATACCAGTCGATCCGGGCCCACAGCCGCGCCAACACCCCACCCGTGCCCAGCAGTTCGTCACAGGTCTTGGCGAACGTGTCCTGCGGGACCCTCGTACCGCCCTCGACCCGTGCGACATGCGAGCGGTCGCACGGGATCTGCCTGGCCAAGCCCTCCTGCGTGAGCAGCGCGGCCTCGCGGAAGTGCCGCAGGACCTCCCCGAACACCGCCGCCGTGCTCGCCCCGCCGTTCCGTCGGCCCACCACTCCCCCTCCGTGACAGTGCACCGGTGTCACACGCCAAGCATTGAACCGGACCGTTCCCGTGCGCAACGCTCGATACACCCAGAGTGACGGAGGTGTGCGGAATGGAACCGGGAACGCTCGTCTACGACCCACAGACGCGCAAGGTCGGCGCGTACCAGGACAGGACCGGCCCGTACGTGATGCTGCGCCCGGTCGGCGGTGGCCGGGAGTGGCAGGCGGATCCGGCGAGGATCCGTGCGGCGACACCGGAGGAGCGGCTCAGCGCGGGCGTGCGCGCGCTCAACGACCGTTCCAGGGAAGGCCTGGCGGCCGATCCGGCCCGGCCGCCCTCCCCGGTGCCCGGGTGTGCGACCTGTGAGGAGTTGGCGCTGCGGCGGGACAGGGCCAGGGCCGCGTTCGACGGCAGTGCGGTGACCGACGCGAACGTGCTGTTGCGCCAGCACCAGCGTGACGAGCACGGTGGGGAGTCGTCCGGCCGCAGGGTCTTCCGGTACGTGCCGTACACGATCGTGCAGGATCCGTCGGCGCAGCCCGAGTACGAGGCGTACTGCGTCTCCGGCGAGGAGGAGGACTGCGGGGCGGGCTCGGGTCCGTGCCGGGCGCCCGGCGACGTGGAGGAGTGGCAGCGCAGGCACACCCAGGAGACCCGGCACCTGCGCTACCGCCGCAGCTTCGCGGACTACGCCGTGCTCGAACAGGTCACGGGCCGGTCAGTTCCATGACCGGCACCTCGCACCGGACCTGTGCGAGAGCTCCGGACTGACCCACCCCGGAGGTGTTGTCGACGAACAGCCATGCTCCGACGTTGAACTGGTAGTCGTGGCCGGCCCGCACCGGGACCATATGGCGCATGACTCCGTCTCCGAACAGATTCGACTCGAACGTCTCGCGCTCGTTGACGCTGACCCTCTTGCGGAATTTCTTGCGGGACTCGCCCGCCTTCCAGTTCCCCTCCGACATGATGGAACATTCGGTGCCGCCTTCGGCGACGGCCCAGCTGCCGATTCCGTGGGCGGCGACCCCGTAGTAGAACTTCATGAACCGCCGGTCGGAGGTGGCGGTCAGCACGCCGTCCCGGTCGGGCCGGAAACCGACGCCGAAGCCGGCGTGGATCTCCACGAACTTGTTGCGGCCGTTCGGTGCCAGCGGGCCGGAGCGGCCGTCGAAGATCACCGTGCCGCTGGGCCGGTCGACGATGACCGCTTCGGGTGCCCCGCCGTCGATCCGGTGCCACGCCCAGCCGAAGTGGAACGGCGGCGCGAAGAAGCTCCGGCCGGTGACGCTCGGTGGTTCGGTGGAGCCGACCGGGGAGTCCAGCCAGTCGATGTGGAAGTCCGGTTCGACCTTGAGCAGGGGCACCGCGCCCTCAGCCGCGTGCCGGGCCTTGTCGTCCCGCTCGACAAGATCGAGCAGTGGCCTGTTGATCGCGTTGGACAATTCCGTTGCGGCGGCTTCTGTTTCGAGATAACCGTTACGGGACTCGATCGCGGGCGCCGCCATGGTCCGCACTGAGCGGATCGCATCTTCTCTTTGTTCCGACGTCAACTGTTCGTCGTCGTAGACGTCAATGGCTATGTTTTCACTCATACTTCACTATCGCACCGGCCCCAGACCGTCGCGAGTCGTGGCCAATCCCGTGAAAAGCGAGACTGGTTGAATTCGAATTTACGGTCCGCGATCACGGATCCACATACCTGAATTCAGGACCGTAAGTCCGGCCGCTGCCGTCGGGCAGGGGGGTCTGCATCAGGCGCCCGGACGGGTCGACGAGCATGCGCATGCGGGTCACCGCTGCCGAGAGTCTGCTCTGCATCGTCGCCGCCGAAGTGGCCTCCCAGGCCTGTTCGAGGAACCTCAGCATCGCGCTGTACTGGAGATTGACCTCCACCAGCCGCTGCCTCGTCTCCTCGTCCGGCGCGGGCAGGCCCCCGGCCTCCCAGCCGCCGGCCGGCACCGTCCCCATGGGCAGGGCGGAGGGCATCGCGATGGGATCGCCGGCGAACTCCCACACGTCGGGGTTCTCCGACGTCCTGATCACCCTGCGGCCGTGGAACAGTTCCCGGAAGACGTAGTAGTGGGCGAGTTCCCCCTGTTCCCCGGGATGGGGGTTCTCCGGCGAGGCGGACGTGCCCTCCCCCTGCTCCTTGATGATGCCGATGGCCTTCTCGACGTCGGCCGGCGAGGCGATGTCCACCACGTCGTTGCCCTCGCCGTGGTGCGACATGAAGCGGCGTATCTGCCGGGTACCGGTGATCAGTTCCGGATGCTGCCGGAACGCCTCGCCGATCGCGGAGTAGAAGGCCCCGATGGACGTGAACCCGGCGCTCTCCACGGTGACCGGGTCGTCGGGCTCCTCGATCCGGGAGAACAGGTCCAGGGCGTCCTTGGTCAGCCCGCTCAGGAACACCTTCAGCCCCGGGCGCACGCCCCCGGGCAGCGGGCCGGGGTACTTCGGTGCCGTTTGGGCGCTGGCCAGGCGGGGCGTGCCCCCGATCGTGGTCAGCAGATTCCCGGCGAGCCCCAGATGTGACATCTCGTCGAAGACGACGCGCCCGATGGCGAGGGCGACGTCCGACTCCTGGTCCTCGACGGACCACAGGGCGCACAGATACGGCGGAAGTGTGGCCAGCTCCAGCAGGACGGCCTGCTGCAGTGCGTCCTTCAACCATTCGGCGTCACGCTGCTCCTCGCGCGCGTCCATCAATTCGAGGATTCTGCTGCTCCGGTAGTTGACGACTGTCGCCATCGGACGTCACTTCCCCGCTGTGCTCGTGCACCGAGAGGGCGCAATGGAGTCGGGCTTTTCGACGCGCGTCTGCGATATTCACGAGCCTACGACGCACCCGTGACGGGCGCAGCCCACCGGGCCGCTGATCTGAGGAATGGGCCGATTCGTCAACGCGGTGTCCTGCCCGGAGCCCGGATCGTCGTTCGAGGTGCCATCCGTTCCATTGAAAATCGGCGACTCCCCGTGTGGGCGGTGGCCCGATCGGCATTGTCTTGGTCGGGTCTGTCCCACCTGCGAACGGAGACGCCCTGTGCGAATGACTGACATCCAGCGCTGCGAGGTCCGGCCCGGACGGCTCGTCGAATGGACGCTCAGTCCGGCGACCGTCGCGACGGCGAAGGCCCTGCCGGAGGACTCCAGGCCGCCGGCCTACATCCAGGAGTCACACCTGCGGACGGCACGGACCGTGCGCGAGGACGGTCTGTTCGTGCCGACCTGGATCGGCGCCGCCTTCGACCTGCCGGGCCGGGCCGACCTGGACGCGCTCGGTGCGGCGCTGCGCGGCTGGACGCTGCGCCACGAGACGCTGCGCAGCGGCTTCCGCTGGGCGGGCGGGCCCGGTGACTCGATCCGCCGGTTCACGCTGGACGAGGCCTCGGTCTCCCTGCACCGCGAGGACGCCGGGGAGTTCACCGACCCCGCGGCCCTGGCCCAGCACCTCCAGGACCGTTTCGACACCACCGCCGACGCGCTGCGCTGGCCCAACCTCATCTACACGGCCGTCGTCCGGGACGACTCCACCAGCGTGTACATGGCCTTCGACCACAGCAACGTCGACGCGTTCTCCATCTACCGCATCCCCGCGGAGATCCAGGAGTTGTACGCAGCCCACAGGACCGGCCGCCCCCCGCACCGGCAACCGGTCTCCAGCTACGTCGACTTCTGCGAGGCGGAGCGGGCCGACGCGGACCGCCTCGACGCGGACCATCGGATCGTCGCCCGCTGGCGGGAGTTCATCCGCCGCTGCGACGGCCGGCTGCCGAGCTTCCCCGTCGACCTCGGCCTGGACCCGGAGGGCGGGCTGCCGACGCAGAAGCTCATGCGCGAGATGCTCGTGGACGCCGACGCCGCGGCCGCCTTCGAGGCGTACTGCCGCCCCTACGGGGGCTCGCTCGTCGGGCTGCTGGCGGCGACGGCACTGATCGTCCACGAGATCGGCGGCGAGCCCGTCTACCGGACGGTGGTGCCCTTCCACACCCGGGCGAAGTCCGCGTACTCGGACTCGGTGGGCTGGTACGTCGGCGGCGCCCCGATCGAGGTGCCCGTCGACGGGGCGCCCGACTTCCCCGCCGCGCTGAAGACCGTACGCGCCGCGCTGCACACCACCCGGCCGCTGGCCCGCATGCCGCTGGCCCGGGTGCTCAGGCTGCTCGGCGCGGACTTCCGGCCGACGTCCCCCGACATGTACTCGATCGTGTCGTACGCCGACGCCCGCGACATCCCCGAGTCGGAGACCTGGACCGAGCGCAACGCCTACGGCCTGATCCGCGTGTCCTACGGCGACCAGGTCTGCGCCTGGGTCACCCGCCTGCACGAGGGCCTGTGGTTCGCGGCCCGCTACCCGGACACGGACGTCGCGCACAAGAACCTGCGGCTGTACGCCGACCGGCTGCGCGACATCATCGCGTCCGTCGCGGACCACGCCCCCGCTCCCCGGCGGTGAGTGCCCCGGCGGGAGCTACACGCCCGCGTAGGAGTGCTTGCCGGAGACGAAGATGTTCACGCCGTAGTAGTTGAACAGCCAGCAGCCGAAGGCGACGAGAGCCAGGTAGGCGGCCTTGCGGCCCTTCCAGCCGGCCGTGGCGCGGGCGTGCAGGTAGCAGGCGTAGGCGACCCAGGTGATGAACGACCAGGTCTCCTTGGGGTCCCAGCCCCAGTAGCGGCCCCAGGCGTCGCCGGCCCAGATGGCGCCCGCGATGATCGTGAACGTCCACAGCGGGAAGACGGCCGCGTTGACGCGGTAGGAGAACTTGTCGAGGGACGCGGACGAGGGCAGGCGCTCCAGGACGGAGGTCGCGAAGGTGCCGGGCGTGCCGCCGCTCGCCAGCTTGCTCTCGTAGGAGTCCTTGAACAGGTACAGGATCGTGGCCATGGCGCCCACGTAGAAGACCGCGCCGCAGAAGATCGCCGTCGAGACGTGGATGTACAGCCAGTACGAGTGCAGGGCCGGGACCAGCTGGTCGCTCGCGGTGTAGAGGACGGTGACCGCGAGGCCCAGGTCGAGCAGGACCGTGGTGATCAGGAACAGGCCGAGCCAGCGCACGTTCTTCTTCAGCGCCAGCAGCCCGAGGTAGACCCCGACCGCGACCGTGGAGAACGTGATGTTGAACTCGTACATGTTGCCCCACGGTGCGCGCTCCACCGACAGGGCGCGGGTGAGGACACCGCCGAACTCGATCAGGAACGCGAGCACCGTGAGGGAGATGGCGATGCGGCCGTACAGGTCGCCCTGCTCGTCCCCGCCGTGCGCCCCGGGCCCGTCGGGCACGTCGCGCCGGCCGGCCGCGGCCCGCACGGTGACCTTGGGCCGCTCCAGCACGGTGGTGCCGCCGGCCTGGTTCACGGTGACGGCCGGGGCGGCCTTCTCGGCGCCCGCCGTGGCGGTGAGCGCGGCGGCGGTGCGGGCGACCTTGCTGCGGCTGCCGAAGAGCCATTCGGCGATGTACGCGAAGAAGGCCAGGGTGTAGACGGCCATCGCGGAGTAGATCAGCACATTGCTGATCTCCGCGAGGTTTTCGTTGGTGGCGGCGGCGAGAGTCACTGCTTCTCAGCCCCTTCGGCAGGTACGGGGGGTTCGGTACCCGGCTCCTGATCGGGGTCGGGGGAATCTGCGGGGTCGTCGGGGACGCCGGGGACGCCGGGGACGCCGGGCGCCTGCTCGTAGAGGTCGCCGGCGAGGTGCCCCAGTTCCTCGGGGACCTTGGCGGACTCGCTGCGGCCGAGGCCGGCCATCTCCACGACGGTGACGCCGTCGGCGCCCCTGACCGCGCGCACCCAGACACGGCGGCGCTGGATGAACAGGGAGGCGGCCAGGCCGCCGATCGCGGCGAGGGCACCGGCGAGGGCCCAGCCGCTTCCGGGCTGCTGCACGACCTGGAAGCCGGCCCACTCCTTGATGTCCTTGCCGAAGGTGACCGAACCGGCCCCGTTCGGGAGCTTCATGGTCTCGCCGGGCTTCAGCAGCTTCTTGAACAGCTTGCCCTCGGAGTTCTTGAACTCCTTCATGTTGCTGCGGTCCATCTGGTACACGCTCTGCGGGATGCCCGAGTCGGCCCCCAGGTCACCGTGGTAGGCGGAGAGCGCGAGCAGCGGATTGTCCAGGGCCGGGAACTGCGACAGCATCGTGCCGCTGGCGTGGCCGCCGAAGGTCGGCACGAAGAACGCGTTGAAGCCGAGCTGCTCCTTCTCGCCCTGGGCGTTGCGGTAGCCGTCGAGGACCTTGACGACGCCGGAGGAGGTGACGTTGGAGTCCAGCGGCAGCAGCGGCACGGCGTCGTCGAAGACGACCTTGCCCTTGGCGTCGCGGACGGTGATGACCGGGGCGTAGCCGTGGCTGACGAGGTAGACCTTGGAGTCGCCGATCTCCAGCGGGTGGTTCACCTCGACGGTGTCGGTCTTGTCCTTGCCGTAGGCGCCCGTGCTGTAGGTGATGCCGGCCTTGTAGACGCGCGGGGTGCCCTTGTTGGGGCCGGTGCGCTCGTAGGTGCCGGTGAACTTCTTCAGGTTGAAGCTGAACGGCACCAGGTCGTCGGAGCTGAAGAGGTTGCCGGACTTGAAGTCGTCGTACTGGGTGAGGGTGTTGGAGAAGCCGTCGCCCTCGACGACCAGCTTGTTGCCCTCGGACTTGTACAGCTGGCCCCAGGCGAAGGCGGTCAGCATCACGATGAGGGCGATGTGGAAGACGAGGTTGCCGACCTCGCGCAGGTAGCCCTTCTCGGCGGCGACGGCGTCGCCGGTGAGATGGGCGCGGAAGCGGCGCTTCCTCAGCAGGGCCAGGGCGGCCTGGTGGACCTGCTCGGGTTCGGCCGTGGTGCGCCAGGTGGTGTGGGCGGGCAGCCGGGTCAGCCGCCGGGGCGCGCCGGGCGGCAGGCCGCGCAGCTGGCCCACGAACTGCCAGGTGCGGGGCACGATGCAGCCGATGAGGGAGACGAACAGCAGGATGTAGATCGCGGAGAACCACACCGAGCTGTAGACGTGGAACATGCCGATCTTGTCGTAGACGTCCCCGAGGGTCGGGTGGGCCTTGCGGAAGTCGGCGACCTTCGTCTCGTCCTGGCCGGACTGCGGGATCAGGGACCCGGGGATCGCGCCGAGGGAGAGCAGCAGGAGCAGCAGCAGGGCGACCCGCATGGAGGTGAGCTGCCGCCAGAACCAGCGGACCCAGCCGACGACGCCCAGGGAGGGCAGGCCGGTCGCCTCCTCCTTGGGGGCGGTGGACAGCTGCGAGCCGGCTTCACCCAGCTCCCGGTCCTCGGCGGACGGGGCCGGGTCGGAGGCGGTGGTCTTGCTCATCGATCAGATCCCCACAGTGAAGCCGTCGGACCAGACCTGCATCTCCTGCACGATGCGGTCCCACGCGCCGGTCAGCAGCAGCAGACCGGTCACGATCATCATGGTGCCGCCGATCCGCATCACCCAGACGTAGTGGCGCTTGATCCAGCCGAAGGCTCCGAGGGCCTTGCGGAAGGCGACCGCGGCGAGCACGAAGGGCACGCCCAGGCCCAGACAGTACGCGATGGTCAGGACGGCCCCGCGTCCGGCGCTGCCCTGCTCGGAGGAGAGGGCGAGCACGGAGGCCAGGGTGGGGCCGATACAGGGTGTCCAGCCGATGCCGAACAACGCGCCGAGCAGGGGTGCTCCGGCCAGTCCGGCCACCGGCTTGCGGTGGAGGCGGAACTCGCGCTGGGTGAACCAGGGCATCAGGCCCATGAAGAAGACACCCATGAGGATCATGAGCACGCCGAGCACCTTGGACAAGACGTCCTTGTGCTCCTGGAGCGTGGTGCCGAAGTAGCCGAAGAGCGCCCCCGAGGAGACGAACACCGCGGTGAAGCCGAGCACGAAGAGGGAGGCGCCCGCCACCATCCGGCCGCGCCGCGCCTCGGCGAGGTCGGTGCCGGCGACGCCCGTCACATAGGACAGGTAGCCGGGCACCAGCGGCAGGACGCACGGCGAGAAGAAGGAGACGAGACCGCCGAGCAGCGCGATCGGCAGGGCCACCAGCAGAGCGCCCCTGAGTACCGTGCCGTTGGGGTCCGCGACCGCGGCGAGCGTGGTGACTGCGCTCACGTCACTCCTCCGCTCACTTCTCGGCGACGACCGGCTTGAGCATCTTCAGCAGCCGTTCCTCGCTGAGCGCGGACAGCGAGCGGGCCGCGACCTTGCCGTCCCGGTCGAGGATGAGCGTCGAGGGGATCGCCTGCGGGTTGAGCGTGCCCTTCTTGAAGCGCAGCAGCAGCTTGCCGGTGGGGTCGTAGAGGCTGGGGTAGGTGATGCCCCAGTCCTTCTCGAAGGCGAGGGCCGCGCCGGTGGAGGTGTCCCGGGTGTTGATGCCGACGAACTGCACGCCCTTGTCCGCGTACGCCTTGGAGACCTTCGCGAAGTACTTGGCCTCGGCGCGGCAGGGGTTGCACCAGGAGCCCCACACGTTGAGGACGACGACCTTGCCCTTGTAGTCGGCGACGTCGAGGGTCTTGCCGGCGATGGTCTTGCCGGACAGGTCGGGGGCGGGAGTGCGCTTGCCCTGCGCGACCGTGGCGATGCCGTCGGTGCCGGTGACGAAGTTGGTGTTGCCGCCCCCGCCGGAGGTGCCGCCGGAGCCGCACGCGGTGACCAGCAGCGCGGTCGCGGCGAGCGAGGCGGCCAGGGTGGCGCTGCGGCGGACACGGCGGGTGCGCTCGGTGGCACGGGTCGTGCGGTTCGAACGCTGGGGGGCGCTGTCGGCACTCATGTGAAAAGTTTCGCATGCCCGTTCTGGGGGTCTCGCCCACCCCCCTTGCGGGTGGAAAACCGCATTTCAGGCAGGGTTCCCCGAGGGGTCGGCGTTCGGTGTGGCGGCCTTGCCGGTGAACTCCCGCCAGCCGCCCGCCGGCTGCTGCCCGACCCCGAGCGTGCGGAGCCGGTCGAGCACCTCGGGCTTCTGCACGTCCAGCCAGTCGGTGAACTGCCGGAAGGAGACGAGACGCACATCCGCGCCCTTCTCCTTCTCCCGGGCGATGTGCCGGAAGGCCTCCTCGACGGCGTCCATGTAGATGCCGCCGTTCCACTGCTCGAAGTGGTTGCCGATGAAGAGAGGCGCCCGGTTTGTCTCGTATGCCCGCTTGAATCCCTGGATGTACGCCTGTGCCGACTGCCGTCGCCAGCCCGGGTAGTTGTGCGCCGGGGCCTTGGTGGAGTTGAGGGACTGGTTGGCCAGCATGTTGTAGTCCATCGACAGGACCTGGAAGCCGCGGCCGGGGAAGGGTATCTGCTGCAGGGGCAGGTCCCATATGCCCTGGCGCTTGCGGGGCCAGACCTGGAGGCCGCCGGGCGAGGAGGCGTCGTAGCGCCAGCCCAGCTCGCGGGCGGTGGGCAGCAGGTTGTCCTGGCCGAGCAGGCACGGCGTGCGGCCGCCGACGAGCTCCTTGTCGTAGTCGAACGGCAGCGACGGCAGGTCGGTCCAGCCCGTGTTGGTGCGCCACTCCTTGACGAACGACTTCGCCTGGTCGATCTCGCTGCGCCACTGCGCCGGGGTCCAGTTCTTGACCGAGCCGTGGGACTCGCCGCAGAAGTGCCCGTTGAAGTGCGTGCCGATCTCGTGGCCCTCCAGCCAGGCCCGGCGGACGTTCTTCAGGGTCGCCTTGACGTGGTCGTCGGTGAGGTAGCCGATGTCGGAGGCGCCGCGCGGGTTGTTCGGGGGGTCGTACAGGCGCTTCTTCGACTCGGGCAGCAGGTACAGCCCGGACAGGAAGAAGGTCATGCTCGCGCCGTGCTCCTTGGCGAGGTCCAGGAAGCGCGGGAAGAGGCCGTTGCCGACCTCGCCGGCGCCGTCCCAGGAGAACACCACGAACTGCGGCGGGGTCTGACCGGGCTCCAGCGGCTGCGGGGCGGCGGGCTGGTGGGGCTGCTTGCCGGTGTGGCTGGTCGATCCGTCGCCGATGGGGCGGGCGGTGGGCCCGGGCTTCGGCTTCGATCCGCCCTGGACGGAGTCGCCGCCGGAACCGTCGGCGCGGCCGGAGTCGTCCGAGCCCGTGAGTCCGCCGCACCCGGCGAGCGAGACGGCGGCGGCTCCCGCGCCGAGTCCGAGCATTCCCCTGCGGGAGAGAGCGCGCATGGCATCCCCGATTCGTCACGTCGTGCTGGTCACCCAGTCAGAGGTCGTGACGAACGGGGAGGTTCCGCTGAAATGCGCAGATTCCGTAACGAAGCGGTCGTAAGCGATCAGTAAGTAGTCGTAAGCGGTCGGAAGGGGGCGAACACATCAGGCTCGACGCCTGCGGAACGCCCCCCGAACGGATCGTGAGACCACCCCGGACGGATCGTGAGGCCATCCGGGACGGATCGTGAGCCCCCCGAACGGCTCGTGAGACCTACGCCCCGTAAGCCTTCGTCTGGCCCTTCGCCGGCTTCGCGCCGGCGAGGAGGTGGGCCGGGACGAGGTCGCGGGCCGGCTCGGTGTAGCCGACGGAGACGATGCGGTCGCCCTGGTACGTGAAGGTCGTCAGTGACGCGAGCGTGCACTGGCGCTTGCGCGGGTCGTGCCACAGACGGCGGCGCTCGACGTAGGACCGGACGATCCAGATGGGCAGCTGGTGGCTGACCACGACCGCCTCGTGCCCGCGGGCCGCGTCCTTCGCCGCGCTCAGCGCGCTCATCATGCGGACGACCTGGTCCACGTACGGCTCGCCCCAGGACGGCCGGAACGGGTTGACCAGATGCTTCCAGTTGTTCGGCTTGCGCAGCGCCCCGTCCCCGACGCCGAACGTCTTGCCCTGGAAGATGTTGTCGGCCTCGATCAGCCGCTCGTCGGTCGCCAGGTCCAGCCCGTGCGCCTTGGCGATCGGCTCGGCCGTCTCCTGGGCCCGCTCCAGCGGGGAGGCGACGACATGTGTCACATCGCGGCCCGACAGGTGCTCGGCGACCCGGTCGGCCATCCGGCGCCCCAGGTCGGACAGGTGGTAGCCGGGGAGGCGGCCGTAGAGGATGCCGTCCGGGTTGGCGACCTCGCCGTGCCGCATGACGTGCACGACGGTGATGTCCTCGGCGCCGTTGCTCCGCTGGTCGCTCATGCCGTGGCCTCCGCAGCCGCCCGGGCCGCCGCCGGAAGGGCGTCGGCGATCTTCTGTACGGCCCGCTCGTCGTGCGCGGTGGACACGAACCAGGACTCGAAGGAGGACGGCGGCAGGTAGACGCCGTCGGCGAGCAGCGAGTGGAAGAACGCGGTGAAGCGGAAGGACTCCTGCGTCTTCGCGTCCTCGTAGTTCCGCACGGGCCGGTCCGTGAAGAACACCGAGAACATGTTGGAGGCGGTCTGCAGCCGGTGCGCGACGCCCTCCTTGGTGAGCGCCTCGGTGACCAGGCCCTGGATCTCCTTCGACACGGCGTCGACCTTGGCGTACGCGGCGTCGTCGAGGAGCCGCAGCTGGGCGAGGCCGGCCGCGGTGGCGACGGGGTTACCGGAGAGGGTGCCGGCCTGGTAGACGGGCCCGGCCGGGGCGAGGTGGGCCATCACGTCCGCGCGCCCGCCGAAGGCCGCCGCGGGGAAGCCGCCACCCATGACCTTGCCGAAGGTCATCAGGTCCGGGACGACGCCGTCGACCCCGAACCACCCGGCGCGGCTGGTCCGGAAGCCGGTCATGACCTCGTCGGAGATGTACAGGGCGCCGTTCTCGGCGCAGACGTCCTTCAGGCCCTGGTTGAAGCCCTCGGCGGGCGGGACGACGCCCATGTTGCCCGGGGACGCCTCGGTGATCACGCAGGCGATCTCACCGGGGTGCGCCCGGAAGGCCTCGCGCACGGCGTCGAGGTCGTTGTACGGCAGGACGATCGTGTCGCCGGCCTGGGCGCCGGTCACGCCCGGCGTGTCGGGCAGCGCGAAGGTGGCGAGACCGCTGCCGGCCGCGGCGAGCAGCGAGTCGACGTGCCCGTGGTAGCACCCGGCGAACTTGATCACCTTGGTGCGCTGCGTGAACCCGCGTGCGAGGCGGATCGCCGACATGGTCGCCTCGGTGCCGCTGGAGACCAGCCGCACCTGCTCCAGCGGCGCGACGCGCGCCACCATCTCCTCGGCGAGCGCCACCTCGCCCTCACCGGGCGTGCCGAAGGACGTACCGCGGGAGACGGCGTCCTGTACGGCGGCGATCACCTCGGGGTGGGAGTGCCCGAGGATCATGGGCCCCCAGGAGCAGACGAGGTCGACGTACTCCCTGCCGTCCGCGTCGGTCAGGTAGGGGCCGGTGCCGGACACCATGAACCGCGGCGTGCCGCCGACGGCTCGGAAGGCCCGCACCGGTGAGTTCACGCCGCCGGGCGTGACGGCCGCCGCTCGGTCGAACAGAGCCTGCGAGGCCGGTGCTTCATACGGATATGCCAGTTCACTCATGACCTGCGACTTCTCCGACCTTCTCCGACGCTGTCGGGCTCCGGGTGCCAGTGACCTGTTCAGGGTAGGCCAGGGGCGTGGGCGGACGGGGCACGGGACAACCGGCCCCGGGGTCGCCGTCGTCTGCGAGACTGGACCCTGATACACACAGCTCGCACGGCCCGGCGTGGTCGGAGGCTGCGGACATCCCGCGGGCAGTTGGTTCGGCGCACGTTTCGGCGGGCGGCCGTGGGGGAGGTCACTGACACGATGATCGGGTTGCGCGGCGGGGGCGACGCGTCCTAGAAAAAGCAGTCGGGTGGAGATATGCATCGCGGTGGCGGACTGGGCGAGGGGACTGATGACCTGGGTCCTCGACGTGCCCGGCGGGGACGGCACCGGCGCGAGGCGGAGGACGCTCAGGAACCGCGTCGGACACAGGGTGCACCGAGTGAACCGGAGCGGGCCGCCGGACGTACTGAACGTCAGGTGGACGATCTTCGGGCCGGGAGCAGCGGGAATGGTGGTCGGGTGGGGGTGACGTACAAGTACTTCGGAGCGCCCGACGGCGCGACCGCGGCCCGCGTCCCGATCTCGATGCGCCCCGAGGAGCTCGGCGGCGACGAGCTCGGCATGAACGGCATGTTCACGAAGATCAAGCCGGAGACGATGGCGGCGATGGTGCTCACGGGCATCGAGGGCGTCCCCCTGCACAAGGTCCCGCCCCTGGAGCTCGTCGTCCTGCACCCCGACTACGCGGTGGTCAAGCTCCCGATGACGGTCGTCGACCCGCTGCGCGGCATCGGCGAGGAGGCGGTGGGCGCGGCGGCCTTCATCTGGTCGACGGTCCCCGACCGCGGCGGCCCCCGCGACGCGTTCAACGTCTACCAGCTGCTGCACGAGTGGCAGGACTTCTCGGTACGGCTCCACGAGGCGGGGCACCAGCCGTACTGCCTGGTGTGGCCCTGAGGTGGGGTTTCTTGCGGATCGGGCGGGGTCTTCGGGCCTCGCCCTTTTGCGTGCCGGGGAACGGCCGTCAGGCGGCTAGGGCACATTGAGGGCACATTGGTTCTGGTGAGGGCGGTGATGTGCCCTGCGGCTCTCCGGTTTCCGACGGCTCCGCGCCGGTGAAGGCGTCGTCGATCGCCTTGCGGGTCCGGCTCTCGCTGGACGGCAGCAGGTGCGTGTACGTCCGGAGCGTAAAACCCGGGTCCGAGTGGCCGAGGTACTCGGAGAGCGCCTTGATGCTCTCCCCCGCGTCCAGGAGCACGGAGGCATACGCGTGACGGAGGGCGTGCATGCCGTCCTCAGGCGCCGCCTGGAGGTACCTCGCCCCGCGCTCGCGGGGAGGGATCACGCCGGCGGCGACCAGGGCTCGCTTCCAGGCGCCCATGTTGAAGACGCTGCGGTTGTACGCTCGGCCCTTCTCGTCGACGAAGAGCAGCCGGAAGGTCTTGGGCTCGCCGTCGGGCTTCGCCCAGGGCAGCGTGACCTCCGTCGGCGGGAATCGCCTCATGTGGGCCTTGAGGGCAGTGGCCAGCTGAGCCGACAGCGGCACTGACCGGATCCTGTTGCCCTTGGGCAGGGCGAAGACGGGCTTCGTGCCGACGAGCCGCACCTGGCGGTTGACGTGGATCCAGCCGCCCCTGAAGTCGATGTCCTCGACGGCGCATCCGAAGACCTCTCCCTGGCGCAGGCCGCACCCGAAGGCGAGCTTGCCGCCTGCCTGGAAGCGCTCGGGCAACCCTGCGATGACGGCACGCACGCGCTCCAGGGACCAGGGGACGATCTTCTTCTTGGTCGCGGTCGGCAGCTTGACCGACTTCGACTTGCACGGATTCTTCGGCAGCAGTCCGTCCTCCACGGCCATGCCGAGGATGCTGGAGAGGACGTCGAAGATGCCCTCGATCGTCGACACCTCGAAGCCGCCGTCCTGCAGTGTGCGGATCCAGCCCTGAACGACCGAGGGCTTGTTCAAGGACCGCAGCTCGCGCCGGCCGAGGTGGGACACGATGTGGTTGCGGACGGTGGCCTCGTAGCGGAGGGCCGTGGTCGGGCCGACCGAGTTCGCGTCGAGCCACCTCTGGGCGTAGGCGCCGAGCGTCTGCTTCGTCTCGGCGGGAACAACGTAGCTGCCGCTCCGGATCTCGACGTCGACCTCGGCCGCCCGTTTGTCGGCCTCGGCCCTCGTGTGGAAGTTCTCCTTGCGCTGGTGGCCGTCCAGGTCCCGGTACCGGACCTGCCAGCGCTTCCCGGTCCCGTGGTCAGAGGTCGGAACCATCCACCGGGTGCGGCTCTTGTGCTCGCTGCACTGGGTCTCGTCCGGCTTGGGATGGGACTTGTGCCAGCGGTCGTACACGTCAGCCAAGGAGGGCCTCCCGGGCTCCGCCGCAGGCGTCTGCCGCGGAGTGACGAGGATGAGCGAGCCGGGCCCCAGTAGGCAGCAGATCCGCCGGCGGGACACCGAGGGCTGCGGCTATCAGGACGAGATCGTCGATGTCGCAGCGCCGATGGGCGCGCTCCGTGCGACTGAGCGCGGTATTGGTCATCGGGCGGCCCATCGCGGTGCAGCGGGCGGCCAGTTGATGCTGGGTGAGGCCGAGCGCCAGCCGCATGCGCTCGATGGCGCGGGCGGTATGCAGGCCGGCGGGGCCCATTTCAAGAGGTCTAGTTGCCATAACAGGTAGCTGTAACTTGCAGCCGAAGCCTTTGGCAAGAGTTGGTTCTTAAACCCTACAGAAGTCGCTTCCCACCCGATCCACAATCGCCCCGACTAATGCCTGCCATACGGTACTGGAGAGGCTGCGTCACCGACTCAGCTCGCCGGAAAGCGAGCGCACTATAGCTAACTTCATCCTTCGCCGATGGGGCGCCACCTGCCCGTACGAACCACCCGCCACCCTGGCGCCGACTTTTTGGTCAACCGCCAATTCGCCCTTACGGTATTGCCTCCCGTGCTCACCAACGGGAACTTCTGGAGTCTTCTAGAACCAACTCTGGACTTCTCCGCCCAGGGTGTGGCCGTGTTGTCCACGCAGTTGTCCGAAACCGAAAAGGGAGCCCTATGCCGAGCCTTTCCCCCCGTCCCGCCCGCGCCACCGCCGATGCCTCCCGACGTGGCCCCCTGGCCACCCCGGCGGAAGTCGCCGAGTACCTCGGGGTGCCGGTCAAGACGCTCTACCAGTGGAAGTACCGGGGCATCGGCCCGAACGTGCACAAGGTCGGCCGCCACCTGCGCTACCGCTGGACCGAGGTGGACGCCTGGCTCAATGCCCAGGCCGCGTACGACCTGGCGGTCTGAGAACCCCTCACGGGAAGCGAAGCGGGGGGGGGGGGGGCCCCCCCCCCCCGCCCCCCCCCCCCCCCCCCCCCCCCCCCCCCCCCCCAAAAAAAAAAGGAGGTGTGGTCCCGGCGCGCCGCCCAACCGGCCC